>DASZJH010000063.1:0-32755 GCA_035948375.1 Chthoniobacterales bacterium
AGCGATAGGGCAGTTTTTCTCACAAATGAAACGCGCACTGGTAATTGCTTGGATGTCGTCGGCGTGGCTCGTCGTGCATGCGGCCGACCAGCCGCTACTGAGGGTTTACATTGCCGCAAAAGGGCCCGGAGCCGGACTGCACGCGGCCGACTTCCCTATGTTTCCGAAGCTCGGCTACATTAGCGACAAACCGGATCTGATAATTTCTCAACTCGAGAATGTAGCGTTTGGATTGCGGCCGGGCGACCCGAAACCGGATGGCGGGAAGCCATCGCCCACTGAAGACCCGCGATCACTCCAACTTCATTTGTCCGCGAAAGACGCAGCGGCGCTAAACAAGCTTACGTCTGCGCATCTTGGATCGCGCCTTCTCCTAATGCTCAACGATCAACCGTTGGTGGCGCCGGAGATTAAAACCCCAATGATAGGGCAATCAATGTACATCAGCCATGTGCCAAAGGAGTTGAATACGAAAGAGTTGAAAGCAAAGCTCGAAACGCTGGTTCAAAAGCCCAAACAGTCTCAACCAAGCGCCACCCCTGTACCGAAAGCGTGACCTAAGCCGACTGGGGATGCAATTTCAGCGACGATTCTGATTCCAGCGCGGGACCGGTTTGAGCGCGCGGAAATCCGACAGTTAAAAATTTTCGGAGAAATTTGAACACGAGAAGCGCGTAATTCTGCGCGAATGCGCATTTTCGCGAAATCTGGCAATTGGTTTCCAATCCCGTTAGGGTCGCCAATCTCACAATGGAAACTGGTCGAACGCTTATTGTCGTTCCGACTTATAACGAGCGGGAAAATGTCGCCACGCTTGTTCCCGAATTATTGAAAGTCGCGCCTGAAGCGGACATTTTGCTCGTTGACGACGACTCGCCGGACAAAACAGCCGACCATGCCGAGAAATTATTCGGGGCGAATCCGCGGTTTTCAATTCTTCGTCGAACGGCTTCCCGTGGCTACGGTCGCAGTTTGCTGGACGGTTATCGCGCGGCCGATGCTCGGAATTATGGCCGCCTCGTTCAACTCGATGCCGACTTTTCGCATGCACCGCACATGGTGCCGGCGCTAATCGAAGCGACGCGCACCGCAGATGTCGCTATTGGCTCCCGTTACTGCTCCGGCGGCGGGGTTGCAAACTGGCCGTTGCGCCGACGGTTGCTCAGCCGGTTCGCGAATCGGTACGTTCGTAAAATTACCGGCATAAAAGTTCGCGATAGCACGAGCGGTTTTCGATGCTACAGCCGGAGCGCTTTGCAATCTCTACTCGAAACCCCGATCACAGCAGAAGGTTACGCTTTTTTGGTCGAAACCATTTTTCGAGCGGAGCGCGCGGGTCTGCGAATCGTCGAGTTGCCGATTACCTTTGTCGATCGACGGGAAGGCCAATCGAAGATGTCCCGTGAGGTCGTCTTCGAGTCGGCGTTGAAGCCGTGGCGTCTGCGCTTTGGTCGGTGAGGCCACATTCTCAAAGCGTTGAAAGACGTCGCGTATTCCATTAGAGTTCGTTCTCGCCAAATGCGCGCGTCCTTCTACCAATCCGGAACCGAGCACCCCCACCTGGGCCGAGCTCGGGCGCTACTTAAGGCCCATCCCGAGATTCGCCAGTTAATGGAGCGCAATCCCTGGACCGCGTTGCTCGCGTTGTCGATTGTTGTCTTTCAAACCGGGATCGCTTTTGCGATGGGCAAGCTCGGGATCCATTACTGGTGGCTTAGCCTAATCATCGCATATTTCGTGGGCGCCTTCGCCAACCACGCCAACTACGTCATCATCCACGATGCGACGCATAATCTCATCTTCCGGCGAAAAAGCCGGAACATTTTAGTAGCGATCCTGGCCGATTTGCCCAATCTGACGGCCGGCGCAATGGGGTTCCGCGTTTATCATCTAAAACATCATTCGCACCAGGGTGACTACGAGCACGATGCCGATCTCGCCAACTATTGGGAGGCGCGGCTGGTTGGCAACGTTTGGTACCGAAAGGCGCTTTGGTTGATGCTCTTTCCTTTTTTTCAGCTCACCCGGCCCCCTCGTCTGAAGGCGATTACCATGCGCGACCGGTGGTTCGTTCTTAATCTTGTTTGCGCGGCGGCATACGATGTGGTGGTCGTATATTTCTGCGGCTGGGCAGGATTTCTCTACCTCGTGTTTTCGTTTTTCCTTTCGATCGGTTTGCACCCGGTCGGCGCGCGTTGGATCCAGGAGCATTATACAAACGATCCGGACCAGGAGACTTACAGCTACTACGGCCCGATCAACCGGTTATGCCTGAACATGGGTTACCACAACGAGCACCATGATCTGCCGTCGATTCCGTGGAATAATTTGCCGAAACTCAAGGCAATGGCGCCGGAGTTTTACGATAACCTCAAGTTTCACTCCTCGTGGACACGTCTCCTTTTCCAATTCATTTTCGACAAGCGCTACACTCTGTTTTCGAGGATCGAACGAACGAGGGAACCAGCGGCAAGCCGGACAACCGTTGCGGTTAGTCCGTCGAATGCCGATACGTTTTATTCTGAGTCCGAAGTTGTTAAGGTCTAGCAGGTCATGAACAAGTTGTTCGTTTCCAACAAGAACGAAACGGTCCGGATGTTCGAGAGCAATTTCATGGAATTTTTCTCGCATGTGCATCCGGCGACCCCGGTAATTCTTTACGGGCCGATCATTGCCTTAATGCTTTACCTCGCGTTTGTGCAGAAAGGTTTGTCGTTCCTGACAGTGCTCGGATTTTTCGTGATCGGCGTTCTGACCTGGACGCTGCTGGAATACTTGATTCATCGCTATGTTTTTCATTACCAACCGAAAACGCGGGTGGGCAAACTGGTTCACTTCATCATGCATGGAGTGCATCACGATTATCCGAATGATGCGACCCGACTGGTTATGCCGCCCATTATCAGCGTTCCGTTGGCGGTGGTTTTCTATGTCGTATTTATCCTGACACTGGGCCGGTTCGCCCCGGCGGCGCTGGCCGGCTTCGGCTTTGGGTATGTCTGTTACGACACAATCCATTACGCGACTCACCATTTCGCCATGAACGGTGGCGTCTGGAGGTGGTTGAAGCAGTATCATCTGCGGCACCATTATCAGGACGATCATGCCGGCTACGGCGTCAGCTCGCCGCTGTGGGACTACGTTTTCGGCACGAGTCGCAAGTAGGACACAGCCTCTAGGTCACTTTAGCTCTTGTCGTTTTGGTTGCCCGACGTAAAGTAGATGCCCCGATATGGAAGGGTCGCGAAAGTGACCGGTCCCCATAAGGAATGAACCAAGATCCATTCAAACTCAGTCTCAGCAACTTCCTAGCAAAAGAAACGCAGGATCCTCTTCAGGCTCCGCCCACATTTACCAAATGGGTGCGCGATAGCGGGCGGGCCGGTGAACTATATGAGCCGGAAATGCTTTCCACGGCCGACGCGCGCACCACTATCGAATACGACGGCAAACCGCAGTCCGTCATCAATCTTTGTTCCTATAACTACCTCGGTCTGGCAAATCATCCTGATGTAGTCGCCGCGGCTCATGTTGGCTTGCGCGAATACGGGGTCGGCGCCTGCGGCGCTCCGATGTTGTCCGGGATGACCGATCTTCATCGCGAGCTGGAGCGCGAGGTCGCAGATTTTTTAGGTCGCGAAGACGCCATGCTTTTCAACAGCGGTTTTGGCGGCGCGCTTGGTACGATCTCCGGGCTTCTCCGCAAATCCGATGTCGCAATCCTCGACAATCGATCGCACCTGAGTTTGCGCGACGGCGCAATTTTATCACGCTGCCGGACCGAGAAGTTTGAGCATAACGACCCCGCGTCGCTTGATGTCGCGTTGAGTCGTCATCAGGGACGGCGACGGCTTGTGATTGTCGAAGGTATTTATTCGATGGACGGTGATTTCGGCAATCTTAGAGAATTGATGGACATTGCTCAATCTCACGGCGCGAGCGTGTTCGTGGATGAAGCGCACTCGATCCTCGCGTGTGGCGAAAACGGCCGCGGCGCTGCGGAAAAGTTTGGAGTAGAGGATCGCATTCCGTTGATCTACGGTACATTTTCAAAAGCGTTCGGCGCCCTCGGCGGTTTCGTGGCTGGCTCAAAGGAAACGCTTCAGTACCTGCGCTTTTACGCTCATCCATACGTTTACTCCTGCGCATTGCCGCCGGTGGTGGTCGCGGCGATTCTGAAAGCGCTCGAAATCGGTCGGCGTCAAACGGAATTGCGAAAACAACTTTGGGAGAATGCTGAGTATTTTCATTCTCAGCTCCGCAGTCTCGAGATCGATACCGGAAATTCTACGACCTACATCATGCCGATTGTGATCGGAGAGCGCGGCCGAATGTACCGGCTTGGGCACGAATTGAGGCGCCGCGGATTGTGGGTCGCTCCGGTCGATTATCCGGCCGTCCCGCTTAATCGTGTTTGTTTCCGCGCCTGTGTCACCGCGAAACATACCCGTGCCGATCTCGACGAAGCGTTGAACATTCTTGCCGATACCCTCGTTCCGGCTGCGCTTGAGAGCGCCTGACGCGATTGGCGACCGCTTTTCGAATGTCCGAGCAGGTTGAACCGGCAATTTCTACCCTGGAGGGCACTTACAAGGCGCGCGAGACCGAGGGCATCCTCGATCTTTATTTTTATCGGAAGGTCGGTTTCCAACTGGCGAAACTTTTTGCGCAACTCGGAGTGTCGCCAGTTGGAGTCACACTTCTTGGCGGTGTGTTCGGCATCTTCGCTGGCCATTTGTATTTCTATCGGGATCTGCGCATCAACATCATCGGTATGATGTTTCATGTAGTTGCCAATTTGCTCGACAATGCCGACGGCCAGCTCGCTCGGTTGTTAAATCAAAAAAGCCGAACCGGCAGAGTGATCGATAGTCTATTCGATCACCTGATTTTTCTGAGCATCTATGTGCATCTCGGACTGCGTTGCCTGGCCGAAGGTGCATCACCGTCGATTGCCTTACTCGTGCTCGCCGCCGGACTTAGTCACGCTGCCCAAGGCGCGTCAGCTGATTACTTTCGAAACGCCTACCTGTTTTTTGTTAAGGGTCGCGCCCGCGCGGATTGGGATTCCTCCGCGACCTTAAGGCATGAGTTCAGGCGTTTGCGATGGCGGACTGATCCGTGGCAGAAGTTCCTGATGGCCCTTTACATCAACTTTACCTGGCAACAGGAAGTTCTTTCCCCGCGGTTGCGTCGTTTGCGGGACGTCGCCGAACATGAATTTCCGGCTGAAGTACCGCTGGATTTGCGTCGACATTATCGGGAAAATGCGCGGCCAATGCTACGGTGGTGGGGATTGTTGATGACAAATACCCGGATGTTCTTTCTTTTTCTTTTTCTGATCATCGACCGGGCGTCGTGGTTTTTCTGGCTCGAAGTCAGTGTTCTAAATCTGCTGCTTCTCTTTCTGATCGTCCGCCAGGAGAATATGTCGCAGTCGTTAGTCGAAGATATCATGCAGCCGGAAGCGGCCGTCGTCACTTGATGTCCGTTCAAGTTTCACGCGTTGACTCGGCCGCCGACCGCGATGCGTTCATAAAGTTTCAATGGCAAATTTATCAGAACGATCCGGCGTGGGTGCCGCCGTTGATCCTCGAGCGGAAAGCCTTTCTCAATCGAGATAAACATCCGTTTTATGGCCATGGCGATGCCGCATTATTTCTCGCCAGACGGAATGGGGAAATTGTCGGCCGGATTATGGCGAGCGACGATCCGAACTATAACAAACTCCATGAGATGAATGTCGGTTGCTTCGGAATGTTCGAATCCATCGATGATCACGACGTGGCTGAGGCTTTATTTCGAGCAGCCAGCGGCTGGCTTCGGGGAAAAGGCCGAAACGAGGTCATGGGCCCAATCGATTATTCCACCAACTACGTCTGCGCTCTCCTGATCCACGGATTCCAGCATCCGCCTACGCTGTTGACCGCGCACAACCCGCCGTATTACGCGCCACTGATTGAAAGCTGCGGATTCTCCAAAGCGAAAGACTGGTATGCGTGGTGGTTTTCGGAATACCCCGAGCCAGCGGCACGGCTGCGAAAGATCGCTCAAGCGCGCGCGCGCAAGGAGAAGGTCACGATTCGTCCGATCGATCTGAAGCAGATTGCCGCAGAGGGACAGCGGATCAGAGACATTTACAACCAGGCTTGGGAAAAAAATTGGGGATTCGTTCCATTTACCGAAGCCGAAGCCGAACACATGGCACACGAACTCAAGCCCCTAATCGTGTCGGAGGCGACTCTCATCGCCGAAGTCGGCGAACGCCCGATTGGGTTCGTGATTGGTGTGCCGGATGTCAACGTGGCTTTGCGTAAGCTAAATGGCAGACTAACCACATTTGGTTTGCCAATTGGGTTGCTGAAATTGCTCTATCATCTCAAGAAGGCCCGGACTGGGCGGCTCATTGCTCTGGGCGTGGTTAGAGATTATCGGCGAGCCGGCATCGCCGAGATGCTGGTCCTCCGGTTAATGGATGAAGCTTTTCGACGCGGTTTTACCGGCGAACTCAGCATGACGCTGGAGGACAACGTGATGGTGAATCGCTTCATCGAAGCGATGGGTGCGAAGCGTTACAAGACCTACCGGATTTATCGGAAGAGCCTTTAAGGCTGTGGCCTCCCGGCTTTTCGAAACCGCGAAAACACGCCAATCGCGCGCGGCAGATGCAAGATTACCGTTGCCACAGCCAACCACGTCATGAAGACGAAGGCTCTGGTCGGCGCTCCAAGAAGAAATCCGATCGTTAGTAGCCAGACGAAAACATTCCGGCGTCCGCTGACGAAATGCAGGAACCGTTCGAACGTTCCCAACTCCTCGATCGACCGCCCAGACACGTAACGAACTCCCGATTTTATCATTCCATCAATCCCTTGGGCAATAAGCAGCAAGGCGAGATAGCGGAATGCGTCGGGTAACCGGCCGGAGTGTTGAAGATAGTAGGCAAATGCTATCCACCATGAGACCTCGAAAATTGCGTCGAACCAATGCTCTAATTTGCCCCGTTTGCTGGTCTCGACTTTTACGCGCGCTTGTTTGCCATCCAGGCCGTCGAGAACTCCGACAAGCACAGCGAGCCCAAGGCCCCAGCCGAGTCGACCAGTCGCCAACAGAATCGTTGCACTCCAGGCGACGACGTTGGTAATTATGGTCAATTGGTGGGGGGTAACCGGCGTCTCGCAAAGCCTGGAGATCAAAAACGTCTCGATCGGGGCGTGAACTGTCGCGGGCAAATCGAGCGTCCCTTTTTGGGCCGAATCGAGAATAATCCGTTTTGCAAGTTGTGCATCTGCCGGCGACGGCGCTGGAAACCAGTAAGCTCTCAGTTCACGGTTCAACGGCGCATAGTACAAAGGTTCAGTGGCCACGTCCGCCGCCGCCAACGTTTGATTGTCCAAACCGGTGCACACGGCCTCCTGGAGTAATCCTGTTCGGGAGTGAGCCCAATCGCGTTGCAAGAACGCAGGCCCGCAAAGTTTGCCGCGTTTTGTTGCCGGCGCCAACTGGACCAGCGAGTGAAACCGATCCGGCACACTGGAATCTACGAGCGCGGCTGGGCCGAAGCGCGAAGCAAGCATTCGTAAGAGCCGCAGATCGAAAACCGAATCCGCGGGAACAATCATTAGAAGATCGGTATCGTTCGGCCAAAGATCGATAATTTGTTCGAGCATCACCGGTCCGCTCGCTCTGGCGTGAACTTCGCACTCCAGATCCGCGCGCGCCCAAGAGGGTCGAGCGACCTCTTGGGCGATAACGTCACGGGTACTCGATAAGATAACGGCTCGCTTAAATCCGCAGCGTTGCAGGCTACGCAAGAGGCGTTCCAAGAGCGATATCCCGCACAATTCGATCAGGGCGCCGGGCGCGTCAGCTAGAACGATGCATTCCTGAGCTACTTTCTTCGACGATCCATAATAGGTCGCAATTAATTGCCTGGCATGTTGAAGAGTTGCGACTGAATCGACATCCTGCCACCAGGCGCCTCCAATATCGACCGCGTGAACTTTGCCGTCAGCAGCCATCAAACGGACTCCATCGGCCAGACTGCAGTCTTCATCCCGTTTTGCCCGATCGAGGTATCTAAAGATCTCCGGCACGCATACAAAAAGGCCGGTATCGATCGCGTCGTAGTCCTCCAAATTTTTGCCGACCGCAACGACGTGCCCTCCTCGTGTTTTAATTTTCATTGCATCATCGAGATCGAGGATCGCGTCGAGCTTACGCTCCACTGCCACATTCAACAGGTTCAGGTCAGCCTGTTGAATCAGAACCTCGAAAATCCGCGGCTCGAAAATGTGATCGCCCATCGTAAGAATGAAGGGGCGATTCACAAATGGCGCTGCTGCGAGCAGAGTGATCCCATTTTGCTTCTGCCAATTTGGATTTTCGATCCATTGCAAAGCAACACCGCGGGGAATCAGCGGTGTTAGTCCGGCGCGTAACCGGGCGCTTTCAAACCCGATCACGGCGTAAATCGTTTTGATTCCCACTCGAAGCAGACCGTCCATTGTGTAGGAAATGAGCGGGCGACCGGCCAAATCGACGAGTGGTTTCGGTGAATCTTCGCCGCTGCGCCGTAATCGCGACCCGGACCCGGCCATAATGATGACCGCTTGGGAGATCGGTTTTTTCATATTTACGGTATAGTTCCAGTCGTAATGGGGCGGCTTATACGAAAATTGGAGGAAATGGTGAGTGGGACAGCGGAGATTGTCTACTCGCTACTTTTTGGGCGGCAGCAAGCGCGATTCATCCGGCGGCAGTTATCCAATTCCTCTGCAACGCGCAACAATCGCGTCGTCGTTTCGCTTTCAACGTTGCCGGACCGGATTGGCAATCTGGAACCGACCCTCCGTTGTCTGCTGGAACAGACGCGGACGCCTGATGAAATCCTCGTGGCGGTCCCTTGTTTTTCGAATCGGCAGCAAAAGGAGTACGTCGTTCCTGGCTATCTCGAGAAAATTCCGCGTGTCCGCATTTTACGTTGCCAGCAAGACTGGGGACCAGCTACCAAATTCATTCCAGTTATTCAGGAGGAGTTGGCCGCCGGTCACGGCAACACGTTGATTATGATTGTTGATGACGATCGCATCTACCCACGCGATGCGTTGGAAACATATCTGCATTACCATGCACAACTACCCGACGCCGCGCTTTGTTTCCGTGGCGCATTAATACCGCATAGTCTGGTCTGGTTCCTGCCGAAAATGATTCGTGCCAATCAGATTCGCGAACCCAAACCGGTTGCAGTCATGACCGGTACCGCAAGTTATCTTGTTCAACCGCATTTCTTCGATTTTGCATTGTGGGACTACGCCGCCGCGCCAAAGAGTGCGGTCTACATGGACGACATCTGGATTAGCGGCTGCCTTGATCGACGTGGCGTCAAAAAGTATGTCGTGCCGGCGTCAGCGATGATGCGAGCAGTTCGACAGCAATGGGGCACGATGACGCTCTGCGATGTGCCGAACGGCCCGATCCGAAGCAATACCGAGGTGATAAACTTCTTTCGCGACAGCTGGAGAGTATTCTCTTCGCGGAGGATCTTGTCGTTGCCGATCGTTCGCCGATGGGTCAGGTCGTACTTGCCCAATCGGGCCGAAATCAAATCCCGTAATACATCTTCAGTCCCCAAACCCGAATCCGCTGCGGCAGAAACCGGAAAATAAGTGGAGCGACTTTGGATTGGAACGCGTCGCCGACCGTGATCCGGGGCGGGGGATTTGGCGAGTCAATCAATTCGAGTGCGCGCTTGGCGACGAGATCTGGCGGCGGTGCATTCTTCATGTTGCGATCGACAGCTAACCAAGTCTTGGTCACGCGTTCTCTATAGCGTGGATCCTGTTCCTCCTCTTTTAGAACGGCGTCATTGAATGATGTCAAAATGTCCGCTGGCTGAAGATCGACAATCCGCACATTGGAATCAGGCAACTCAAGCTGGATCGACATCGTGTAGGCGGCCATTGCCGCCTTCGCCGCGTTGTATGCAGCCATGAATGGCACCGGCAATCGTGACGCCAGCGATGTAACATTAATGATCAACCCGTGTCCGCGCGCGCGCATCGCCACCAATGCCAGACCCATGAGTTGAAGGTGTCCAAAAACCAGGATTTGAAACTGGCTGGTAATCTCGGCGTCGGAAAGATGTTCCGCAGCGCCAAAATGACCGCTCCCGGCGTTATTAATAACCACATCGAAATGGCCGGCTCCGGAGAGAGCGCTGTCGAATGCCTGCTCGATCGAATTTGGATCCGAGAGGTCAAGTTGGATGGGATGCAAACGCGGTAATTGTGGTAGGCGCGAAGGATCCCGCGATGTTCCCCAAACTTCGTCGCCCCGCGCGCTCAACATCTTGGCGATGGCCAGACCGATCCCAGAGCTCGCCCCGGTCAGGAAAACCTTTTTCATGAGATGCGCACTCGCTCGTCGTGATTCACGGCAGTGTCGCTCGGAGATTTTCCGAATATTCTGTCAGATGCCCCGGATATTCGTAGACAAAGACGTTGTAACCTGGAAACCGGCTGAGAAGCGCATCGCGCTCGGGCTTGGTGCACCATGCGAAGTATAAGTTGTCCGCGGAGGAGAGCGCGGGCGGGTTTCGAGTGAGGTCGCCGACAACCGTTTTGTAAGTGCCGGTCTTGAGAAGGAAAATGTTTTTCCCGGCAGCAATATGAGCCGCAGTCCGCTGAAGGTCTCTTCGCCAATACATCGTATAGCCCTCTTTGGCCGCAAACACTAGGTTACAGATAATCAGGCTAATCACGGCGAAATCCCACATGTTCCTGGCAAGGGGCGTGGAACCGCGAGAGAGCCAGCCGCACACATCCGTGACGGCCAGAACCAGGAATGGGAAGTACGCTAGGAAATAGCGCGGACCTGGGCCACCGACAGACGCCGGATAGAAAAAGTAGATCACAACGCTCATCAAGAACAATGCAGCGTACATCTTGGCCTTGGAAGATGCTTGGTAATACCTCCAGAAAGGTACCAGCAAAAGCACAGGCGGGAAAATCCAGACAACATTTGCCAATCGCACTATCGTCACTACAAACCCATTCCATGAAATCATTAGACGGTCATTAGTGGCGCCTGAACGATGAAGCGCCGCAGGAAGCTGGAATGGATCGCCCGAGAGTAACGCATCGTATATTAAGTTACCGCTGGCCAGCAGTCCGAACCCGATCCCGAACAAAATTAGGTCCGTCAGCTTCTTGCGGCACAATAAGCTGACGCCGATCCAAGCGGCCAAAGGAGCCCAATCGATGTAACGGAGCATCGTGGAGTACCCAAGAAGGGCCCCCGCGCCGACTAACCATAGCTTGGGCGGATTAGGGCGCCTCTGGGCCGAATCGTAGAGGAGGAAGGCAGCAAACAGGAATAGCGCGGTGGCGATATGAGGTCGGAAAGAGGCGGCGTAATAGCAAAGAAAGAAACAGAGCATCAGCGAGAGACAGGTGATTCTCACTAATTCCTTGGCCATCTGCCGTTCCGTATAGTTTAGCATCAGGAAGACCAGCAGGGCCCCGAATAGTGGGTTAACGAGCCAGGGGACTTGGAGCTTAACCCCCACCGCAAGAAGAGCCGGCCAGCCTGGCGGATATTTGGAGAACCGGCGTCCTTGATCGTCCCGAAGACAATATGTCTCTACGCAATCGTAAAACGGAAGCGCCGGGTCATAGAGAGGATCTTCGGCCCATAGTTTGCCGGCCGCGAACAGCTTTGCCTGGTAGAGGTACGAGTAGTCGTCACCAGAGATCGGATATCGCTGGGTCAGAACGAAGTAAATGAACAATGCTTCAAGCAAAAAGATCGCCGAAACCAGTGCTTTTCGCGTTACGGACATGAATCTTCTTTTTCCTCAAACAGAGCCCTGCCACGAGAAAACTCGCTCTTCTCGTCCGCTCATTAGATAATTACATGCAAATGTGCGAAAGCTTTTTTTACCGACTTTGGGAATGCCTCGAGTTTAAACGCGACACTTGCACGAATTGTTTTCTTGTGGATCGGTGTCGATCTTACAATGCCTTTTGACGCTCTTCGCGTGCCAGCGGTCGAAAATTTGGCCCCAGATCTCAGCCGTCCGGGTATCCGTGCTGTTACCTTCTCTGGCTTGATCATACTGGTCTTTAGTGTCTGGCTCGCCTTGGAGATCCCAAAGGGAACTCTTACTCAAACGGATGAATTGTTAACCGCCGAGCGCACGCGCGAGATGCTGATGACAGAACCGTGGGTGGTTCATTACAATTTTAACCGCTCGTTCGAAAAGCCGCCTCTCCAGTACTGGCTGACCTGTTTGACTCTGCCGCGTTTTGAAAATCGGTCGGTGGCGGTGCGGATTTGGCCGCTCTTTTACGGCGCCCTGACCGCGATTGCTCTTGCCTGGCTGGTCTTTTTAATGAAGCCCGGCGAGCCGTGGCTCATTCCGCTTATCGTCGCGATATTGGTTTCTTGTCCGCTGTTTTCGACCGAAGCGAGTCACGCTATGCTGGATACCGGATTGACGTTTTTTACGACGTTAACGATTGTTTTCGCTGAGCTTGCCCGCAAGCGTCCAACGTGGTGGTTCGCAGTCGCAGCAACATGCTGGCTTGGCAGTTTGCAGAAGGTCCCAGTTCCCTTTTTGGTTTGGCTCCTCATTCTGCTCGTTCGACTAACCGATCGTGACGAGCGCGCCAATCTGCGAAAAGGAATCAGTTGGCTTATCAGCAGTATGCTCCTTGCGGTCGTGTTGATGTCGATCTGGCCGTTGCTTCAGCTCATTAAATATCAAATGCACCCAGGGATACTGTTTCACGAAGAGATTATCGTCTGGCTTGGACCGGAAGGACTCGGTAAACGACCCTACCTTGAAATTGTATTGGAGCTGATTCGGGACGGCGGTCTCGTCGGCTTTTTCTTGTTGCTTTCGCCGTTCGTAACTTTGTTCTCAACAAAGGATAAGCCGGCGCCAGCGGTTCGAGAAATAGCAATCGTGAGTCTGGCGGTAATCGCGCTGGCCATTGTCTCTAATTTTCGCGGCGTCCGCTACATCCTGCCGATTCTGCCGTGTCTCTGTTTTCTATTGGCGCTACTTTTGCAGAGATTCTTATGTCGGGAATCAAGGGTTCGCGTTGCCGTGATGGTGGGTTTGGTGGTGCTCCTATTGGCCGGTTTCATCCAAGCTGAGCTAAAGATGATTTTCCGGCAAAAAGATGCGGCCGATGAGAAAGTGATCGCGGAAAAACTCGGTACACTTCAACAGTCGGGCGCTGGGACGGTGTTGATCAAGGCCATTCACACAGGAAAGGACTTAGTGTGGGATTCATTCTATCTCTTCCATGGAAACTTCCGTTTCCCGGTCGCTAGCTATACGGTGGAGGAAATTCGGAGCCGGAGGCCGAAGCCGCCGTTGGTCGGCGCGTGTGTCGTTCGCGATTTTCCTGTCGTTCGAGAAGTATATCCAAACGTTCAGGTTGAACTGGCCCGCGCTCAGTTCATCTGCTGGCGAGTTCCAGCTGAATGAAGCGTCGTTTTTGCAAGAAGCGCGCTGTCATTGGCGTAGCAGCCGACGACAAACGGCGAGCGACCATCGCCAAAAGAACAGAAACGCGATTCCCGGAGACATTTTGGATTGGCCACGGGCGCGATTGCGGAACGCAATCGGAACCTCGATCACTTTTAAAGGTGGCCGGGCCCGGACAATGATTTCAAAAGCGATCTTGAATCCGATCGCTGGCGTCGCGATTTCCAGAAGGGGTCGTCGTGCGACTGCAAAAAATCCACACATCGAGTCGTGAACATTAGTCAGTGGATAGGCCAGCGCAGAGCCGAGCCGCGAAAGCGTTCGACGCCAGAATGACCATCCCGGCGTGGAACCGCCCGGGATGTAGCGACTTCCAATCACTATGTCAGCCGCACCCGCAATTAACGGCGCAAGCAAGTCGTTGATTCGTTCCGGTGGGTGGCTTAAGTCGGCGTCCATGACGACCAGCAACTCTGAGTTGGTTGCGGCCGCTCCGGCCAGAATAGCAGCGGCCAATCCCGGTGTAGCTGGGTCTTGTTCAATTAGGCGAACTGGATGAATTGCTGAAAGAGATCGAATAGTATCCACCGTACCATCTGTTGAATGACCATCGACAAACACAATTTCATGGAACGGAGCGGCGGCCGCTACAATTTGTGAGACAAGCGGCCCGATATTATCCACTTCGTCACGCGTTGGGATGATAATCGAGACGGAACGATCGGGGACGGGGATGGTTGAATCGCATCTCGACTCAAAGTTGCTGTCCATTATTTGTCTGGAATGTTTTTCACCTTTGGGAGCTGCTCGGACCAATGAAGCGCCGGCCCAAACTTGTCAGAAGTAACCATTAACGAAATGAGTCACGTCGATTTAAAAAAGGCTAAACCTATACCAGTAACCTTTCTGCGATCGTGGATCTATGATATTCTCATTCCGTTCGCCGTTAGTCGGGCTGCCCTCATTGTAGTCGCGCTTCTTGGATTTCATTTCCTCCATTTGCGGATAACGAGCAAAAAGTGGGAAGTAGCGGCTGATGGCAACCTAAAAGTGGTGACGGAATACCTATCCGCAAATTCCTGGCCTTTCGTGAATATGTGGGCGCGGTGGGATAGCGGGTGGTATCTCGATATTGCTCGTCATGGTTATATGTTCATTCCCGGTAAACAATCCAACGTCGCTTTCTTCCCTCTTTATCCGTACCTGGTTCGGTTTGTGCATTACTTTATTCCACTACCACACGACGCGGGCTGGCTCTTAATTGGAATCATTATCGCAAACGCCGCATTCCTGGTCGCATTAATTTATCTCTATCACTTGGTGCGCTTGGATTACGACCGGTCGCTGGCCGCCCGGGTAGTTCTTTATCTGTGCGTTTTTCCAACAACGCTGTTCTGCTCAGCCGTTTACACTGAGTCTCTGTTTATAGCTTTGGTAATAAGCTCATTCTATTACGCGCGAACGGGTCGGTGGTTTGTCGCTGGCGCACTCTCAGCGGCCGCGGCCCTGGCCAGAGCCCCCGGTATTTTACTGGTTTTCCCTTTGACGTTTGAATACTTTTCGCAAACAGAATTTAACTGGCGCCGGGTGAAGCCTGACGTTCTTTCCCTGACTCTCGCGCCCATTGCGCTCCTCGGCCATCTAACGTTGCTGCGTTGGCAGTTCGGAGACTGGAACGTGATCTCGAAGACGGAAACCTTACAGGGTTGGAACCGTCACTTTACCTTCCCTTGGACCACACTCTTCCGTGCGTTCCCGACCATTACTACGTTCAACGGATATCATGGCGCGTTCGAGTTTTTCTTTACAATCGCATTGCTAGTTCTGGTAATTTTCGCCTGTTTTCGTTTCCGGCCGAGTTACGCGATTTACTCCGTTATCTCGCTATTATTCATTGTTTCGTGGGGAACATTACTCTCCGCACCCCGATTCGGGCTTATGATTTTCCCGGCGATAATGGGCCTTGCCTTACTGGGACAGAACGCGTGGTTCAATCGCATATATCTTGTTTTCTCGGGGACTCTGGCCCTCGTTTCAATGGTGGTGTTTTCGCAATGGGGATGGGTTTCCTGATTCAACAGATTTTTCGCGATTCATGGAATGTGTTTTCTTAGCATCGCGATGATCTATCTCGATGTCACGAGCTCCTGTCGGTCCGCTCAAAACACCGGAATGCAACGGATGACGCGAAGAATTTTCGCCGAGCTTTCGCGCCGCGTCGACGTTGCTCCGATTTGTTGGAATGAGATCGGACGGTTTTATCAGCGCCTCGGGCCGACGGAATTGCAACTATTGACCAGCCCGTTTGATTTCCACCCAAAGTCATCGGCCCGTCCGGAAACCAGCGGGCAAAATCCAATAGCTGAGTTCCGGCGGCTAATCTCATTGCGCCGTTTTCCGTGGAAAATATTGGGCGAAAGAGATGTCTTTGTGGCTCCCGACATTCTGCATGATTTACGGCGACGGGTCCTCCCGAAACTCGTACAGGAAACTAAGGCCAGGAAGGTTGCAATTTTTCATGACATCACCAGCCTACGCTTGCCCTCAGTTTACGATCTTCGCCGCCGTGCTCCGCGGTATCGCCCTTATATCGAGTTACTCGCAAGATTCGATCTGGTTATCTGCATTTCGCAAGAAGCCGAGGGCGATCTCCACCATTTTTGGAAGGAATTCGGATGTAAACCCGCCGCCACGTGCGTCGAAACATGGCCGGTCGATTTCGACACGACTCCCGGTGCGGCCGGTCAGCTTCCGAGAGATGTTGTTCTCAACGTTAGTTCGCTGGATCCGCGGAAAAATCATCTCACGCTTTTGACAGCTACCCAGCAATTATGGGGGGCCGGAATATCGTTCGAACTGCAATTGATCGGCCGAGCGACCAACATGAGCCGGGAAATTGTGCGGCGATTGAAATCGTTGCAGAAGCAAGGCAAATCCGTGCGCTGGCTGCAGCACGTCGATGACACAACGCTGTTGCGAGCTTATCGCGATTGTCGTTTTACGGTCTATCCATCATTGATGGAAGGGTTCGGACTGCCGATTGCGGAAAGCCTCTGGCACGGCAAGCCTTGCCTTTGTGGCGGCAACGGCGCTCTTGGAGAAATTGCGCACGGCGGCGGATGCCTGATTGTCGACCAAACGAATCCGCTCGCGCTGGCAGAGGGAATCAAATCTTTGTTACGAGATCAGCAACTGTATGCGCGTCTTTGCGATGAAGCCCGTGCAAGAAAATTTCGCTCCTGGACCGATTACATCGAGAAATTTCTTGACCATCTCCAATTGTCCAGGTCAGCGCCCGCGTCACACTGAGATCCGCTCGCCATGCGGATGACTGGCGATAATACGGCCGTCTTTCATTTCGTGGACCCAATCGCAAGAATCGGCGATGAACCGGTTATGTGTGACAAGCAAAAGCGCTTTCTCTCGCTCGCGCACGATGTTCGCGAGCAATTCAAAGGCGCGCTGTGAATTGTTCGTGTCCAAATTTCCGGTCGGCTCATCGGCAAGGATAACTTGAGGATCGTTCGCCAGCGCACGCGCAATGGCCACCCGTTGCTGTTCGCCGCCGGAAAGGTGACGGCCTTGCCGTCGCAATTTGTCGCCAAGATCGACAGACTCCAATAGACTCGCTGCCCGTTGGCCCATTTCCTCTTCGTTCAATTGACCCAGTCGTCGCATCGGGATCATAACATTTTCGTGCGCGGTGAAGTCCTCCATCAAAAAGTGAAATTGGAAAATGAAACCAATCAATTGGTTGCGGCGTCGGGCCAACTCTTGATCACTCAAACCTGCGATCAGCGTCGAGCCGATCTCGACCGAACCGGCATCGGGCACATCGAGCAGGCCGAGGATGTAAAGTAAAGTGCTCTTGCCGCAGCCGGACGGGCCGACCACAGCGTGGAGACTTCCAGCTTCTACATCGAGCGACACGCCGCGCAAAGCGTGCACGCGCTCTTCCGCTTCACCGAGGTAACGCTCGAGCTGGCGACAGCTAAGGGAAATTTCGCCTTTCATGGGCCCGTTGAACCGTTACAGCCTTGAACCGGAGATTTCATCGGAGCGTTTGCAGGGTTGGGGTAAAAACTCATAAACTGGAGCCCCGAAGAGTCTCGACCGGTTGAAGTTGGGCGGCCCGTCGAGCAGGAACGTAACTGGCGATGAACACGGCGA
The DNA here is from genome assembly GCA_035948375.1 of Chthoniobacterales bacterium. Lineage (GTDB taxonomy): Bacteria > Verrucomicrobiota > Verrucomicrobiia > Chthoniobacterales > UBA10450 > AV40. The sequence goes on from DASZJH010000063.1 coordinate 17,672, forward strand.
CTCCGGCGAGCACGGTTGCCCAAAAATAATGTCGCCAGTCCCAGACCACCAGGAAATGATCTGTGTAAAGCAGGCCGTGGATGTGAATCGGCACTTTGGAAACAATGCCCGTCAGTAGCGCGCCCAAAAGGCAGCCGATCAATGAGCCAACTGTCGCAATGAGCGCGCCTTGCCAGAGAAAAATCGCCGAGATGTCAACTTGGCGATAGCCCATCGAGCGCAAAATTGCGATCTCCCGGATCTTCGAGAGCACCGACATCGTTAGCACGTTGAAAATTCCGAAACCGGCCAGAAGAATCATCAATGAAACCGTGATCGCGGCCGATAAGCGGAGCATGATAAACAATTGCAAAGTCGATTCCTCGCGCTCCTGCCAGCTGTCCGAAGCATGCTGAAACAGAGTCTCGAAATGCGTCGCCAGCTCCGGGGCGCGATTCGGATCACGCAGTTTATAGATAATCATGGACGCTTCGTACGGTTTCTTGAGTAGTCGCTGGGAGACACGGGTCTGCGCGTAAACGCGAGTGGAGTCGATCGTGCCGATGCCACTGCGCGCAATGGCCGCGACCGTGAACCGCCAATACTCACCGCTCGGCGAAAGCAATTGGATTGAGTCGCCGCACCCGACCTCGAGCTGGTCGGCCAGTTTATAGCCGAGAATCACCGCGCTGGTGTTGTTAGTAAAATCATCAAACTTGCCGTCAATGATTTGTTTGGCCAAGTCGGTCGTGCGCAGATGTGCGGGAGGGTCGATTCCGAAGAGCTCCACGGTGGTCATCTCGAATCCCGACCGGGCGCTGACATTGCCTCGAAGCACCGGTGAGCAGGCGACCACATTCGAAAATTGCCGGCTCACCCGCATAATTTCGCTGACGTTGTGGACGCCTTCGAAAAAATTGCGGCGCTCGGGAAGTGCGTTCACATTTTTCGAAGGAATTACTAGCCCTTCATAGCGCGGCCGAAATCGCGAGCGCAACGTGAGGGCTCCGTTGCTGCCGATGGTCGAGTCGATAAAAAATTGGGCGAATCCCTGCGTTTGCGCTTGGGTGCAGATGAAAATGCCGACGCCGAACACGACGCCGACTAGGCTGAGAAACAACGCGCGTTTGCGGTGCGTCGCAAAACGCAACGCAATGTAAAGCGGCGCGGTCACGGTTTTGGGAGAAAAAAATCGACGCGATGCTGTCGCACCGGTTCTCCCGGACGAAGTTTGTCCTGATCTGAAACAACAACGCGATCACCGACTGAGACGCCATTGAGCGCCTCGCTGGCGTCGAGAGTGCGAAAACCGACTCTGATGGTGCGTTTCTGCACAATGCCCCGCTTCACGATCAACGCTTGATCGACGAGCAGCGCGCGCGTGGGCATCAGCAACGCGTTTTCGTGCGTGCCGGTGATGATGTTCATCTCGCCGGTCATTCCCGCCATTAAATTGTCGGGCGGTTTTTCCATCTCCAAGATAACGGTGTAGCGCTGAGTGTCCGGGTCCGCGGCCGGTTGGACCGATGCCACTCGCGACGGGAAAGTTGCATTGCGATACGCGTAAAGTTGAACCTTCGCTTTCATTCCAGGTTTTACTTCGCCGACATCTTCTTCATTTACTTCGCCGCGGACGTAGGCTTTTCGAGATGAAACAGTGAAGAGCTGATTGCCCTCGGCGACAAGCTCGCTGTCGATCGTCCCTACCGCCGTGAGCAGGCCGTCCATCGGTGCCCGAATTTCCGAAGCGCGCATTTGTGACTCCAATTTCTTCTGGGCCTCCTCCAGCGCTTGAAGGTTGCGGTCCCGCTCGATTCGTTCGTTGTCGCGCGCGCCCCGTAACCGATTAACTTCGCTCCTGGCTTTCTCGTAATCGACCGCCGGCACGTTGCCGGTCGCGACCACCTGTTCGAGTCGATGCAAATTGTCCTCTGCGGCCTTGAGTAATTCCTCCGACGGCAATGGCAGCTTGGCTCGTTCGTTCGCAGCCTGCACATCGACGCGCGCTTGTTTCAACTGTCGGGCCGTCGCTTCGTCGGCAATGGTGGCCAGCAATTGCCCCTTGGTCACGCTCTTGCCGATCGCGCCACGGCCGGCTGAGAATTCCTCAGCCAGTTGAATAAAACCGGCGTTCTGCGCGCGAACATGGACCACAAACGCTGGTTCGATGCGTACGGTTCCATAAACGGCCGAGATGGCGGTGCCGCGCCGAACGACGGCCACGTCCGCCACCGGCATGAAAAAATAATACGCCACGCCGCAAATGAGAATCAGCAGCGCGACCGCGACCCACAAAAGCCGCCTGGAGTCCGGAATCTTCAAGGACACCAACTTAATGCATATCTTCGGAAAATTGAAAATAGCGCCCGGTGGCGCGGTCCCATTCCGCCAGCGCCACGTTCTGGAGATAACTCGCCTCGAGCAAGCCGCTCTGGGTTTTGAGGAAACTGCTTTCGGCCACACGATACTCAAGTTGAGAAGCCAGACCGCTCCCGAGATTTTGTTGGACCGCAACCGCCGCTTGCTCGGCATTATTCGTTCCTGAACTGAGCGCTTTATGGCGTTGAGCGATGCCGGCCAGGTCGTTATGAATGCGTGAAAGCTGTTGTCCGACGCCGGTCTCCAATTTGTTGAGCTCAAGCTCGTTGATTTCGCGGATCTTCGTTGCTTTGAGGACCGCGCCCCCCACTTTACCGTTGTCGATCACCTGCCAAGTGTAAGCCGCCCCTTCGCGAATCTCCGACCCGATAAAATCCTGATTGCGGCTGGTGGAGCCTTCGCGATGGATTCCGGTAACTGGAATGTAATCGCCGGTGATGCTTCCGATCGCGGACGGATAATAACCGGCTGCAATGATGCGCGCGTCTTCATTTGCGGCTTTAACCAGCAACCGTGCAAGCTTGACGTCGGTCCGGCGTTCCAACGCCGCGGTTGTTTCGCCGTTAAGATCGACATCCACAGTTGCGAAAGTGAGTTCGCCCTCCGGTTCCGGCTGCGGCGTGTCCGAATTAAGATCGGCCGCCATCGCCTCGCTGAGTTGGAGCTGCGCCGCAGCGTAGCTGCGCTGTGCGCCTTCAACCAGCGGATCGAGACCGCGCGCTTCCACCGTCGCGGTCGTATATGCACTCCGATCGACCAGGCCCGCTTGATAACGATCGTGTTGGCTGGCCACGTTCTCGTCCAGCCGGAGTCGTTGTTTGTCGCGAAGCGAGCGCAGTTCTCGTTGGTAAAGCGCAGAATAAAACGCGACCCGGGCCGTGTGCAGTTGTTCTTCGATCGCCAGGTTCAATTGTTGTTCGGCGATTAGAACCTCGATGTCGCCGCGGCGAAGCGAATGCGGAATCGCAGCGTCAATTAATGGCTGATTCAGCGCTCCGCGCACAAATCCAAACAGCTTGGTCGTCGTGCTCCCCGCACGATCGCCCCCTTGCACGCCCGCCGGAACATTTACTCTGACACTCGGCCAAATGACTGAGCGCAGAACGAGCCGGCGCCCTGAAGCCTGCTCGACTTTCAACTTCGCCTGCTGAATTGCCGGATTCTTTTCCAACGTCGTGTTGAGAACTGCGTCCAAGGTAATCGCCGGCGCGAGCGGTAAGATCGACAATGACAAGATTAGCGTCGTGAATTGGGATCTCATCGCTCGGTTAATCTTGATGGCGGCTGCGCAATATCTGCGGCCTTTTTCTCGTTCTGCTTCTTCAAACGATTGGAAGCGAAGTCGAGCGCCACGGGTGTGGTGCCGCAGGCGCGGGCAAGGCGAGCTAGGGCGACGTTGTGCAGATAAATCGCGCTCAATCGCGTCGTTCGCGTGCGCGTGACGTCCGACGCGGCTTGAAGGATGTCGAGTTGCGTTCCCAATCCGGCGGCAAGGTTTGTTTTGGTAATTTCGAGCGACTCATCTGCGGTCTGAACGTTCTTCGTTTCCGATTCGAGGACGTTGTCGGCTTGTTCCAGATCGAGAAACGCGCTCCGGACGTCGGAAGCAACGGCGCGGCGAGCAGCTTCCAGAGCCTGCGCAGCTGCTTCGCGGCGGGCGCGAGTGGCCTGCATTCGCCCCTTGGTCGCAAATCCGTCGAACAAATGCCAGGTTGCGTTTACGCCGACAAGATAGCCGTGGTTGAACTCCGGACCCACGTTGGGGTCGCGCTCACTGTAAGCTTCGTAGCCGGAGAAAACCTGAACGTGCGGACGAAGCTCGCTGCGGTCGACCAGATATTGTCGATCTTCGATCTCGACATCGATCTGGCGGGCTTTGAGATCGGGACGGTTTGTGTCAGCACGAGCGAGGCATTCGTTCAGGTCAGGGTGGAGCGCGGCGTATTGCAACTGTCCGGCAACTTCAAATGGCGATTCTGCGACCTGATTGCGGTAATCGATTCCGAAAAGTTCGCCCAATCGCAGATAGGAATTTCTGAGCTGCGTTTTGGCGTTGGCCAGCTCCGGCTCTTCGTTGGCCAAAGCGACTTGAGCGCGGCGAACGTTCAACGTGCCAACGATGCCCGCCTTCAAACGTTCGTCCTGAGTTTTCAGTTCTTCATTCAACACCCGCACAGAATTCTCGCGGACCCGAACCTTGGCGCGGTTCAAAAGCAGATCGTAAAACGCGACCCGCACATCCATCGCCACCTTGTTACGGACTTCTTCGAGATCGCACCGTTGTTTTTCGATCGTCAACTCGGCGATCGCGACCTGATTGGAAACCGCGCCGCCAGTGTAAATATTTTCAAGCGCGCGAATGGAAGCGTTGTAATCCTCCTCACGCAGATTCGTGCTGGTCTGGGTTTGGCGTTTGTCGGCGAAGCCGGTGGAGACCACGGAAGGCAGATAACCCGACCGCGCTTCGATCAAACCGCCGCGCGCGGCTTCCAATTTCTTGCGGGCGATGAGGATGTCCGGGTTTTGGGAATCGGCTAGCGCCACGCCCTGGTCGATGCCGTAAGTGGGCGGCTCCGCACGCGTTATCCCGCAAAGTCCGACGGCGGCCAGCGCCGCCAGGATCGACATCCCACGAGAGGCAAATTTTGTCCTAACAAACATCCTCGAAAATGCTTGCATGGTAGCCTTGACTACGGCACTTTCCACGCCCAAATCGTAGTGGGGTTTTCTCCTCGGATGAGACCTTACATTTCAGTGGCCTCCTTAACCTGTCAAAACTTAATACTTTGCATCTTGCTCCAAACTGATAGCTGCAGGTAGGATTTCCTTTTCCCAATGAGAAAAATTCGTGTCGCCGTCGTCGGAGTGGGCAATTGTGCCAGCTCGCTCGTCCAGGGAATTAACTTCTACCGCAGCTCCTCCGTCAATGGCACCGCCGTGGGGCTCATGCACAAGCAGATCGGTTCCTACCGGCCGGGCGACATCGAGGTCGTCGCCGCCTTCGACATCGACCGGCGCAAGGTCGGCCTCGACGTCAGCAAGGCCATCTTTGCTCCCCCCAATTGCACCCAGGTTTTTTGCGAAAAAGTGAGCCTTACCGGCGCCATCGTGAAGATGGGTGTTGTGATGGACAGCTTCGCGGAGCACATGTCCGAGCACGATCCACTCCGGACGTTTTTGCCGCTGGAAAAGGAATCCACTCGCGAGCAAATCATCTCCGAGCTGAAGGATTCGGCCACGGAAATCATGGTCAATTATCTGCCGGTTGGTTCCGAGGAAGCGACCAAGTTTTACGCTAGTTGCGCGCTCGAAGCCGGCGTCGCGTTTGTAAACAACATTCCCGTTTTCATCGCCAGCGACCCGGTTTGGGCGAAACGTTTTGCCGACAAAAATCTGCCAATCATCGGTGACGACATCAAATCGCAGCTCGGCGCGACTGTCCTTCATCGCACCATTGTCGATCTTTTCCGGAAGCGCGGCGTGAAAGTCGAGCGCACGTATCAGCTGAACACTGGCGGCAACACCGATTTCCTCAATATGCTCAGCCGGACTCGCCTAAGCTCGAAGAAAACATCCAAGACCGAGGCCGTCCAATCGGTCATGAACGAACGTTTGGCCGACGAAAACATTCACATCGGCCCGAGCGATTACGTTCCATGGCAGCTCGACAACAAGATCGCATTCATCCGCGTCGAAGGCCGTCTGTTCGGCGATGTGCCGATGGAAATGGATGTCAAGCTTTCGGTCGAAGATTCACCGAACTCGGCCGGCATCGCCATCGACGCCATCCGTTGCTGCAAACTCGCGCTCGATCGCGGAATCGGCGGCGTCCTCAACTCGCCGTCCTCGTATTTCTCTAAACATCCGCCCGTCCAGATGAGCGACGACGACGCCTACCGCTGCGTCGAACAATTCATCCGCGGCGAGAGAGATCGGTAAGAAACAACGAAGTCTCCGCAGATGTTCCTCCCTTGTTTAGTTAGGCGAAAATTTTCGTCTAATTCTCGTTAGACCTCATGGCATTGCGTGCGTGTCTCGCTGTTTCCGGGTCCGTCTGGTTCGCGATTATTGCGACAGCCGATCAGCCGTCTCGGATGATCAGTCACATGTATCAAAGTGAAGGCATACTCGTGACCATCAGCTTCGTCGATTTACCATCGGGACCAGTGTGTCACATTGACGATGGGCGAGTCTCATCAGCTTCATTCAAGGTTCGTGATTTCCCTATATCGAAGCAGCAGTTTGAACACTTTTGGTCGGTTACGCGAGAGCTCGCTCCGTTTCAAGTGAACGAAAAATCGACACCGAACGGAGATGCTCTCAACGATGTCGTCTTCGCCTCTTCAGAGTCACGCGATGGCGAAAAGAAAATATTCCTCATCCCCAAAGGCCGTGCTTCAAAAACGGTCGCTGATATTGCACATGAGATTCGCGCATACGCTCGTGATTGATACTACGAGGTCTAACCATGCGATGAAGCGAATCGCTACCCGATTAGAAACTCACTTTCCGTGACTTCACACTTCAACCTCAGATCGGCCTCGCTCCTGCTAGCGATTCGCTTATCTCGTTCTCGTTAGCCTACACGGCACCGTGAAACAATTCTCGTGATGGGAAGCGCTGATTTTGTTGGACGCGTCGCCATCATCACTGGTGCGTGGCGCGGTCTTGGACGAGCTGCCGCAGAGCGCCTGCACGAACGCGGCGCGTCGGTCGCCGTGAACGTTCGCAACCGTGAGCGGGCCGAGTCGCTGGCGAAGGAAATCGGGGAGCGCGCTCTTGCCGTACCTGGCGACGTCGCGGCGGATGGCGTGCCTGATGAGATCGCTCGCCGCACGCTCGAACGCTTCGAACGGATCGACATCCTGATAAATAACGCCGCGCTTCCGCTGTCGACACGCTTCCCCGATCTCACCGCTGACGAATGGCGGAGAACTCTTGAGGTCAACCTGACCGCGCCGTTTTTGATGACGAAAGCCGTTCTTCCGGCAATGCGCGCCCAGAACTACGGTCGCATCATTAATATCTCCTCTTCGGCCGGGCGGATGGTGAGCACGCTCGGCGGTGCGCACTACACTGCGTCAAAGGCCGGCCTTCTCGGATTGACGCGCGCCGCCGCGAAGGAGCTCGGCAAGTTCGGCATAACCGTGAACGCTGTCTGCCCGGGAATGATCGATACCGAGCTGACGCGCGAACATGCCTCGGATGAAGTGCTGAAACGCCTGGCTGTGAGCTATCCGGTCCCGCGCCTCGGCACGGCGCTCGAAGTCGCCGATTTGATTTGCTTCGCCGCCTCCGAGGCCGCTGGCTACATTACTGGCACGTCGCTCGACATTAACGGCGGCGATTTAATGATGTAACGACGATGTTGACTACATTCCTGATTCTTGGTGGCGTTGCCGTTCTGCTGTTCGTTTCGCAGCTCGCCAGCGAAGGCATTATCAAGCCGTATGTCGAATACCGGAAGGCCTTGGGCGAGATTTCTTACACGTTGATCTATCAGGGGAATCTCATCGTCAGCGCCCCGCTGCATTCGAAGCGCGATGAACAAGTCGAAATTTCGGAGAGTTTGCGCCAATTGTCTGCGCGGCTGCGATCGGCAATCACGGCGTTGCCATTTCACGAGTTGATGCGGTTGCTTCAACTTATTCCTTCGCAAGAGCGTATCCAGGAGGCGGCAGCCCGACTCGTTCGGATTTCGAACCTTTTGCTGGAAACCGAACAGAAGAGACATGACGAAATCCGTCAGGACATGGCTGCGATTGGTGCTCTTCTGCAGATCGATGTAGCCAAAGAGAAATAGAAGAAGTTGAGACGTTGAGGTGTTGAGAAGTTGAGAGGAGAAAAGATTTGATGCGAAAACTTTTGATTGCTGTCGGTTTGGTCGCGGGCCGCGATGCGTGTCGCCGCTCAGCCGAGTTGGAATCCGGCGGACGCTGTGAAGGACGCCGAAAAAGATATCAACGATCGGCACATTCAATTTTATTGGTCGGGGAGCATCGCGGTTTTTCCGGTCGGTGTGCCGATCGAGTTCGCCAAGCAATATCCGCGCGCCGATGCTGGCGTTGGCTGCGTCACCAACGATATCCCGCGCGAGAAACAGGAGAAATACGCGTGCCGGTATAACGAGAAGATGTAGGATTTCGTTTCGAAAAATCCCGAAGTTGGCAAGTTGAGGCAGTAAGAATTGGTTGGACCGGCGGATGGGATCGAACAAAAAACCTCAGAACTCTGCGAATTCCAGCTGCTCTGGTTTGGTTGTTGCGGCAGGTGGCGGAGATTTCGTGTAGACGGTCGCGGCAACTTCGACATCGAACTGGTCGGGTGTGAGTCTTTCGAGTCGTGACCATTCTTGTTCGAGCTCGTCGGTTTTGTAACGGACAAGCGCGCCGGCTGCAGTCGAGTAGATCGCAGCTTTGACGTCGACCTCGGCAATCTCCCGGACGGCCCTCCAATAAGCGGCGAGCTGCGGACGATATCGCGCGTGCAAAGTCTCGGTATTATCGGGCGGAACGCGGTCAGTCTTCCAATCCAGGATCAGACAGTTGTCATTTCGAAACATCGCGAGGTCGATCACTCCTTCGATGCATCGTTTGTTATCCACTCGCCAAAGAAATGGCATCTCGGCGTGGACGATTGATTTACCGCCGTCAAAGTGGCGCCGGAAATTCTCAGGCTCGGAAAGATGAGCGAGGAGAAGCTTCCACTCGCGAAGCGAACGCGCTGGATCAGGCGAAAGAAGTTTCTGTTCTTCGAACAACCGATTCCACGAATCGAGATTTTCGGTCCAACGCAATTGCTGGGCGAAGTGATGCCACCAAAGTCCGTATTGCAATGCGGGACTGCTTGAACGTGGCAAGTCTGGGGCTACGTATCTAACTTCTTCAAGCGCGGCTGATTCTTCCGACGGCAGACCGCTCGGGTTTAGTTTGCGCACAAACACCGAAGCGTTTTTGATCGCAATTTCCTTGTCGATCTTTGTCTCCGGCAACCGGATGTCGATCCTATCAACTCTTGCTTCTGCTCTTGCTCTTTGGCGCTCGGTGGTCAGCGCGCACGAAGTTGGTTCCGTCGGCGCGGCAGCAAATGCCGCTTCGTTCACATCATTCTTGTCGGCTTTAAGCCATTTGGCCTGCGAATGGCTGTGAATCTCTTTGCTCGCCTTGGCGAACAATTCATTGTCGAACGCGAGCACGAGCGTGTGTTGCGCGCGGGTGAGCGCTACGTAAAGCAGGCGTTCCATTTCCTGGCGATTCTCGCGCTCGAGTAATTCCTGGATCTCGTCGGTGGCGTCGGACAAATCGAGGAGCACAATCGTGTCTCCGGTCTCGCGAACTTTGAGCAAACGCGGGTAACGCGGGGAAGCTGAGCGCACATCGCGGGTCAAAAACGGAACGATCACCGCCTGCCACTCCGAACCTTTCGCTTTTTGCGAAGTAATCAGTTGAATCGCGTCCGGGCGCGACGGACGGATTTCGCGTGCATCGGCGAAATGCGTTCGCAAGTGTTCGGCGAATTCGGACAACGTCATGTGTTCCGCTTCGGACGACCCAGCCAAAGCGAGGAGCGCGTCCAGTTCGCCGTCCAGATTTTCAAAGTCCGCGCGTGGCAAAGAATTGAGGCGTTCGCGTAATTGGGTTCGCACTAAGATTTCGTTGACCGCGTCGAACAGCGGCGACGGGAGGATCGACAACCGGAGTTGCGCGAGCAGGCTCAGTGTTTTGGAAACGATATCGCTGCCGGTGGTCAGGGTCTCGATTTGGAACCGATCGCCGTGGCCCTGCGAGAAAACCGCAAGGTCGTGATCGGAGATTCCGAAGAGCTCACGGAGGAGCCCAGCAAGCTCGTAATCGGCGCGGGGCTGCGACAGTACTATTAAGAGGGCGGTCAACCAGGCGTAGGCCGGGCTGTCGCCTTTCAGCTCCTTTTCCGACTGGATTTGGACGTTGAACCCGGCGTCCCGCAGACCCCGGCGTAAGGTTTGAAGCCATTCTTTGCGCGGGCAGAGGACAGCGACGTCGCGCCAGGTCTCGGCCCGGAGTTTGGCCAGACCGGTTTCTTGGAGCCATTTTCCCAGCTGGCGTGCTTCCTCGGCGGCTTTGCGCGCGTCCGAGACTTTGCCTCGCGGGTCCGGTCGCAACGTCGCCGGTTGGAGGTTGAGACGTACCACTTGTCCGGGCAAAGCCTGCGGTCGTGGATTCAGCTTAACGAATGCCACCTGCAGTTCCCGGTCGTTCAGGATTTTGCGGAACGTGTCGTTCACGAAACCGAGCTGGGCGGTGTCGAGGCGAAACGTGACTGAAAATTGGAACGCCTCGGCCGCGCCCGTCTCGACGAGCGTTTCGTGGATTCGCCGATATTTGGAAAGATCGGCACGGTCGCGGTAAATCGATTGCTGAAGATCGCCGACCATGCAGAAGTAACCGGAGCGGGGATGATCGGTCTTGGATTCGAGCCAATTTCCGGTCGCGTTCGACGGGCGGGCTAGTTCCAGCAGGAGCGAAAACTGACGTGGATCGGTGTCCTGGGCTTCGTCGAGGATGACACGAAAAGATTTTTCCCGAATTTCGCGGCCGATTTTCGGATGTTTCGTCAATTCGAGTGCGAGCGCGATTTGATCATCGTAGGTGAGAAGGCCGCGCGCGATTCTAAACTCGCGATAATCGCGCTGCACTTCCGCGGCCACGCACAGCGCCGCCTGATCGATCCATCGACGCACCGGCGCAAAGGCCTCGCGTTTGATTCGAACGAAATCTTTCGCTTTGGAAAAACAGATCGGCCACCGAACGAAATCTTGAGTCTTACGCCACCGCTGTTCGGCGCGTTTCAGTTCCTTTTGATACGGCGGAATGGTTTGCAACATTGCTCCCTTGGCGGAAAACCGATGAATCGCGCTAAAATCCGTGTCCGGACATTTGCCCGCGGGCGGAATGCCCGGCTCCAAGTCCGCGCGGCGACCGAGCTCCATCAATGCGCGCGCTTGCACGTGACGAAGCAGCTCGCGGCGATTCTCATTCGAAAGCGAGCGGCCGATCGTCGTTTGCTGCTGGACAAACTCATTCCAGACTTCGTCGTCGTCGGTGATGACATCGAAGGTCGGCGGCAATCCGAGGTAATGACCGTAGCTCTCGAGCAATCGGACGCAGAAGGCGTGAATCGTGCCGAAGAACGCGCGGTTGAAGGCGGCGAGGACTTCCACGGAAACGCCGGCTTGCAAAACTTCAGCGCGAGCCCGCTGCTGCATCTCATCGGCGGCGCGATTAGTAAACGCCACCACCACCAGTTGCGGGAGCCAATCGCGCGCGTGTTTGCTCGTTGCGATTCGGACGATGCGATCGGTAATTGCGCGAGTCTTTCCAGAGCCGGCTGAGGCGACGACTGAGAAATTTCGGTCGACCTCGGAAACGAAACGTTCGCGATTCGGTTGATCGATTGGTTCGTTCATGATCGATCGTCCTCGTCGTCGGCGAACGCCGGATGGGTCAGGACCCATTTCTCGTCCAGGAACTCTTTATCGATCGGTAAAGTCGCGATGGGATAATCCGGATTAAAACCGAACTCGTTTCGAATCAGGCCGCGCAGTCCAAAAATTCCGGTTTCCTGCATTCGATAAAGCTCGGCCCAGAACTCGGAGTCAGCAGCGAGAGCAGACATGTCGAGCTGCGGCCGGTCGAGCTCGGTGCGCAACGATAAAATGCTCAGGTGAATGTCGGCAGCGCCGAGCTCGCGCGCGGCCAATCCGTAAAGACCGAGTTGAATGGCGTCCCCGCGCACGAGCTTCTTTCGCAAATTGGCGGCCTGCGCCTCCGGTGTTCTTCCCGGCGGGGTAAGCGGCTTCTGATTTCCAGTCTTGTAATCAACAATCCAAACATCGGCGCCGGTAAGCCGCGAATCAGTCGGTTGTGTCTGGGCCAGGATGAGATCGATCCGGCCGCGGACCCGAAGTTTGGACCCGTCCTTCAGCGAAAGAAGCTGCGGCGATTCTAATCTCCATTCTGCCGCCATTCGTGGACAGGCGCTCACTTCCGCCAACTTGCTCGCGAGAAAATCAGCCAGAGTGAGCGCATTGCTCCAGCCGGAACTCCACCAATCAGGCACAGTTCGGCCAGCGCTCCGGCAAAGATCGATAATTGTTTTTTGGAATCGGTGGGCGGCGTCCTCGATCCGTTCACACATCTGATCGGCCGTCGGAAAATCGACAAGGGCGTTTCTCTCTTCGGACGCGGCGATCTTTGCGAGCCAGTCGTGGACCCAAGTTCCAGTGGCAGCATTCCATTGATTCAGATCCGGCTCCTGGTTTTCAACGCCAAGAAATGTTTTCAACCAGATCAGTGCCGGAGTTTTGACAACTCTTTGCCATTCCGTGGTGGCCAATGTGATTTTGCGGCCGATTGGATCGCGCAACGCAAATTCGTATTCACCAAACGGAACGTCCGCCGTTCGCCGAGCTTCGTAGGCGACGCGTGTTTGATCGACGCTCGCATCGCTCGCCAGCGTCGATTCGATAAGCGCGTGTTCTTTCAGCCAGGCGGACGTTTTTTCCTGCAAGATCGACATCGTCTCCTGCGAGAGCGGCGCATTGCGGGCGACAAAATAGGCCTGGCTGAAAAGCTCGCTCGGGTTCCACACCCGTTCGGGCGCTGATTCCTGGAGCAAACTGGCGGTGATCGCGAGCCCGTGCTCGGCTGATTCAAGAGCAGCACTGAATTGCCGGAGCGCGATCTGCCGTTCGTCTTGCGCGCTGAGCAGAAACGTTTTGTCCTTTGCCAGAGCCGAATGGCCTTCGCCTTGTCTCCCGCGACGAGTCGCGCGCGCGTTTAGATCGACAATTTCCGCATCCGATAAAAATCCGGACTCGCGCTGGCTTTGTGGCCACTCCCCATGATTGAGTCCAGCCAGGATCAGATGCGACCACTCGTGCCCGTCAGCCTCGCCGTAAGAAAGCAGATGGACCCGGCTGTAAACATGAGCGGCCTGCGGCGCGCGAGCGATTGTGAACGAATCGAGAATCTCCTTTAACCAGCGCAAATAAATCGCGCGCGAACATTCCGCCGAAGTCGCGGCACTCCATCGCTGGGCGAATCGCTCGATCTCGGTCCAACGATTGTTCCATTTCAACTTGGAAAAGATCGGCTTTGTCTCACTCAGAAATTGCTGCAGCGTTGCCTTCGACGGGAGAAACGCAATTGAGCGCAGCATCTTCGCGATCCGAGCGAATCTCGCGTTTTCCTTTTGTCGGGCGCAGAACTCGCGCAATACATTGATGTCGTCGATCAGGATCTGGCGATAAGCCCAACGCAAATTTTCCCGGATCTCTTGGATCGACATCCCGTCCGTGGAATCGGGATTCGTTTCCAGGAACCGAAGGACCGGTTCGAGTTGATGGTTCTCTTGCAAATGAAGCCACGCATTCCATGCCGGCTCCTCGAACTCGCCGGGGGCCAGATGCCCGATTGCGTCGTGATTTGGAATTCCTGATCGAGTCAGAAATTCGGAGACAAGACGGGCCAGCGCCCCGGCGCGTGGGAAAAGAATACCGAGGCGGGTGCACGATTTGTCCGCGAGAAAGTTGAGGGCAATGGCGCAGATCGCCTGTGCTTGTTCGGTGGCATTGAGGCCGACCAGGAATTGAGGCTCTCGTCGTTTTTCAGAAGTAGTCTCGCTGCCTGATGGCTGATTGAGATGGATAAACGGGCGCTCTCGTTCCGGCGGATCGGCGATCGGGGCGGCCGAATCGAAATGTTCTTCCCAGGTGCCGATCCAGGATTCGTCGGCCGAGCGAGTTTGTTCGCGCGGATACTCGAGAACGACCGTTGCGCAGTTTGCGAAAGAAACCGCCGCCTGAAGCAATGGCCAAAGCGGCCAGTGCTTCGCGGTAAAGCCGACGAGAAGCAGATGGCTAAACCGCGGTGGCTCTTTTTTGGCAGCTGCCAATGCATCGCGATCAGCCTCATGAACGAGCTTAAACTCGGATTGCCGAACCAGTTTTTGAAACTGTTGGATGATCTCGCGCGCGGCCGGCGCGGCGATGTTTTGAAAATCCCAGCCGGCTGCGCTGACCTGGTCAAAAGTCCGAAGCAGATTGTCGGGCGAACGCGAGATCGATTTGGCGATCGCAGCAAGATCGACATCTTCCGAAGCGCGAGTCGCGATCGACTCAGCGGCGTTGGCCAGGAGCAAACGCAGATGCTCGCGCAGCGGGAGCGATGCAGCCTGTTCGGAAAGAAGCATCTCACGAAGACGCGCTGGAGTGATAAATTTTACACCGAGCAGAGGGATTTTATGTTCCAACAATTTCGAACGCAGAAATGCAGCGCCACTTGGAAATGGTGTAACGACGGCAACGGTCTCGTTGCTTTCCAGCGACGCCAATGCCGCCGCCTCGAACCAGGGCAAAAGAACACTTTCCCAGGCGCTTGCGAACGACGAGCCGATGTGCAGCGAAACAGATTGTTTTGGCTGTTCAGACTTTCTGCGAGGCATCTGCTAACGGTAGCAGATTTATGATTGCGCGATCGCCGGCGATTTTGGTTCGCGCAGCCGGCGCAGATCGCCCACTCGTTGAGTCACGCCGAGGCGGTCGAGGTATTCGAGCAGGGGAATGATGATCCGGCGTGAGGTCCCGATTTTCTCGCGGAGTTGACTCGCCGTTGCCGGCCCGTTGGCGGAAATGAAATCTGAAACAGTTGCTCGCATTTGATCAACAGAATCGCGAAGCAAAACAAT
>DASZJH010000064.1:0-13069 GCA_035948375.1 Chthoniobacterales bacterium
CGCTTCGGGATGCGAGAAGATTGGGGCTCCCCTAATACCGCGCTTCTCCAGCTCGGCTGGATCAGCCCGCGAAATGAGCGTCGCAACGATGCCGCCTTTCTTCATCACGCCATAGGTGCGCTTCATTGTTTCGCCGCCGACCGGCAGCAGCGCAAAATCGACATCGTGCACCGTACTTTCCCAGTTCTGTTTTGTGTAATCGATCGCAACGTCTGCGCCGAGTTGCTTTAGCAAATCCTGGTTTGCGGTTGAGGCGGTAGCGATCACTCGCGCGCCGCGCGCTTTTGCAATCTGAATCGCAAAGCCTCCCACGCCGCCCGAACCGCCGTGAATCAGAACGGTTTGGCCGCTTTGAATTTTTCCGGTGTCGATCAACGCTTGCCAGGCGGTCAGTCCGGCCAACGGGACCGCGCTCGCGTCAACGAAACTGAGGGACTTCGGTTTAATCGACGATTCGCCTTCGTTGGAGATGCAATATTCCGCCCAGCCGCCGCCCCAAAGCAGATAGGCATAAACCGGATCGCCAACTTTCAGTTTCGTGACTTTCGCCCCGGTTTTCACCACGACGCCGGCCATGTCGTAACCGAGAATCAGCGGCAGATGCGTTCCAAATTCTTTGGCGAACTTTCCGTTGAGAATCAGCGGATCGGCCGGATTCACGCCGCTCGCAATCACCCGCACGAGAACTTCATTGTCTTTCGGTTCTGGCACTGGAATTTCCTCCAGCTTTAGTACTTCCGGTCCGCCGTACTGGTGGGCGACGATCGCTTTCATCGTCTCCGGCACCACTAGCGCTGAGGCCGCCCCGTAAACTTGAATGCTTATAGCATTCAAGTTGCAAATCACGATCGCGAGCCAGAGGCAAATTCGAACTGTCATTGCGAGTTATTCCTTGGATTCCGGCACCGCTTTCTCGGCGGCTTTGAAGCCGATCTTGGAATGAGTCCCGTCGCAAAACGGTTTCTCGGTCGATGCGCCGCAGCGGCAGAGCGCCATCCGCGGTTCGACCGGAAACTTGTTTCCGTCGGCATCGAAGAGTTCGACTTCCCCCTTAACGATGTAAGGGCCATTCTTGATTGTCTCGATTGTGACCATGCCCTCAATATGTCATGTCGAGCGAAGTCGAGACATCTCTAAATACTTCCGAGATCGATTTATAGAAGGTGTTTCAATGAACAACAACCTCGCAGCTTACCTCAATGACCATCTCGCCGGCTCGGTCGCTGCGATCGAGCTAATCGACGATTTGGTCAATGGGTCCGACGATGCGTCGCTGACGCAATTTCTCGCCGATTTGAAACGAGACATCGACTCCGATCAGAAGGTTTTGGAGAAATTGATCGATCGCATTGGCGAAGATGAAAGCGTAGTTCGAAAAACCGCGGCCTGGGTCAGCGAGAAAGCTGCGCGCTTGAAGTTCAAGATCGCGGGCGAAGATTTCGGCGGCCTCGGACTGGTCCAAGCGCTCGAGATGCTCGCGCTTGGGATTCGCGGCAAGGAATTGCTCTGGCGCGCGCTCGCGAACTCAAACTGGCCCGAGTTGAAAGATCTCGATCTTCCGAAGTTAGAAGCGGGAGCGATCGAACAACAAAAGCGCGTGGAAGAGAAAAGACTGCAGGCGGCGAGAGCCGCGTTTATCAATTAGGCGCTTGAGACAAACGCCTCTACAACGTCAGTATTGGAATTCACATGAGCATTAGGTTTTTGATCCCGCTTTTCTTTCTGGCCGTCAGCACCTTCGCTCAAAACACCAAACATCCATTCACGTTTGAGGACATGATGAAACTCAAACGCGTGGACGAGCCGGTGCCGTCAGCGGACGGGAAGTGGGTTGCGTTCTCCGCGACCGATGTCGATCTTGAGGCGAACACGAAGATTTCTCATCTCTGGATCGTGCCGGCCAACGGCGGTGAGTCGCGGCGACTCAATGAAACGCCGACCCACGAAGAGCGACCGCGATTCTCGGCCGACGGCAAACGCTTGATTTGGACATCGAAAGCGACCGATCCAACCCAAATCTGGATATGCGATTTTGATGCGGATGCGGGCAAGCTCGTCGGCCAACCGCATCAGTTGACGGACATTTCGACGGGCGCAGACGGCGGGATTTGGTCGCCCGATGGGAAGAACATCGTATTCGTGTCGGACGTTTATCCTGATTGCAAAGACGACGCTTGCAACAAACAGCGCGATGAAGAGCTGAAGAAGAGCAAAGTGAAAGCGAAAATCTTCACGCGCCTGTTCTATCGCCACTGGAACGCATTCACCGACTTCAAGCGCAGTCATTTATTTGTCGTCAGCGCGGATGCAAACTTGACCGAAAAAAACGGTCAAGTTTCGAGTGGGCGACAGGTGGGTGCCAATGAGCCGCGCGATTTGACCCCCGGCGATCACGATGTGCCGCCGTTTCACCTTGGCGGGCAGGATTTGTATGCGATTTCGCCGGATGGCCAAGAGCTCGCTTACACGAGCAACATCGATGAAGTCGAAGCCACCAGTACCAACTCGGAGATATTCACAGTTCCCCTCGCTTCTGATAAGGGCCAGTCCGGCTCGGACCCGAAGAAAATTTCTACCAGTCCCGGCGCCGACACCACTCCGCTCTATTCGCCGGACGGAAAATATCTCGCCTGGCGCTCGCAAGCCCGCGCTGGCTTCGAAGCCGATAAATGGCGGTTGTTAGTGCAAGATAGACAATCAGGCGAAACACACGACGTCACCGAGCGAGTTGATCATTCGGTCGGCAGCTTCACATGGATGCTATCAACGCCAACGTCGATCTGGTTCAGTGCAGAACGAAGAGGCGAATCGCCATTCTTCTTGATCGATCTGCGGGGGAACTTGCTCATCTCGCCGCCGTCCGACGTTAAGTTACACGCTGACGATCTGATTTTCTCAGGCGGCACGCTCTATTTCTCGTCAATGTCCGTAACCGCACCAAATGAGATTTGGTGCGATAACGTAACTGATCCTCAAAGCGGCTTGCATCCACTCACGCACATGAACGGCACTCTGTTGGCGACGATCGACATGCAGCCGTTGGAGTCGTTCACGTTTAAAGGCGCGAATGACGAAGAGGTGCAGGGTTTCATGGTCAAGCCGCCGGGGTTCGATCCGAACAAGAAATATCCGCTCAAGTTTTTGATCCATGGCGGGCCACAAGGGGCGTGGGGAAACGATTGGACGTATCGCTGGAACGCGGAGTTGTTCGCGGCCAACGGCTACGTGGTGGTGATGATCAATTTCCACGGTTCGACCGGTTACGGACAGAAGTTTACCGATTCGATCAGCGGCGATTGGGGCGGCAAACCGTACGTAGATTTAATGAAGGGACTCGATTACGTAGAGAAGACTTATCCGTTCATCGACAAGAACCGCGAGGCCGCGCTCGGCGCGAGCTACGGCGGTTACATGGCTAACTGGTTGTTAGGCCACACTAACCGGTTCAAATGCATTGTGTCGCACGACGGCACCTTCAACACCGAGTCGGCTTATGGCACGACGGAGGAACTCTGGTTTCCGGAATGGGAATTTAAAGGTCCGCCGTGGAAACAACGCGAGCTGTATCGCAAGTGGTCGCCGCATCTGTTCGCTGACAAATTCAAAACGCCGACCCTGGTGGTGCACGGCCAGCTCGATTATCGGCTCGATGTTTCAAATGGGTTCGATCTGTTCACGACGCTCCAGCGATTAAAGGTGCCGTCGAAGATGTTGTATTTCCCGGACGAAGGTCACTGGGTGCTCGAGCCGCAGAACTCGCGGCTTTGGTACAAGACCGTGAACGATTGGGTCGATCAATGGTGCGGTCCGAAATAATTGAAGGGCGCCGCGCTGTCGGCGCCCAAATTAATGGGACACGATAGCGCGTGTCCCTCCAGCTGGCGATTGAGGGGAATCGCCCTACCTGCGCCTGCGTCCGTAAGAAAACCCGCGATGTGAACGGCCGCCGCCGATTGCGCGTCGACCGCCGACAGCTGATTCGG
Organism: Chthoniobacterales bacterium; assembly: GCA_035948375.1. Lineage (GTDB taxonomy): Bacteria > Verrucomicrobiota > Verrucomicrobiia > Chthoniobacterales > UBA10450 > AV40. Next base: position 3,984 of record DASZJH010000064.1, read on the forward strand.
GTTCGAAGAGAACCGTGTAGAGATAATTGAAATTCTCGAGCTTCAGTCGCGGGATTTTTCGGCCGATGAAATGTTCGATGGCCTGGAGCGCGGCAACTTCTTCGCCATTCATGAGGGTGAACGCGTCGCCGACGTTTTGGGCGCGACCGGTCCGGCCGATGCGATGGACGTAATCTTCGGCGTGCTCGGGCACGTCGTAGTTAATGACATGACTGACACCGGCGATGTCGAGTCCGCGCGCGGCAATGTCGGTCGCCACCATTACTTCGTATTTGCCGCTCTTAAAACCTTCGAGCGCTTCGATCCGCTCCCGCTGAGTGCGATTGGAATGCAAAACAGCGACGGAATGATTTCCTTGTTTCAACTTGTGAGCGATCCGATCGGCACCGTGCTTCGTCCGGCTAAAAATTAATGCACTATCGAAGTTCGTCCGTTCGAGCAACGCCATGAGTAGATCAAACTTTTGTTCGGCCGCGACCGGATAAACGGCGTGGGTTACGGTTTCTGCCGGCGAACGGCGAATGCCGATTTCCACCAACTCGGGATCTCGCAAGACCCACGCGGCGAGGCGTTCGATCTCCGGAGGAAGCGTGGCCGAGAAAAGGAGAGTTTGTCGATCGGTGGAAATTTTTTCAACGATCTGCCGGACCTGCGGCAGAAATCCCATGTCGAGCATGCGATCGACTTCGTCGAGCACGAGAATGCTTACGTCGCGAAAATGAAGCGTCTTCTGTTCGAGATGATCGAACAGACGGCCCGGAGTGGCGACGACGATATCAACGCCGCGTTTCAAATCGTCCTTTTGTTTGCCGTAACCGACGCCGCCGTGAACAACCGTGGCGCGTAAATCCGTAAAGCGTCCGTAATCGCGAAACGCGGTTTCCACTTGCGCGGCGAGTTCGCGAGTTGGCTCGAGAACAAGGCAGCGGAACTTTCCGTGCTTCGCCAGCAACGTCAGGATAGGCAATGCGAACGCCGCAGTCTTGCCCGTGCCGGTTTGCGCGGTTCCGATCAAATCCTTTCCGGCAAGAATAATCGGGAACGCCCGGAGCTGGATCGGCGTGGGCTCGGTAAAGCCCATTGCCTGGGTCCCGCGGACGACTTCAGATGAAAGGTCGAAATTATTAAATGACACTGGGCAAAGCTAACCGCGGATTACGCGGATTTAAACGGATGATTTTTCCACGTGCTAACGTTATATCAGCGTTATCCCCGTCGTCCCCGGTTCTGAAGTGAATGCAACGCGCGTCTTGATCGTAGCTGACACCCATAACAAGTTGCCGCAGCAAGTTGTCGATCTTGCGCGCGAGGCGGACGAAATTTGGCATCTTGGCGACGTTTGCGAGCCGACGATCACGCTCGAACTGGAGGCAATCGGTCCACCGCTCACGGTCGTGCGCGGAAACTGTGATTGGAACGAGGATTGGCCGCTGATTATCGATCTTACGCGCAAAGGTTTGAAGTTTCGGCTGGTCCATGTTCCGCCGGAAGTTCCGCCGGAGAATATCGATGTTGTGTTGCATGGTCATACACACGTTCCGCGTAACGAAAAACGCCGCGGCGTTCTGTTCTTGAACCCCGGTTGCGTTACGCGCCCAAACCGCGGCTCGCCTCGAAGCGTGGCCTGGCTGGAACTCGCCGCCGGAAAAGTAAACTGGCGCTTGGTCGAATTGTAAACCCGCGGAATTATTTCTCTTCCTTTGATTTCCCGCCCCACCAACGCCGCTTTTTCTTCGGCTCTTCCACGGGCTTCTCTTCCGCTTTGACCTTCGGCTCTTCGCGTTTGGTTTCCTTCGGCTTCGCTTCGGCTTTCGACTCTTTCTTTTTCGCTTTCGTTTCTTCGGCGGTCTTTTCTTCGACGGTGATCGGCGAATCAACCCATTCGATCAATGCCATGAACGCCGAATCGCTTGAGCGCTGACCGAGCCGAATGATGCGGGTGTAACCGCCACTGCGCTCGCCTGATGCGGGCGCGATTTCGTCGAACAATTTTTTGACCGCATCCTTTTGACGCAGCGTCGCAAATGCGGTTCGTCGCGCGTGAATCGAACCATTCTTACCGAGCGTAACCATTCGTTCGGCGATCGGACGGACCGCTTTCGCTTTGGCGAGGGTGGTCTTAATCCGACGATGCTCGATCAAGCTGCAAACCTGATTGGCGAGCAATGCCTTACGATGCTCGGCTTTGCGGCCGAGCCGCACCGTGTTTTTTTGGTGTCTCATGTGTGCGGTTGGTTCGACCCAAGCAATTACTTTCGCTCGACGGCTTCGGCGCCATTACCGCTGGCGCCATCGACTCCGGCGACGGGTGTTTCCACCAGGCCGGGTTCGAATTTCATCCCGAGACTCAACCCAAGCTGCTGTAGCTTGTCCTTGATCTCGTTGAGCGACTTCTTTCCAAAGTTGCGGTACTTGAGCATCTCGCCCTCGGTCTTTTGCGCGAGCTGACCAACAGTAGTGATGTTGGCGTTGTTCAAACAGTTCGCAGCGCGGACACTGAGCTCGATTTCGTTCACGCTCATGTTGAGCAGTTTCTTGAGCTTCATGTTTTCCTCGCTGACACCGGCCGGCGTTTCGTCGAACTCGATCACTTCTTCGTTGAAGTTCACGAAGACATCGAGGTGATGACGCAGGATCGCGGACGCCTGGAGCAGCGCATCGTCCGGCGTCAATCGGCCGTCAGTCCAGACTTCAAGAATGAGCTTGTCGTAATCGGTGCGTTGACCGACGCGGGTGTTTTCCACGGCGTATTTCACGCGCGTGACGGGTGAAAAAATCGAATCGATCGGGATCAGGCCGATCGGCTGGTCCGTGCGTTTGTTCTCCTCACCGGTGGCGAAACCACGACCGACGCGGACTTCAAGCTCGGCGTCAAACTTGTGCTTCTTGTCGAGGGTGCAGATCACGAGTTTCGGATTGAGCACTTCGTAACCCGCGACTTCCTGGATGTCGCCGGCGGTGACTTCGCCCTCCTTGTTTACGGTGAGCGAAAGTTTTTTCGGCTCATGGCCGTTGCTGGCTTTGAATTTCACTCTTTTGAGGTTGAGGACGATGTCGGTTACGTCTTCAACAACGCCCGCCAAGGTGGCGAACTCGTGTTGCGCGCCAGTGATTTTCACCGCGGTGATGGCCGCGCCTTCAAGCGACGAAAGAAGTACTCGGCGGAGCGAATTTCCAACCGTGTGACCGTAACCCGCCTCGAATGGTTCGGCGGTGAACTTCGCGTAAGTATCGGTGGCTGTATCCTCATTTTTGGTGAGGGTTTTTGGCATTTCAAAACGACCGTAACGAACTGGCATAGTTAAATAATTAACGATTTTACGAATGAGTGATTTAACGAATGCACAGAGCAAATCGTCAGATCGCTAAGTCTTTAAATCGCTAAATTCCTTTCGGATTGCCGGGTTTCCCCTGGCGAGTGTGGTTTCGCGTCAAGCGACGGAGACCCAGGGACCAACGGCGTAATTACAAAACTCGCTGCGGAGCGGTGAATAAAGACCATTTCCCCGGTTTTGCAAGCGATGCCGAAATTCTCCGCTCCGTGCTCTCTCGGTGTCCTGTTTCATTGTCTCGCGTAACACTCTTGCTAGAATGGCCGTTCGCCATGTTCCGACATGCCTAAAGCCCGCGTTGAAAGAAACATCTACCGAGGACCTGCTAAGCCTGAGTTGGGAGGAGTCTCTCTTGTTTTCCCGGTTCGCAACGAGTCATTCATGATCGAAATGACTTTGCGAAACTACTTGTCGGAATTGCAGCCGCGGATCGCCGATTTTGAATTGATTGTGGCCGAAGACGGCAGCACCGATGACACGAAGGGCGTTCTGGAACGGCTGGAAAAGGAATTGGCGATGCGTCTTTTTACCAGCGATGAACCGAAGGGTTATCAAAAGGCCGTGATCGATGCTGTCTCGGTTGCGGAAAAGGAATGGGTTTTTGTTGTCGATTCGGACTATCAATTTGCGGCCATCGATTTTTGGAGGCTCGAGCCCCTGCGCGATCGTTTCGACGTAATCCTCGGAATGAAAGCGCCGCGAAGGGATCCTTGGTATCGGATTTGGCTTTCCTGGGGTTATAACTTTATTCTCCGGTTGTTCTTCGGAGTGCCTTATCGGGACATGGATACTGGCTTCCGTCTTATCCGCCGCAAGGCGCTTCACGAACTAATGCCCGAAGTCCACCATATGACCTTTTTTAACGCTGAGTTTGTGGTGCGCGCTCATTATGCCGGCTACAAGATCGTCGAAGTTCCCGTTCCTCATTACGAACGCAAGATAGGTGCTACCACTATTTTCTTTATTTCGAGTTTGTTTGGAATCTGCCTGCGGCAATTCCTCGGCGCCCTGAACATGAAGCGAGAGTTTGTTCAGCGCGGCCTGAAAGAGCCTTCTGCCAATGTTGGGACTCCTTGAGCGTTTGCGCGAAGCCTTGACCTACGCGGAATTTCGCGCTCTCCACGTGGGAGCAGGCGCAGGCGGGATGATTTCCATTCGCTCCGGTTTGCGTGGTCAAAGAAGAACCAACGAGCTAAAACCCGATTTGCGCGAGTGCGCGGTTCGAGGCTGAGCGCAAAAGCACGTCCATGATCAAACCCGAGAGAAGCGCTCCCAGATGGTCTGCGATCGCTTTCCTAATACTGGTGAGTTTAATCGCTGCGACGTTTTTATACTCACCGGGCACGGAAGACATTCGCACCTGGTATTATTGGATGGACGAAATCTCGTATTACGGACTCGTTGACGGCTTCGCTCAGGGTGGCGGCCGCTTTCCTCATGATTATCCGCCACTGGCCTATGTATTTCTCGCGGGCGTCGTCCCCGCCGCGGCAGCACTGGGCGTGAGTAAGTTCGTTGTTCTGAAGTGCTTCTTGTTGGTGTTTCTGTTTGCAACTTCAGCCTGCTTTTACTGGTTCACGCGCAATCTCATTCTGACTGCAGCGCTCGAATTCTCACTCGCGTTGAGCAGCGTCATGCTGGGTTATCTGGATATCTGGTTTGCGCCGTTCTTGATCGCGGGGCTTTTTTGCCTACAGCGCGGCCATCTCAAGTGCGGCATTGTTTTGTTTACGATCAGTTGTTTTATCAAGTGGCAGCCGCTGATGATCGCTCCGTTTATTTGCATCTATGTTTGGAGCGCGGTCCAGAATGTCCCTTCTTTGCGGCATAAGCTACGGATGCAGGTCATGCCCTTCGCGGTTGCCGCGCTTGTTGTTGCAGTACCTCTCGTCGCCATTTTCGGTACGGCAGTTATTCAGTCGCTCCAGCGCGCGATGAGTCATCACTATCTCTCGGGACTGGCGCTGAACTTTGCCTGGCTTCACACCTGGGGCCTCCATCTCCTGCAATCTCAAAAATACGGATCGCTTGTAGACGGTCAGATCGATTTAATCTTGACTGGTAACACGCTGGTGACATTGCCGGAGCGGGTTCTCTTTTATGCGAGTTACGCCCTCGTTCTGACTGCTTTCTTACGACGGCCCAAAACGTTCGAACGACTAATCGGCTACGCAATCCTGGGATACCTTTGCTACTTCATCTTTAATGCCGGCGTTCATGAAAACCACCTTTTCCTCGCCGTCTGTTTAGCTTGGATCATGGTCTTTTTGAATTCGGCCTACAGGCTGCAGGCTATCAACCTTAGCCTGATGGGGAATATCAACCCGGTTCTGTTCTACGGTTTTTTCGGCACCGGCTTACGGTTTTCTCGCGTCATTGCCGGTATCGATGTCACGATCTTATTTAGCGTGTTAAACCTATGTTTGTTTGCCGGACTGTTGCTACACACTTTCAAAGCCGATCACATCGGACTTAAATTCTGGCAGTTGAACAAGCCGTCGCCGCAGGACGCGGCAAATGAAATTCCGACTGTCGTTTAGCTCTTCGCAATTTCGTCGGGCAATTCGGTCGACCTCAATCCTTTCGGGAAATGCGCGGCCAGAGCGCTGCCGATTTCTCGAATCGCGTCCACAATCGCTTGGCTGAACTTCTCGTTGCGAAAGTGGTCGCGCATTTGATTCACCAGCCGCTGCCACAACTCTTCTCCGCACTTCTGATGGATTTCTTCGTCACCAATGATCGCGAACTTGTGCGCGCGCGGCGCCACAAAAATGAGCACGGCGTTTCGTTCCGGAGTCTTGTGCATGCCAAGCCGGTGAAATCTGCGGTGCGCCGCGGGCAGAGGATCGCCATCCAACTTGCCGCGCTGAATGAAAACGCGGATCTCTCCGGACGTTTTCGACTCCGCATCCCGGATCGCCTCTACGATCTGGTCGTGCTCAAGCTTGGAGAGAAATTCCTTCGTCCGCATTTACCAGCTTCCACTTGAACCACCACCGCCAAAACTTCCGCCGCCCCCGCTGAATCCACTGAAGCCGCCTCCTCCGCCCGACGACCAACCTCCACCGCCTCCGCCAAAGCCCATTGGGATAAAAACAGGGCTCCTTCGGCGAGAGGAATAACTGTAGCCACCGAACCGTCGCATCATCCGGGAGATAAGACTCAAAACGATAATGAAAATGATGAACCACAGGAAACTAGGCGCGTGGCGGTTTCCCCGTTGTTCGGTGATTGTTCTTCCAGAGCCTTGGTACTCGCCGCGGATCGCTTTTTCGATTCCATCGATCCCCTCGGCGAATCCGCCCTCGTAGTCTCCACTGCGAAAGTGAGGAGTAATACGATTGACTCGGATGTCATAGGCGATGGCGTCTGGGAGAGCGCCTTCCAATCCATAGCCAGCTTGGATCGAGATCTTGCGATCGGCGATAAACACAAGAAGTAACACGCCATTTCGTTGGGCTCTTGTGCCAATTCCCCAACTATCAGCCACCCGCTGCCCGTATGCCGCAATGTCGTCGTCGCTCTGCATTTTCGGAAACACTGCGACTACGACCTGATTCGATGTTTCGCGCTCGAACTGTGCGAGCTGTTCGTTGAAACGCAGAGCTGCTTGTCTTGAGACGACGCCTGCCGTGTCTTCGAAATAACCGGGCGGTTTCGGTGGAATTACTTCCGCGGCGCGCGCGTGAAGCGCGACCAGTGAGATCGCCGCGATCGCGACTGACCTTTGCAAAATCGACATCTACGGTTACGGCGTGGCTGCCGCGGTCGCAGCTGGCGAAGCCGCGGGCGCGGGCGAACCGAAATTGAAATTCACAGTTGGCGCTTTTTCGGCGCCTGCTTGCGCGGTGAAATACGGACGGGGCGCGAATCCAAACATGCCGGCGATCAGGTTCGTCGGGAAACTGCGCACTTGCGTGTTGTAGCTTTGCACCACTTCATTGAATTTGTTTCGTTCCACGGAAATGCGATTCTCCGTCCCTTCCAGTTGCGCTTGCAAGGTCAGGAAGTTCTGGTTCGCTTTTAATTCCGGATAATTTTCAACCACTACCAGCAATCGCGACAGCGCGTTACTCAATTGTCCCTGCGCCGCCTGAAACTGTTCCAACTGTGCCGCGTCCGTAGGCGCTTTGGTCGGATCGAGCTGGACCCGGCCGACGCTGGCGCGCGCATTCGTTATTTCGGTCAACGTTGATTTTTCGAAATTCGCGGCGCCGCTCACGGTGTTGACGAGATTCGGAATGAGGTCGGCGCGCCGTTGATAAACGTTTTGCACCTGTGCCCATTGTGAATCGACCGCCTGCTGCGATTTAACGAGGCTGTTGTAACGGCCCATCAACGCCAATCCGAATACGACCACGATAAACGCGAGGATGACAAGAAGACCACCGCAACCAATCGCAAACTTATTCATAAGGTGGTGGAACCGTTCAGGAAATGCACGGCCAAGTCAAACCCGCTATCGGCCGAGCACGAGCCGCAGGAAATAAGCGTCAGAGAATTTGGCGCTCCAACCTTGTCTGACGATGATCGCATTGAGCGAAGGGATGACGAACATACGTTCATAATTCGAGCCAAGCGCAACCACCATGTCGGGCGGCGCCGCTCGACAAAAACAAATTCCGCCCCAACGCGGGCGCTGCCATTTTAAATCGAGTTCCTTTTCGTAATCGATCTCGCGCGCGTTCGGCGACTGTCGGTTCAACCAAAAGGTGAGGCCGTACGAAGGATTCGCACTCGAACCGATGAACGCCTGAGCCAGCAAGCTTGAGGGAACAATTTGTTTTCCGTGATAATTCCCGCGGCCCAGAATCAGCTCGCCGAATCGCGCCCATTCACGCGCGGTCAATTCAAATCCGCTTGCCGGCAGCGGATTGCCGCGACCGTCTTTCTTGAACTCGAGGCTCGTGAGGTCGAGGGGTGACAGCAGATTTTCCTGGATGTAGGAGATGGTCGATCTGCCGTTCAATTTTCGGCGCAGAACCTCGTTGAAAATTTGAAGATGGCTCGGACCGTACTCGAAGGCTGCGCCGGGCGCTGCGACCAGCGGCAATTGAATGGCAACGGCATCGCGGTCGCGGATCGAATCGCTGTGCAGATGCGGCGCCGGCTCGATCCCGTCGGTTTGATTCAACAGCTGACGAATCGTGATCTGCGATTTGCGCGAATCATTTTTCCATTCGGTGATTGTGTCAGCCACGCGATCGTCCAGTTTGATCAAACCGTCGCGTACGGCGCAAAGCGCGGCGGTTCCCCAAAAACTTTTGGTCCCGCTAAAAACCTTGCAGCGCATATCGGCCCCGCCGCCGTTCGCGTAATGCGCGAACACAGTTTTTCCGTTTTGCATCACGAGCATGGAAAAGCCGCGGTTCTTTTCCGAGTAGTTTGTTGCGCGCGCGCAGTTACCGGGCTGAATATCGGCGGCAACTGATGATGTCGATGCTGCGATCGTGGTTAGCCATGCGGCAACGCCGATTCCAAACCGCGAGGCACACGAAGGAAGAATCATTGAAGCATCTTTGTGACCTTCGCGTTCTTCCTGGTGATTCGCCGGATTAGGTTTCGGATCGCGTCGGTAATTCGGTCTGAATAGAGGTTTCTGCTGGTTGCGGTCGGGGAGCGGCCGGCAGATGACGAGTGCGCAGTTCCTCAACGTTCGGCAATTCATCGAGATTGCGCAGGCCAAAGTGGTCGAGAAAAAACTCCGTCGTTTCGTAAAGTAGCGGGCGTCCCGGAATTTCGGCGCGCCCGGAA
>DASZJH010000065.1:0-47872 GCA_035948375.1 Chthoniobacterales bacterium
TGCGAGCGTGCAAATGCACGGGCATTTTAAGACCTGCCGTCATCGCATTATCGCGAGAGATCGCGATACAACGCGTTGATCCGGGATCGCGAGCCAAGACTCAAAGCGAGAGAAGAAACGATCGCGCGGACTTCTTTTCGCGAAACTTTGACGTGTCGGCGCAACGTGGTGGCGCCGGCGTTTCGCAGAAGAGCGATCGTGCGCGCGCCGATGAGTGCGGGCAGCGCTGTGGCTATACGAACGCGAGTGTTGCGAATTGCGCGCGCGTACTCCACTCCCGATTTGATCCCCTGCTCCGCTTTGTCGAGCCACCTACGGTAGATTGACTGGAAACGATCGGGCTCGCGTAAAATCTGAGATGGCTCCATCGCCGCGGCCGCAAGTTCGTCGTTTGGAAAATAGCAGCGACCCGCGCGAAGATCGGCGCCGGCGTCGCGCAAGATGTTAATCAATTGCAGGCCCATGCCATAACGCTTGCCGAGTTTGAGCATATCGGTCTCGCCGCGCGGTGAAAATTTTCTCAAGTGGCGAAAGCAAAGGCGGGTCCAAAATTCTCCGGCGCTGCCGGCAACGAGATAAGTGTATTCGTCGAGCTCCGCCGCCGTCTCCAGCGCAATGATCTGTTTCGGATCGGGGAATCGCTCGAGATCTAATATTTGCCCGCGGTTAATTTGCTCGAGGACGGCGCGGATTCCTTCGCGGTCGAGCACTTCGCTTCGATCGAGCCAATCCAGACACGATTGCAACGATTCGATCAGCGCGCGTTCCGATGGGTTCTTCTGCAAGGGCGAGATCGACGCGCTAAGATCGACAATCGCGTCGCCGAGCGCTTCGCCCTGAATGCCGCGAGCCAGGAGTCGCAATTTTTCGATCCGCAGCTCGATCGGAATTTGCGTTGTGTCGGCGATCGTGTCCGAAGCGCGAGCCAGCAGGTAGCCTAGCGAAACCGGGTCGCGCAGTTTCCTCGGCAAAATAAAGATCGACAGGTAGAACGAACGCGAGACCTGCCGCAAGATCTTGCCGCGCAAAATCGAACCTGAAACGGCCTTTTCGATTTGGTGGCCTAAGAACGGGTCAGTGGCTGACATTTTTCTCCTCGATCCGACTGGTGTCCGAATTGCCGAGGCCAGCGGTGGTAGCGGTTTGCACGTAACTTGCGAGCCGTCCGATCGGCGGGACGGCTCCTTTGGTTCGCCAGACCTCGAGTTGTTTCAGCGCTACCGAGTCCAACGCCACGGGATCTTTACTTGCGTAAAGCGTAGCGTGATGAAGCGCGAAGTTGGGCTGGGATTCCGGGCCGCCGGCATACTGCGCGGTAAGTCCGTCCATCATATTAAAGACGACCTTTTTGGAAATGATCGGGTTTGCATAAATGATGGCGACGCTTTCCGCTCCGAAGCCGGTTCCCTGGGCGAAGCGGCGCCAGTTGTCGATGTTCGGGATGGTCATGTTGTAAAGGCAACCGGCAATTCCATTCGTGGTGCTGTTGCTCATCACCGGGACGTTGATGATTTTGGTCACATCATTTGCGAGTATTCGCGAGAAATGACTGAGGTTGCTGGTGTTTTCAGTGTCGGAAAGCGGTACACTCTTTCCGTTATCGCTAATGTAATCGACGTCGCCCCAGACAAGTTTTCCCAGAAGCGGCGCGGTGAACGTCGCTTTCAGATCGTAACCGTCGCGCGGCGTGATGCTCTTCAATTGAAAACCATCAGCGCTCGCCTTGTAGCCGGCTTCTTTTATTCCCACGAGCGAGCGGTCCCAGACAATGATGCTGCCTCGCGAATGTCCGGCCGCAACCAGACCATCGACAATCGCAGTTACGATGTCGTGATGCGTGGTAAACAGCTCGCCGCCAGCGGCGGAAATTTTGATGCCGACCTTGTCGTTAGGAGAAATTAGCGAGCCCCACGCCTTTCCCACGTCCGGTTGACCAGTCGCTGCCAGAACCAACCGGTCGACCATCGCCCGGACCACGCGCGCGTTCGTTTTGTAATCGGCGATCGCGTCCGAGTCGTGCGTTTTGTAGACGATTGATTTTTGGGACGACGAAGTTTGCGCGTAGCCGCCGGCCATGGCGCAGAAAAAAACCAGAGCTATGTTTCGGAACGCTGTCATGTCGAACAAAGTCGAGACATCTCTTACTATTTCTGGCGGTCAAGTGCAGGCGGAAACATTTGACGCGAATGATGGCGGTCATAGACCACCGCTACAGGATATGATCCGGCATCTCTATGTTCACATCCCATTCTGTGCGCGGATCTGCCCGTACTGCGCGTTTTACAAGGAATTGCTCGATGGCTCGCAAACGCAGCGGTTCTGCGACGCGATCCTTCGGGAATTGGCGACTCACGCGCAAGATCGACACCTCCGACCCACGACAGTTTATTTTGGCGGCGGCACGCCAACCGCACTGACATCCGCGCAATTGGAATTTCTGGTTACTGGTTTCCATGGCGCGCTCGACCTGTCCGATTTGGTCGAATGGACGATGGAGGCAAATCCGGGAAGTGTCTCCCCCGCAAAAGCGGTGTTGCTCCGACGGCTCGGGATCAATCGAATCAGTCTCGGCGTGCAATCGTGGGATGACGATCTCTTGAAGTTGCTTGGCCGCGAGCACAACGCGAAGCAAGCCGAGGAGTCTTTCGAAGTCTTTCGCCGCTCCGGATTTTCGAACATCAATGTCGATCTTATGTTTGGATTGCCCGGACAAACTCTCGGACAATGGCGAGAAACGTTGGAGCGAACGTTGTCGCTTGGGCCCGAACATATCTCGACCTACTGCCTTACTTACGAAGAAGACACCGAATTCTTTCTTCGACATTCTCGCGGCGAATTTCGGCAAGACTCTGATGCAGATGTGGAGTTCTTCGAACTGACGATGTCGATCTTGGAAAGCGCGGATTACCAGCACTACGAAATTTCAAACTACGCGCGCCCTGGTTTTCGCTCGGCGCACAATCGAGGTTACTGGTCTGGCGCGGACTATCTCGGTATTGGGCCGAGTGCCTTTTCCACCATCGGCATGGCGCGCTGGCAAAACATTGCCGATTTTCGCCGTTACTCCGATCTCGCACTGTCAGGAAATTCTACTGTCGGCTCAATCGAACATTTGACCGAAGAAATGAAACGCGCCGAGAAGATCGCGCTTTCGTTGCGGACCGATGATGGCGCACCCGCCGGATTGCTCGATCGGTTTCCTGACGCGGCGCGCGAATTTGTCAGACTCGGCTTGCTCCGAAAAGCCGAAGGCAATTTCGTCTTAACTCGAGCCGGTAAAGCGCTGGCGGATTCCGTCGCCGAAGCGTTCGTTTAACTTATTCGACTCCGCCGTAACGCCGCTGCCGGCGCCCATATTCTTCAACCGCGGCGTACAAATCCTTTTTGGTGAAATCGGGCCAAAGCTTCTGGGTGACGTACATTTCGGTATAGGAAAGCTGCCACAGAAGAAAGTTCGACAAGCGCATCTCCCCGGAAGTGCGAATGAGCAGATCGGGGTCCGGATAGTATCGCGTGTAAAGATGTTTACTGAACATCTCGACGTCGATCATGCCTTTGTCGATGTGGCCCAGCTCGATCGCGCGAAGCAGGCTCTTGATTCCATCCATGATCTCGAGTCGACCGCCGTAACTCAGCGCGAGAATCAAAGTGACTCCGGTATTGCGGGCAGTGGCTTCGATCGACTTGTGCAACCGCTGCTGACAAGCCTCGGGCAAATCGGTCAGCCGCCCAATTGCCTGAAGGCGCACGTTCTTCTCGATGAGCTCAGGCGTTTTCTCCTTTAGAAATTTTTCCAACAGCCGCATCAGGGCGAAAACCTCGCTCTTTGGGCGCTGCCAGTTTTCGGCGGAGAAAGCGTAGAGAGTCAGAAATTCTACTTTCAACTCGCCGCAGCCTTCGACGCATTCGCGAGCGGCCCGCGCGCCCTCCTCATGGCCCTTGATCCGGGGCAAGCCGCGCGCCTTGGCCCATCGACCGTTTCCGTCCATGATAATGGCGATGTGTCGGGGGACCGATTTGGCGCCGGCGGCCATTGTTATAGGAAGATCGTCTGGGCGCGGGTTGGCCCAACGCTAACGATAGAAACCTTTGCGCCGGTCAGTTGTCCAAGGCGCTTCACGTAATTTCTTGCAGCAGGCGGGAGTTGCGAAAGTTTTTTCGCTGAACTCGTAGATTGGTTCCAGCCCCGCATCTCCTCGTAAATTGGTTCGCAGTTGTCGAGCTGGACCGCGTCACACGGCGGCACGTTGAGACGTGTGCCATTCAGTCGATAGCCAACGCAAATCCGAATCGGGTCGACGGTATCCAAACCGTCGAGGTTTGTAATCGCCAGCTCGTCGATCCCGTTAATCATGGTTGCGTAACGGGTCGCCACGGCGTCGAACCAGCCGCAGCGTCGCGCCCGGCCTGTAGTCGCGCCGAACTCGCGGCCGAGTGAATGAAGCATGTCGGAGAGATGTCGATCCTCTGTTGGCAACGGCCCCTCGCCCACCCGCGTAGTGTAGGCTTTCATCACGCCAACAACGCGATCGATTTGATTCGGCGGCACGCCCGAGCCAGGTGATGCGCCACCGGACGTCGTGTTGGATGAAGTTACGTACGGATAAGTTCCGTGATCGATGTCGAGAAACGTCCCTTGCGCGCCTTCGAACAAAATCGATTTTCGGCGCTGGAGCGCGTTGTGCAGAAAAACCACTGTGTTCGTGACGAACGGCCGCAACTTCGCGCCGGCCGCGAGATAATTTTTGTTTACCTCCTCATGGTCGATCGGTCTGGCGCCAAGCGCGCGGAGGACGGCGTTGTTCTCGCGGTTCTTGGCCTGCAATTTTTTCGAGAACAATCTCGGCTGCATCAAATCGGAAATGCGGAGGCCGGTTCGCGCGGCCTTGTCGCCATATGCGGGTCCGATGCCGCGCTTGGTAGTTCCAATTTTCGCCCGGCCTTTGCGCAGTTCGCGCTGCTCATCGAGCGCGCGGTGATAAGGCAAAACCAGATGGGCGCAATCGCTCACCAAAAGATTCTTGCCGATCTTCACGCCGGCGCGGCGGAGTTGTTCGACCTCGGCCACCAGCGCAATCGGATCGACAACGACGCCGTTGCCGATGACACAAACTTTTCCGCGGCGCAAAATTCCCGAAGGGATCAGGTGAAGAATATGAGTCTTGCCGCCGTGAACAATGGTATGACCAGCGTTGTTGCCACCCTGGCTGCGAACGATCACGTCCGCTTTCGTCGTGAGGACGTCGATGATCTTGCCCTTGCCTTCATCGCCCCACTGCGCGCCAACTAGAATTGTGTTTGGCATTTCAATACAAACTCAGGCAAAAAATTTTCCCGACGCATCTGGCAAGACGCAGTCGGGACTTGCCCACGAATGATAAGAACGGCTTGCCGTGGCGCAAGCGGTTTTCATGGCACTACGCTTTGAAAAAAGTGAACCAAGCGCCAAACCGCACGCGTAATCTGAGTTATGCGCACCATTCTACTCATTATTTTGATTATCGTGCTACTCGGAGCGTTACCAGCCTGGCCATACAGTACGGGCTGGGGTTATTATCCGAGCGGCGGGATCGGATTAATCTTATTGATAGTAATAATCCTCGCCGTGATGGGGCGACTGTAAGACGCGGAACGAAGGCTTAATCGCGGCGACTGGTCTGCGACGCCAAAGCTTTCTTCAGCGCGTAAGCCGATTCGCTCGAACCGCCACCCGTGTGCGCGTGCGTGTAGTTCTTCAGCTGATCCCAGTGAATTCGCGAATCGTAGGTGAACGTGTTCATGGCCACACGGCAGCTGGCGCCGGTGCTTTGCAGATGTCGATGTGAAGTGATGAACTGGGTCGGATCGTAGTAGTTGCTGGAATCTTGCGCGAATTTGTCGCGACTCATTCCGATCTCGAGGTTCTTGCGGACCTCTAAATGAAGATGCGCGTCGTAAAGGCCGTGCGCATTTCCGATCGTTGCGATCTGCTGGCCCCGCCGAATGCCTTGTCCGCGCTTAACCAAGATTTTATCGAGATGCCCGTAAAGCGAATCCGCGTAGCGCGTTCCCAGTCCATCGCGATAAGCATGGCGCACGATGACAACGTTCCCCCAGCCCTGATGGCAGTCGCGTGCGAAAACGACGACGCCATCGCCGATACAATAAACCGGATCGCCAAGATCGGTGTCGCCACCGCCGATTCCGTCCCAATCTTCACCGAGATGTCCGTTCGCACGAAACCCGCGCGCCTTGTAATAGCCGCGAGCGTCCGGTTTGCCGACGGGCATGTCGAATCCGTCCGCTAATCGCACGAATGCCGTTTGACCCGAGAAATTAATCGGCGGCGCAGGAAGAGGTTCCGATTCGCGGGAAGGCTTTTCGACCACGCGAACTGCGTTCGGCGCGTTCTCTTTCTTTTTAGGAGCAACTGGAGCCGGCGGCGTACTCGAATCCGCTTCGATGTCGTGCATCTCTTCCTTGACTTTTTGCAGGGCCAACGCACCGGCTTTCCGCATTTGTTCAATGGTGATTGGCGGCGAAGAAGAAGTCGCGGTGTAGGAAACAGGAATCGCTTGCGCCCGCAATTCGATCTGGGGCTGCGCGCTCGACGTTTTAGGCTGCTGCGCAATTTTGGCCGCTGGTTTTTCGCGCGCAATTTCCACTTGCTGGGCGTAGCTCGCCGCGATTGCGGCGACGCCAAACACTGAGATTCCGACTGCGACCTTCCCGAGCATGAACCTGCCGGTGATACCGAAATCGCCCGCGGCTGGCAAGCAGTTATTCACAGGCGTTGGCGGCAGCCAACTTTACGGCGGGAGGTGCCGAGCAACGCGAGCGCACCTAGGGAAGCCGGGCACCGAAGTTGGCAACCGAGGGCTTGTGAAAATCTCGCCGCTCTATTTTCGCTGGACTCGAACGACCGGCAGCGGAAAGCGCAACCGCAATTCCTCCTGCAAATAAATCTCCACGTGGTGCAGGCCGAACTGCTGAAATTGGACGCCGCCGAAATAGTGAACGTTGGTGGCGTGCCCTTCCATTTCTTTGAGTTCGAACTCGACCTCGGCCTGGGCTAGAACGTTTTGTTCGTCGACTCCCACGATCCGAGATCGTTGCTTGAATTTCCCGGTGCCGCTGCACCAACGCGTCCAAATGCAAAGTCGCATGTAATTGATCGGGAGCGACGGCGCGGCGATCACGTTGAGCACGCCGACGAGAGTGTTCATCCCGTTGAACTCGCAACGAACGTCCTCGCACAGCACGCAGCTTTGCAGATCGGGGAAAATCGCCTCAGTCGGTTCCATCGATGCCGATCTTAAATGATGTGACGCAGCAAAAGAATCACTAATACGATGCCGAGCGCGATCCGATAGATCGCAAACGGAACAAAGCCGCGATTTCGCACCCAGTTCATGAACCATGCAACAACGGCAAGCGCGACAATGAACGAAACGATAAATCCAATCGCGAGCACGATCCATTCATGAGCGTTCACTGCGAGGGGTGCAATTCCGCCCTCAGCGACCGTGTCACGGCTCGGCTTCAGCGTTTTGTAAAGATCGTACAACGTGGCCACCACCATCGTCGGCATCGACAGGAAAAATGAAAACTCAAGCGCTGCCGGACGCGACATCCCGGCAATCTGACCGGCCGCGATCGTCGACATTGACCGCGATGTTCCCGGGAAAACCGCCGACAGAATTTGGCATGCGCCAATCCAGATTGCCTGCGGCAAACTCATTTCCTCCATGTGGGTCACGCGCGGGCGCGTGAATGTTGCATCGACGATCCACATCACGATTCCGCCAACGATCAGCGCAGTTGTGATTACCCACAGACTCTCCAGATTTTCGCCAATTTGTTTATGCAGCGCCCATGCCGGCACCGCAGTCACCACAAACGCAATCATGGTCAAGCTCAGCGGATGAGTCAGAATATTGCGGTCGCCGCCCTCGCCTTTCGGAAACGTGGCGAGGAATTTCAATATCCGGTTCCAGAAATAAACCGGCAACGCCAGGATCGCGCCGAGCTGGATCACGATCGTGTACATCTTCCAGAAGCTGTCGTGCAGATTCAGATTAAAGAGCGCTTCGACGATTCGCAGATGGCCGGTCGAGCTGACCGGTAAAAACTCCGTCAAGCCTTCAACGATCCCGAGCAAGATCGACATTAAAAAATCATTCATATTTCAGCTTCTTTCAGCGGTGAGTGTTTCAAGAAACTGCTTCCGCGCCGTGTTCGTCAGTTCGGATGCGAATCGCTTCCTCCACTTCAGTCACAAAAACTTTCCCGTCGCCGATCTTTCCGGTTTTGGCCGATTGCAGGATCGCTTCGACCACGCGCTGAGCCACTTCGTCCGCGACCACGATCTCAAATTTCACCTTCGGCAAAAAATCGACCGTGTACTCGCTGCCGCGATAAATCTCGCTGTGACCTTTCTGCCGGCCGAACCCGCGAACTTCGCTTAGCGTCATTCCTTCAATGCCGACCGCCGCGAGCGCGTCCTTGACCGCTTCGGTTTTGAAAGGCTTGATGACCGCCTCGATTTTTTTCACCGCGCCAAAGTAGAACTGACATTTTAAAGCGCAAGCAATGGCATTTTGGTCGGGCGCCGAGCCTAACTTGCGTTAGAGAGGCACTTTCTCGACATTGGCCGTCGTGCTGTCCCAAACTTCCACCGTTGCAGCCGATGTCGACCCGCGACCAAGCGCGGGTGCCACGACACCGACATTTCGAATTCGTCCGACCAAAGGCTGGCCTGCGTTGAATCTTCGGGAGCTTTGGCAGTATCGCGATCTGCTTTGGATTTTGGTCGAGCGCAATATCAAGGTCATTTACAAACAGACCGCGCTGGGGATGATCTGGGTCGGCCTCCAACCGCTAATCGGCGCGGGCGTTCTTTCGGTAATTTTTGGCCGAATCGCCAAGCTTCCAAGCGATGGCGCGCCGTATCCTTTGTTTGTTTTTTGCGGCCTGACCGCCTGGAATTATTTCTCAACGACGGCGCAACGCAGCAGCACGAGTTTGATCAACAACGCGCAGCTCGTCTCGAAAGTTTATTTTCCACGAATGCTGATCCCGCTGTCACACACGTTTTCAACACTCATCGATTTCGCAGTGATGCTGGTAATGATTTTCATCTTCATGACCGTGTATGGAATTCCTCCCACTCTGCGATTGGCTGCGATCCCCGGCTTTCTGTTTCTCACGGCCATGGCTGCAACCGGCGTCGCGTTCTGGTTTTCCGCGCTGAGCGTGAAGTATCGCGATACCAATTACGCGCTGCCCCTTTTTCTCCAGATCTGGATGTACGCGAGTGCGGTCGTTTACCCCACCAGCATGATCGCGTCGGAGCGATTACGTTCTTTATTTGCTCTCAATCCGGTCGTCGGATTCGTCGAAGGTTTTCGCTGGGCAGTGCTTGGCCGAAGCGCGTTAACTCCAACAATGTTCTGGATCACAGCCGGAGTGTCCGTGTTTGTGCTGGTTAGTGGCGCTTTTTTCTTTCGTCGTACCGAACGCAAGTTCGCCGACATCATTTAGCTTCGACTGACTTAGAATGTCGGATTTGGCACTTTCAGTCGCGAATCTCAGTAAGTCATTCAACATCGATCACCGGTGGAATGGACTTCGCGGTCACAGAACGTTGCATGATGACTTGATGAATTTGCCGCGGCGAGTGTTCGCCCGTCTTCGCCAAAGTCATCGGCCAACTTCGGAAACGTTTTGGGCGTTAAAAAATGTTTCCTTTGACGTGAAACAAGGCGAAGTGCTCGGGATCATTGGAGCGAACGGCGCGGGCAAGAGCACGTTGCTAAAAATCTTGAATCGAATCACCGAGCCGACCGGTGGCAGCGCGGATATCTACGGCCGGGTGGGCTCTCTTCTCGAAGTCGGAACAGGGTTTCATCCGGAGCTGACCGGACGCGAGAATGTGTTTCTGAATGGCGCGATCCTGGGAATGAGGCGCGCCGAAATTAAAAAGAAATTCGACGAAATTGTCGCCTTCGCTGAGATCGAGAAATTCCTCGACACGCCGGTGAAGCGTTATTCCAGCGGAATGTATGTGCGGCTTGCCTTCGCGGTCGCCGCTCATCTCGAACCGGAAATTCTCCTGATTGATGAAGTGCTCTCGGTCGGCGACGCCCGCTTCCAGAAAAAATCGCTGGAGAAAATGGAAGAGGTCGCGGCGAACGACGGACGCACGGTCATCTTCGTCAGCCATTCCATGCCCACGGTCGCGCGCCTTTGTCCGCGCACGATTTGGTTGCGCGGAGGAGAAATCGCGGCCGACGGACCTTCCGATGAAGTGATCCAGAAATACTCCAACGTTACTTTCGTCGATCAAGAGCGACTCAGTTGGCCCGAAGGGCTTTCCAATGCCGGCGTTCATGAACTCAAATTCAAGTCGGTCGCACTGTTGGACAAGAATGGCCGGCCGACGACGCACTTTGATTATTCGGAACCAATAAATTTTGAGCTCAGTTACACTGTTCACGATTCGTTGTCGTTCTGCCGAATTGGTTTCCTCGTTCATTCGATGGACGGAACTCCGGTCTTTGAGGTCTACGATGTGGACGAAGATGTAAAAGGCGGCCGGCGCGAGCCGGGTTTCTATCTGATTCGATGCGAAGTGCCGGGCGATTTGTTAAAACCGGGCCGTTACAGCTTGTCGTTGAATGCAGGAATTCCAGGCATCAAGAATCTCGTCCGGTTGGATGGCGTGTTGCAATTCTCCGTCGAGGATCCCGCCTTGCCAGGCGCAGCGATGAATTTGCCGCGCGTCGGTGTAATCCGGCCGAAGACCAAATGGTTTCGCAAAACCTTGTGAACCGTCGCGGTTGATTGAGATGAATCCAACCAAGTTAGAGATCTCCGGTAGAAGCTCGGTTTTCAAAACGCCGTGGTTCGAGTTGATCGGCAAGAAGATTGGAAACGAGCCCGCCCTTCATTATTCCATCAGCACGCAGGATTACGTGTCGATCTTCGCGGTCACAGTAAACGGAACCTTCCCGTTAGTTCGACAATTTCGTCCGGCGATTGAACAGACCACACTCGAGCTACCCAGCGGGCATGTCGATGAAGGCGAAGCGCCGGAGCAAGCCGCCGCGAGAGAACTACGAGAGGAAACTGGATTCATCGCGAACAAAGTGATTCTCGTCGGCAATTTGTCCCCGGACACCGGCCGGCTCGGCAACCGAATGTGGTGTTTCTTCGCTCCCGACGTGACGCTGGTCGGGAACGATTTTACCCCGCACCCAGATGTCGAACCGGTGATTTACGACAAACCTCTGCGTCGTTTAATTCTGGACGAGCCCGCTTTTTCCAGCGCATTGAATCGAGCTACGATCCTTATGGCGGTCGCTCAAGGCCACATTCAGTTGTAATGACAAAAGAAAATCGAACGTCGGGTTGCGATGTTTGTGTTGTCGGCGGCGCCGGCCGCGTCGGGTTGCCGCTAGCGCTCGTCCTCGCGGACAGCGGCCTCAAGACACTCATCCTCGATATCAACAAGCCCGCGTTGAAAAAGATCGCCGAAGGGACCATGCCTTTTCGGGAGGAAGGTGGCGAAGCACTTTTGAAAAAAGTGCACGGAACGGATCGATTGACTGTTTCATCCGAGGCGAACAATGTCGGGCGAGCAGAGCTTGTCGTCTTAACAATCGGCACACCGGTAGATGAGTTTCAGAATCCGAATCTCTCTGTTCTCACTCGTTGCCTCGATGAATTGATTCCGCACCTTCGCGATGGTCAGACAATTATTCTCCGGTCCACTGTCGCGCCCGGAACAACCGATTACATCGACAGCTACCTGGGCAGCCGGGGAAAGAAAATTGGCCTCGCCTTTTGTCCGGAGCGCGTCGTGCAAGGAAAAGGCATCGAAGAGATTCGCACGCTTCCGCAACTCGTTAGCGGCACGTCGCAGAAAGCACTGGCAGCGGCGAAAAAGCTTTTCGCTAAAATCGCTTCCGAAGTCGTAGAGATGACTCCGCTCGAGGCAGAGTTCGCCAAGCTCGTCTGCAACGCTTTTCGTTACATGCAATTTGCCGCGACCAATCAGCTCTACATGGTCGTCGAAAGCGCGGGATTAAATTACGGCGAACTATTGTCGAAGATGAAACAAGGTTACCCCAGAATGGGCAGTATCCCGGGACCCGGTTTTGCCGCCGGTCCGTGTTTGATGAAAGACACAATGCAGCTGTTCGCTTTTCAAAAGCACAACTTCGTTCTCGGCCAGATGGCCACGATCATCAACGAAGGATTGCCCAACTTTATCGTCGAACAATTGGCCCGCCGGTTTGATTTGCGCGAAAAACGCGTCGGAATTCTCGGAATGGCTTTCAAAGCCGACAGTGACGACATCCGCGATTCGCTTTCCTACAAGCTCGGCAAGCTACTTCGCTTCCACGGCGCCAAGGTTTTCTATTCAGATGAGTACGCGAAAGATCCGACATTCGTCGACAAGGAAACCCTCGTTAGTAAATGCGATGTCATCATCGTCGGTGTGCCTCACAGTGCTTATCAATCTCTTGAAATCCCCAAGGACAAAGACGTTGTCGATCTTTGGTCAACGCTTCCAAGGCGCACATCGGCATCGGCGACATGAAGCCGATTATTTCTCCAAACGTTCGCATTCGGTATCAAGATCGCTTTGAAATCGGATCTTTTTCGATCGTGGACGACTACTGCTATTTTTCCACGCGAGTTAGAATCGGTCTTTGTTCCCACGTCGGAAACAACTGTTCCATCGGAGGCGGTCCTCAGCGTCTTTTTTCACTTGGTGATTTCAGCAGCCTGTCGGCCGGAGTCAGAGTGTGGTGCACGAGCAACGATTTCGCCAAAGACCTGATTACCATTGTTCCATCCGCTGCCGGCGACATCGGGGATAATCCGATTACAGGCGACGTAGTTTTTGAAAACTACACCGGCGCCGGCGCGAATTCCGTTATCATGCCGGACAATGTTGTTCCCGAAGGAACGATTATCGGAGCGTTGAGTTATGTTCCAACCCAGTTCCCGTTCGATCCCTGGACAGTGTATGCGGGCGCACCCATTCGTCGCGTCGGTGCGCGAGATCGCGACCGGGTGCTCGCACAAGTTGAGTTGATTCGGCAACGGCTCAACGAACTATCCAAATAATCATGAGCGGCCGCATCGCCTGGTGGCAACCCGAACTTGGTGGCGAAGAAAGCGAACGGGTCTTGGCCGTCCTGCGCAGCAACTACATCAACGACGGCGATGTCACCGAACAATTCGCCCGAACGATCGCAAAGCTTACCGGCGCAAAGTTTGGCGTCGGAGTTACGAACGGAACATCAGCCATTTATCTTTCGCTCATGGCTCTGGGCGTTGGCCATGGCGACGAAGTGATTGTTCCCGACATCACTTTTATTGCGACGGCGAATGCAGTTTCGATGACCGGCGCGACTCCGGTGCTTGTCGATGTCGATGCTAAGACTCTCAACCTCAGCGTGAAGGCGATGGAAGTAGCGATCACTTCCAAAACGAAAGCAGTGGTGCCAGTTCATGTTAGTGGCCGCGCTGCTGAGATTGAAAAAATTGTCGACGTCGCCCGAAACCCCGGTCTTGCCGTGGTCGAGGATGCAGCAGAGGGATTTTGCTCTCGGTTCAACAAACGCTGCCTGGGAACATTCGGCCACACCGGCTGTTTCTCGTTTTCCCCAAACAAAATCATCACTACCGGGCAAGGCGGAGTCATCGTAACGAACGACGAAGCGATTTTTCATCGGCTCCGCGAATTGAAAGATCAGGGCAGACCCATTCGCGGCACTGGCGGCGCCGATGTTCATGACTCAATTGGCTTCAATTTCAAATTAACCAACCTTCAGGCCGCGGTCGGACTGGGTCAGTTGGAAAGACTTGGCGAGCGAATGGAACGTATCCGGCGCACATATTCCATTTACCGTAACGAGCTGGCCGGAGCTAAGGGCATCCGAATTCTTCCATTCAACGTTGAAGCCGGCGAGCAACCGCAATGGGTCGATGCTTTGGCCGAGCGTCGCGATGAACTCGATGAGTTCCTGGCAAAAAACGGCGCCGGTTGCCGTCGATTCTGGCTTCCACTTCACACTCAGAAACCTTATTTGCGCGACGAGAAAGATTTTCCAAATAGCGCACGCATTGGAAAACAGGCCCTTTGGCTACCGTCTGCTTTTCAAATGACCGATGACGATGTGCGCAGCGTTTGTCGGCTGATCACCAAGTTTTATAACCAATGACCGGCGCTACCGCCATCGCCCCCGCCGAAACCAAAACGACACCCAATCGGTGCGAGATGTTGTCGATCTTGTTACCGGTCCGCAACGAGGGCATCAACCTGCGCATCATGCTCAAAATTCTTCGCGCCGTCGTGGATTTGCCGCATGAAGTTTTGGTCGTCTACGATTCCGCGGCGGACGAGAGCATCCCGGTCATCGACGACGTCCGCAAGAATTATCCGGAGCTGCGCGGCGTTCAGAACACGCTCGGCAACGGCGTGGTTAACGCCATCCGTTGCGGCGTTGCTTCTTCACAAGGCGACGTCATCCTCATTTTCGCCGCCGATGAAGTGGGCCCGGTATTGGCGATCGAAGACATGATCGCATTGATTCAGGACGGGTGCGATTTCGTCAGCTGCACACGCTACGCGCATGGCGGCCGGCGACTTGGTGGTTCGGCAATCGGCGGATTTCTTTCCTACTGGGCGAACTGGTTGTTCCATCGTCTGGCCGGCTCGCCTTTCACCGACGCAACGACTGGAATCAAAATGTTTCGTAAGGAAATTTTTCCGTCGCTCAAACTGGAGAGTCGGCCGGTGGGTTGGACGGTCGCGTTCGAGATGGCGATTAAGGCGCACCATGCCGGTTTGCGATTGGGGGAAGTGCCGATTGTCTCAATCGATCGTCTCTATGGTGGCGAGTCCAATTTTCGCCTCGGCCGGTGGGTCAGGGAATACTCGCATTGGTTTTTGTGGGGAATGCGCAAAAGTCGAAACGCGCCGCGTAGCGCGACGACTGTGCGAATTCCAAAGTTTCACCGTGAAGTCAAGCGAGCGATTCATCGAAATCGAGATTAAGTTCGCCGGACTACGCTTCTTGAAATGGCGCCATCCCCGAAAGAATCCCGACTTACCGGAAAACATTATCTCGTCACCGGCGGCACCGGCTTCCTCGGCGCAGCCCTGGTCAAAGGTTTGATCGCGGCAGGTGCGAGCGTACGCGCCTTTGACAACAACTCGCGCGGTTCCAAGGAAAAACTCAAAGGCGGCGGAGAGAACGCGGAGCTGATCATTGGCGACATTCGCGACAGGGACGCCGTCGAAGATGCCACGCGGGATGTCGATGGTGTTTGCCACCTGGCCTACATCAACGGAACGGAATTTTTTTACAGCAAACCCGAAACTGTTCTGGAAGTCGCAGTCAAAGGGATGACGAATATCCTCGATGCGTGCCTGAAGTACAAAGTTCCCGAGCTTGTCCTGTTCTCTAGCTCCGAGGTGTATCACGCTCCAAAGAAAGTGCCGACCGACGAAACCACGCCGCTGACCGTGCCGGATGTTCTAAATCCCCGCTATTCCTACAGCGGCGGAAAGATCATTAGTGAACTGCTCGCCCTGAATTTTGGACGCAAACATTTTCAGCGCGTGGTAATCGTCCGCCCGCATAACGTTTATGGCCCGGACATGGGATGGGAGCATGTGATTCCTGAGTTCACGCTGCGAATGCGCGAATTACCCAACAAAAAGAAAACTGCGGTTTCCTTTCAGATTCAAGGCACCGGAAAAGAAACGCGCGCATTCATGTACGTTGATGATGCAATCGACGGCGCGCTTCGAGTGATGGAAAAAGGCGAGCACCTCGGGATTTATCACGTCGGAACTTCGGAAGAGATTACTATCGAAAAGCTTGCCCGCGAAATCGCGCGCTCTCTTGGTCGCAACATTAAGGTCGCGCCGGGCAAACTACGTGCCGGCAGTCCGCCGCGACGGTGTCCTGACACAGCGAAGTTGCGTAAGCTCGGATTCAAACCACGCGTGTCACTGCGCGAGGGTCTTTCCAGAACGGTTCGATGGTACGATGAGAATGCCCACCAAAAGCCTTCAAACAAATGATCCGACAACGAAAACTTGCCGCCGGAACTAATTCGAGCGTCGTGGTCGAACGCTGCCAGATTTGCGATTCGACTGACCTCCACAGCATTCTTTTCATAGGCTATCTGCCGCCGGTCAATACGATGCCAAAAATCGGCACTCGGCCTGCCGAGCAGCCTGCCTACCCCGCCGAATTGCTTCTTTGTAACAAATGTCAGCTGGTTCAAATCGGCCTGATTGTCGATCCGACGATTCTTTTTCCGCCGACTTATCCTTACACCAGTGGAACCACGAAAATACTTCGCGATAATTTTTCTCAGTTGTCCGGGGAGGTTGCGAAACGTTACCCGTTAAAACCGTCCGAGCTCATCGTAGACATCGGCTCAAATGACGGAACGCTGCTGAGCAACTTCACTCAGCAGGCGAAGGTTTTCGGAATCGAACCCACGAACGCTGGAAAGCTGGCCATCGAGCGCGGCATCCCGACGTTGACTTCTTTCTTCAACCGCGCCGCCGTGGAAAAAACGGTGAGCAAACACGGAAAAGCCAAGGTCGTTACCGCGACGAACGTTTTTGCTCACATTGAAGACATTCACGAGATCGTCGATTGCATCGACCAGCTTCTTGCAGAAGACGGTATCTTCATCTCCGAATCCCATTATTTATTGGCGCTCATCGAAACTCTCCAATACGACACGATTTATCACGAGCATTTGCGCTACTACTCAGTGACAGCGTTGAAATATCTGCTCGAGACGCACGGTTTCGAAATCATTTACGCCAGGCGCATTCCAACCCACGGCGGGTCAATCCGGGTTTACGCGGCCAGAAAAGGCCGGTATCCCGTGGACGCGAGCTTGAGTCAGTTACTGGACGAGGAGAAACGAAAGATCAGTAAAGAAACATTGGCCCAGTTCGCGCGCGCGGTGACGCAATCAAAACTGGATCTGCTCGGTTTGCTCAAAGAAATCAAAGTCGGCGGAGTGCGCGTCTATGGCGTTGGCGCTCCATCGCGCGCCAGCACTTTGATTAATTATGTCGGATTGGACAACGGCATTCTCGATTGCGTTCTCGAAATCAACGGTTCTTACAAAATCGGCAAATATGTTCCGGGAACCACCATCCCCGTTGTGGATGAGGAGCGACTTTTTCAGGATCAACCCGAATACGCTCTGCTGTTGTCTTGGCACATTGCCGACGAGCTGATTCCAAAACTAACCTCACGAGGCTTCAACGGTCGCTACGTTATTCCGTTGCCAAAAGCGCGGGTGCAGTAAAACGACGTCCATCGCCCTACTCTTCTTTGAGCGAACCTGTCGCAAGCCAATCTGAACGACCAATGATGCCAAGAATTGCCAAGGTAACAGCGTTGACCGCAGTGCTCTTGTTGGCGTGGTCCGCCTTTTTCGCCCCAACGTTTCGGTTTCCCTTTTATTGGGACGATTTTCATTTGATTCGATCTTACACCGGACCGGAAATCAGCTCCACTTTTCACGATGTAATCGACCCCGACAAGATTGAAACTCCGGGCCTGCGGCCTTGCAGCATCTTTCTTTACAATTTCCAGGGGACCGCGTTCGGCGAAAACGTAGTCGCGCATCGAGTTTTTGTGGTCGCCTTGATGGGAATCTTCATGATCGCGGCAGGCATGCTGTTGTTAGAACTAGGACTCAGCTTTGTCCAACTCGCCATTGTCCTGGCTCTGTTCGTTTCGTCGAGAGTGTTCGCTTCTCTCGCTCTTTGGATCTGTCTCAGCCACTTAGTGATGGCTTACATCTGGATTGTGCTGACGGCGTACTCCTTTGTCCTTTGGGCGAAACGCGGCCGCTGGTTCTTTTTTCTGTTCACCTTGGTCTTTGCCACCTTGGCGACGTTCACGCGCGAAGAGACCTACACGCTTCCGGTCGTATTGCCTCTTCTCTGGCTAATCTCATCATTTGATCCGCGCCAGTTCCGTAGAGTTGCGGCCGCAGCGCTCAGCATCTTGACGATCGTCTGTTTTCATTATTGGCTCTGGCATTTTCTGGTGTCGAACGCGCTCTCGCCTGACTTCAAGCTGTCAGCGATCAAGGGACTTCTAGTTGCGATGGCAGCGTCCTGGCTGCCTGGCGGGTTCACCTGGAGAGGGCTCACCGATATTTTCATTGCTTTAACCTGGATTGCCTTCTTGATCGTAGTTGTCCTGTTGTTCATACCACTGGCAAAACCGCGAGCGCGTTGGCAGTTGTTCGGCGTTTGTTGCCTGGGAGCGCTCCTGTCCCTTCCAGCGCTCGGCGCCGCCCGGTCCTTTGGGATTGCCTTACCAACCCTTGCTTTCATGAGCGCCGTCTCCGTCGCGATTGGCGAGATTTATAGTCAGGTGAAATCGGAGCCGCAGTTTCGAAACTGGCAGCGTTACGCTACCTTGGGCATCATCATTGTTGGCCTGGCCACAGGAATTGTCGGCGGAATCAATCGCTCGAGATACGTAGCCGAATCAATGTATGAGAATGCCGCCACCCGGATGGTTCGAGATGGGAAGTTTCTCTTCGAAATGTTCAATCAGCCAGCGACAATTCCAGACTCAAGACGGCAGGCCGGCCTCGATCGGTTGAAAGCATTCGGAATTCGCTCCGCGGACGACGTTCGGTCATTGGAAAAAGCGCTGAAAGCCAATCCCAAGCAATATCGCCAGCCCAGCGCAACTTCGAACGGCCTGTTACTCCCAAAATATGATTACCTGACGTTCTAGAGCGACCGAGGGTCTGGTAGTATAGTTATTGCATTGCTGTGATACGATCGATTCCTGAACGCATCATGTCGATCTTGAGAACGCCAGCTGGCATTCTTCAAGATCGGCGCGACAAAAAAGTCGAGGGCGAGGCTGAACTCATCCCTGTCAATCGCACCGATCCCGCGGATATTTTTATCACTGGTTATCCAAAAAGTGGAAACACCTGGATGCAGAATTTGATCGTCGGCGTTGCTTACAGTTTAGATCCAGAACATTTGTCCGATGCGGAAATCCTGAACTTGGTTCCGGATGTCCATGCCTGTCATTATTATCGACGCCATCGAACGCCTATGTACTTCAAAACACATCACCTCCCCCGTTCCGAGTATCGACGGATAATTTATCTTTTGCGCGATGGCCGCGACGTAATGGTCTCTTACTACCATCATCTCCGGGCTCTCAGGGGAGACGATGTCGATTTTTCAGAAATCGTACGGACCGGACGGCATTTGTCACCGTCGAAGTGGCAAGATCACGTCAATGCCTGGCGGTCCAATCCTTTCGGAGCAGAAATTCTGACCGTCCGATATGAGGACCTTCTGGAAAATCCGGTGAACGAGCTTCGCCGAGTGTGTGAATTCGCAGGCATGGAACGATCTCCCGAAGTTTTGAAAAAGGTCAGTCGGCAATCTTCTTTTTCAACAATGCGTGCAAAAGAGATG
Organism: Chthoniobacterales bacterium; assembly: GCA_035948375.1. Taxonomy (GTDB): domain Bacteria; phylum Verrucomicrobiota; class Verrucomicrobiia; order Chthoniobacterales; family UBA10450; genus AV40. The sequence continues at coordinate 19,505 of DASZJH010000065.1, forward strand.
AAAACTGGTTGGTCAAACCCGGCGTGGCCGAGCTCCCGCTTTTTTGTGCGGCGTGGGCAAGCTGGCAGTTTCAGAGATGAAATGCCGGAAGACGTCCTTTCAATCTTCATGGCACAAGCCGAAGACACGTTACGCGCTTGCAATTACTTGTAGATGAGCCGCGCGTTGAGTCGTTGGTTGCGTTCTGTTCTGCGGCCAGATGGCGGGTCGATTCGTTTTACCGGAGACTATGAAACGTGGGAGGATGCGGAAAGGGATTCGACTGGTTATTCCGCGCCGGAAATTCTGGAGAAAACGCGGGCCGCTGCTCTAAAAGTAAAATCGGGGCACGCGGAATTTGAGCGCGATTCGGTTGCCTTCGACCATGTGCAATACGAATTCCCTCTTCTCGCCGGATTGCTGCGAGCGGCTACAGCGGCCGATGGGCGTTTAAGCGTGCTTGACTTCGGCGGATCGCTGGGCAGCACCTATTTTCAATCGCGGAAGTTATTATCAACCGTTAAAGACCTCCATTGGAGCATCGTGGATCAACCAGCCCAGGTAGCGTGCGGTAAGAAAGAATTCGCCACTGAACAGCTTCATTTTTATCCGACAATTGCTGATTGTTTGGCCGAACAGCAGCCGAACCTGCTGTTGCTTTCCGGTGTAATTCAATATCTGCGCGAGCCATACGTTTTTCTCCAAAGTCTCCTCCACGAACCAATTCCTCAGGTAATTGTCGAGCGGACCGCGTTCAATAAATCCGGGCGCGATCGATTAACCATTCAACACGTGCCCGCCCGGCTTTATGATGCAAGCTATCCCGCGTGGTTTTTGAGCGAAGCCAATTTTCGAAAAATATTCGGTGATCAACATGATCTCATTTGGGCTTACGTTTCGGACGAAAAGGCGCATCCGGAAGGCGGAAAAGCGGTGTTTAAGGGCTTTCATTTTGAGCGCAAGCCGCAAGCGTAAATCGATCGTGACCTTAACCAGCCCTAACTTTCTATTTAACGCCGGCGCAAAGGCCGTGCCACTGTCTGTGGCTTCGAAGTATGTTTCAGTCCGCTAAATCGTTGCAACTGCGAGGTGAACTAACGGCCATCCGGGCTGAAATCGACTCGCTAAAAGTCCTCGTTGCCCAGCCGCTGATCCAAAACATTCGGGCCGGCAAATCGTTCGGATCCTTGCACGACGCCGAGTTCAGAGTCTTTTCTCAATTCGGCGACGACGGAATCATTCAATACCTGATCCATCGCCTCGCCCCGCTACCGGATACGTTCGTGGAATTCGGAGTTGAGAATTATCGCGAGTCGAACACGCGCTTTTTACTCTTGAACAACAACTGGCGCGGTCTGGTTTTGGATAGCAGTCAAAAATGTGTCGATCAAATCCAACGCGACGAAATCTACTGGCGTCACACCCTGACCGCCAAACAAGCCTGGATCACTCGCGACAATATCAACGATCTGATTGGTCAAGCAGGTTGGCGCGGCGCGATTGGAATTCTCGGTATCGACATCGATGGGAACGACTACTGGGTTTGGGAGAAACTCGAGGTGGTCGATCCTGTAATCGTCGTCATTGAATACAACAGCATCTTCGGACCGGAGCTGGCCGTAACGATTCCCTACGAACGAGATTTCGTGCGGCACAAGGCGCATTATTCCGGCCAATTCTGGGGAGCGTCGTTATCGGCTCTGGAGCTACTCGCAAAACGCAAAGGCTATTCTCTAGCGGGCTGCAACAGTGCCGGCAATAACGCCTACTTCATTCGCGACGCGAATGTCGGTGATCTGCCGGTGCTTACTCCAAGACGCGCATTTGTCGATGCGCGGTGGCGCGATTCGCGCGACGAAAATGGAAAACTCAGCTACCTCATTGGCGCAGACCGGTTCGAGGCTATTGCAGGCCTTGAGGTTTACGATGTAAGACAAGATAAAAGCGCACCACTCAGGTCTCTGATCCAGCCCAAGCGCTCATGACAGCTGACAAGCCAAAACATTTGTTCCTGTCGCTTCGGCGATGGAAAGAAAGGCTGCTTTGGGGCGACCGAATTCGGGAGCAACTTTTCGCCTGGTTGCTGCGACGCCATTACGAAAGCCTGTTCAAACGTCTCTGGCAGCTCAACGAGACTCGCCCGCACTTCACCTATCACCGCCTGGCCTGGTTCTTGTTCGGCTTCGGCGCCAACCGAATGCATCCATATCAACTTTTTCGTGCCTTCTACACGGCGGAAGTGCTCCGCCCCGGCGACGTCGTTCTCGACATTGGATGCGGCGACGGCTTCTTAACAAAACATTTCCTCGGGTCACAATGCGCGCAAATCGATGCGATTGACATCGACCCTGCCGCAATTCGCATTGCGAAACGAGACAACCAGCGGGCAAATGTGACTTACTATCTTACGGACGCGATCGCCGATCCTTTCCCTCGCCGGCAATACAATGTCGTGGTTTGGAATGGCGCGATCGGTCATTTCACCGTGAACGATACCAAAACGGTCCTGGAAAAAATCCGCTCCGCCTTGCCCCAAGATGGTCTTTTCGTCGGCTCCGAGTCCCTGGGCCACGAAGGTTCGGACCATTTGCAGTTCTTTACGAGCGCCACGGACCTGGCGGAGTTGTTGCATTCCGAATTTCCGCACGTGTGGACCAAGACTCTACGATATCGAGTCTTTAATACTGAGATTATCAGAAACGAAGCGCACTGGCGTTGCTCCAATTCCACGGAACGGCTGACGGAATCGAGCTGGCTTCGGTTTGCGCCTGTCCAGAACGTCGCAGCCGCCTCCTACGCTGCAAGTGGCGCTTAAAGATTATGAAGCTCGAAACTGTCGAACATGGCGGAATCCGCTACGCCGAGGTCATCCGGGCTGGCACCAGGGTCAACAAAACGGAATTCTTTTCGCCGCCAGAATCCTCTTTTCAATTCGGCCTTCTAACCCATAAGTCAGGATTTGCGGAGCCGCCGCATTATCACAAGCCGTTCCGGCGCGAAGTCACCGACCTTCAACAGATGTTCGTGATGCAACGTGGCCGTATTGTGATCGAGCTCTACAGCGACGAGGGCAATCTGTTGCGCGAAATTGAACTTGAGCCGGGCGACGCCATTGTCTTGATCCATGGCGTTCACGCGCTTCGCGTGCTGGAGGATTTCCAAGCCGTCAGCGTAAAACAGGGCCCGTTTCTCGGCACCGTTAATGATAAGGTGAACGTCGACGTGAAAAAAGAATGATTCCGGTCTTCGTGCCTAACATCGGGGAGGAAGAAATCGCGGCAGTCGCAGATGCGATTCGCCGTGGCGAAATCTCCGGTTCGTTCGGCGAATCGATCCCGCGTTTCGAGGAGGCATTTGCGGATTACTGTGGTTGTAAATTCGGTGTCGCCGTTAGCAGCGGCACTGCCGCACTCCACCTTGCGGTAGCCGCGCTCGAGCTCAAACCCGGTGACGAGATTTTGGTCAGCGCTTCTACTAACATTGCCAGCGCGCTGGCCGCTTATCACAACAACCTTGTTCCGATTCCCGTCGATTCCGAACCGCGCACTTGGAATTTGAATCTCGACTTGATCGAAAAACTAATTACTCCGCGCACACGCGCAATCATTCCGGTCCACCTCTTTGGTCATCCGATCGACATGGAGCGCGTTTGCGAGATCGCGCGAAAACACAACCTCATCGTGATTGAAGATTGCGCCGAATCGCACGGCGCGACATTTCGTGATCGGAAAACTGGTAGCTTTGGGGACATGGGCTGCTTCAGCTTTTACGCCAACAAAATCATCACTACCGGCGAAGGCGGAATGATTACAACGAACAGCGCGAAGCTCGCCGAAAAACTCAAGCTCTTGCGAAATCTCGCATTCACTACTCCGCGGTTTCGGCACGAATTGGCCGGTTACAATTTTCGGATGACTGGGTACCAGGCTGCAATGGGTCTGGTTCAAATCAATAGAATCGAAAAAATCATTGCCGACAAAATTCGCGTCGCCAGAACTTACGATCGATTTCTGAGTAATGTGCCCGGTTTGCAACTTCCGGCGCCGGCGACAGACGGGCGGCATGTCTACTGGATGTACGGGGTCGTGGTTCAACCGGAATTCAGAATCTCTCGCGACGATCTCCTCGCGCGCTTACACGACGCCGGCATCGATTCGCGCACGTTTTTTTGTCCGATGAACTTGCAGCCCGCGTTGCAGCAGCAACCTGGTTTCCGGCCGGTCAAGTGTCCAGTTGCAGAATCGCTTTGGAGAACTGGGTTTTATTTGCCGTCCAGTCCAACTCTGCCCGACAAAATAATCGGTGAAATCGCCGAAGCGATTTCCGGCGTTACGGACGAGAGCAGAACGAAAATCCGCGCATGACGAATTACGCCGGCCATTACGCCGAGCTCTACGATCTTTTTTACGCAGACAAACCGTACGCCGTAGAAGCCAGCTTTATCCACGATTGCATTCAGGAATTTGGTCTGCGGCAGACGCGCGCGGTCATCGAGCTGGCCTGCGGCACCGGCCGCCACGCCTTGGAATTGGAAAAACTCGGTTATCAGATCACGGCAACCGATAGTTCGTTGGATATGATTGAGATCGCGCGTCGGCGCGCCGGACAAAATGGCTCCGAGGTCCTGTTTTTGGTCGCCGAGATGCAAAATCTTGAACTACCGGCAAAGCAATATGACGCCGCCCTGTGTTTGTTCGACTCAATCGGCTACTTGAAAACCAATCACGCTCTCCAGCATACCCTGGCAAAAGTTTGGAAATACCTGGCTCCCGGCGGAGTTTTTATCTTCGAATTTTGGCATGCCCCGGCGATGTTGAATCACTATTCCCCGATGCGAATCCGAAAATTGAAAACGGCGGACGGTGAGATTTCACGCACCTCTGAGACCACGCTCGACCGAGTCAACCGATTAGCCGTCGTCAATTACACTGTCCACCAACGGACCCATGACGGGAATCATTCGACCCTACGCGAATCGCACACCAATCGATTCTTCTCTGTGGATGAAATGAAAACGCTGGTTTCGAGAGCAAACTTGGAGCCGGTGAAATTCTTTGCCGGTTTCAACAAAACTGACCCGATCACCGACGAAACCTGGCACATCGTGGCCGTAACCCAAAAATCATGAGAGTCGGCATTCTATCCCCTACCGCCCCGGAAAAAATCGGCGGCGGTTACACTCTCGAGCACGAAATATTTGAACGGGTTCTGGAGGTCGCCCCGGCTTCAAAGCACCAACTCGTGATCTTTGAAGGATTTCGCGAGTCGACAACCAAAACGAGACCATCCGGATTCAAGACCGTTCCCCTGAAACGCCCATTGGGCGGCCATTTAGACGTTCGGGGTAGAACGTTCGTGTGGGAACACCGATGGGTCGACACTATCCTCGAGCGCGAAAAAATTGAGTTTCTTCTTAATACCACGTTTGAAACGGTTACCGTCAATACCCCGTTTCTGGCTGTCGTATGGGATCTGCAACATCGCTTGCAGCCGTTCTTCCCCGAAGTCAGTTTGAACGGCGAATGGCTGCGGCGAGAAGAATTCTATTCCCAAGTCCTAAGGCGCGCCGCGTTCGTCGTGGTGGGCACCCAGGCCGGCAAAAGCGAAGTGCAGACGTTTTACGGCGTGCCGGAAGACCGAATCAGGTTACTGCCGCATCCGACACCCGCGTTCGCGTTAGATGAAACGGTAACGAATTCTGATTTGCTGACGAAATACAACCTGCCTCGCGATTACGTTTTTTATCCGGCACAATTCTGGAGCCACAAAAACCACATCGCGATTCTGCAAGCCCTGCATCATCTAAACGAAAAAGAGAATTTGCGCCTGCCCGTCGTCTTCACCGGTTCTGATCGAGGAAACGAACAATATGTCCGGTCAATGGTTAACAAACTGCAGCTGAACGATCAGATATTTTTTCTCGGACACGTTTCGCGCGAAACGCTCCAGGCCCTGTATCGCAATGCGCTCGCCCTCTGCTATGTCAGCTTTTTCGGCCCGGAAAATCTTCCGCCCCTGGAAGCATTCGGGCTGGGTTGTCCAGTTATCGCCGCAAACGTTCCGGGGGCGAGCGAGCAACTCGGCGACGCCGCAATTCTGATAAGTCCCGTCGACGAAATTGAGATTGCCCAGGCGTTGAAACTTTTGCACAACGACAGGTCCACCCGGGAAGACTTCATCCGCCGCGGCAAAGAACGCGCCTGTCGCTTCACCGGGCGTGATTTTGCCAAAGGTCTTTTCGCATTACTCGACGAATTCGAGTCGATCCGGCGTTGCTGGAGCGCTCCTGGTTAGACTAACGGATACACGCAGACCCCAGACGAAATTGAGCCCATCACCTAAGGTTTCTATTCTGCTCCCGTCGCTCAACGCGCGGAAATTTCTCGAACCCCGAATCGAATCGCTGCTCAATCAAACCTTCGCCGGCTGGGAAGCGATCGTTCTCGACAGCCACTCCAACGATGGCACCTGGGAATTTCTCCAGCCCGTCGCTCAACGCGATTCGCGTTTTCAGCTTCATCAAATTCCGCGCGAAGGCCTTTACGCCGCGATCAATCACGGGATCGATCTCGCCACCGGCGAATTTATTTATGTCGCAACCGCTGACGATACCATGGCGCCGCAGTTCCTTACCCGGATGCTGGACGCGTTTTCGCGTTGCCCCGAAGCCGCCATCGCTGCCTGCGACGCATTGTTTATCGATGGCGACGGCCACAAGTTGACGCCAGCGAATCCCGAGCTGAAGCGTCGGCTGTCTTCGCGTGCAATCATGGAATTGCTCGAACTGGCTACCGTCCGAACGGCATTTCTTGGCGAAGAACAAAATCAAATCAATTACCGGCCTGCACCTCATGATTCTCTGATTTATTTTTCGGGGCGCAGCGTCTATTGTTCGTTGACCCAACTTCTCATTCGAACCGAATCGGCCCGAGCAATCGGTCCGTTTCGTACCGAGATCGGATCGGTCGCCGATTTCGACTGGCTCCTTCGCGCCACCAGCCGATTCGGCACGGTTCATCTACCGCAAAAACTGGCGACCTGGCGTTTTCACGGCGAACAACTGAGCATTTATCGCGATCCGGGGCGCGGCTCAGTCCAAACCATGTGTGAGCAGATTCTACCCGAGATTTGTCAGCGGCATACGCTCGCCCTAACGCGCAACGATCGCGCGGCGCTGCTCTTGCCAATCAAGATGCGACTCGCCCGCTCACCGATCACGCGCGCTTATTACCGGTTCGAAACAGCACTCAGACTGTGTTGGATGATTCTTAGACGGCCCGCGCCCACCTTACGCGCGCTTCGACGTTCTAAGTTCCGGTTCGCAACCAGACGACATACCTTGATTCCAATGATCTTTCAGGGTCTCGGGCTCGCACCCAAAGATGTTGAGACGGGAGAAGTTGAGCAAGTCGAAAGCAGAGTCGTCTCAACAACTCAACCTCTCAACAACCACACCTCCGCCTCCACCATTTCGCGAACCAAGTCCTGAAAACTTCCGGTTTGTTTCCATCCGAGCGTTTTTCGGCCCTTATCAGCGCAGCCAACCAACCGCTCCGGTTCCATAGGGCGATCGAATCCGGCGTCGTGTTTCACATACTTTTTCCAGGGCAAATCGACAACCGCGAACGCCACTTCCACAAATTCGCGTACCGAATGCACTTCGCCGGTCGCGACCACGTAATCGTCCGGCTTGTCATGCTGCAACATCAGCCACATCGCTTGCACATAATCCTGGGCCCGACCCCAATCGCGTTTGTTCTCCAAACCACCAAGGACAAGATCGACGTCTAATCCGCGCGAAATTCGCGCCGCCGCCCGCGCAATCTTCCGCGTCACAAAATTTTCCCCGCGCCGCGGCGATTCGTGATTGTAGCAAATGCCGTTGCAGGCAAAAAGCCCATACGATTGTCGATAGACCCGCACCAACTGCGTGGCGAACGCTTTCGCGCATCCATACGGGCTCGTCGGCCGCATCGCAGTTTCTTCGGTCTGCGGCGATTCGGCCGCACAGCCGAAAATCTCCGATGTCGAGGCGTGATAAAACCGCGCCGGCTGGGCCTGATCGCGCATGATTTCGAGCAACCGCAGCGTCGACATTCCCGCGTCGTCGCAGGTCGACTCGGGAATCTCGAAACTCAGCCCGACATGGCTTTGGCCGGCCAAATGATAGAGCTCGCTCGGTTGCACTTCGCGAAAAATCCGTCGCAAGGTCGTCGTGTCGGACAGATCGCCATAGTGCAGAAATAAACTCTTGTCGTAGACGTTGGGGTCACGCCGCAAATGCTCGATCCGCGAGCGGAGAAGATTACTCGTCCGCCGCACGATCCCGTGGACCGCATAGCCCTTTCCCAAAAGCAACTCGGTCAAATACGAACCGTCCTGTCCGGTGATACCCGTAATCAGCGCGACCTTGTTGTTGCTCACCGCGATGACTTAAGCACGAAAGGTGCAAACTCAAAGCCGGACGGAGAAATGTTGAGACGTTTAGGAGTTGAGAAGTTGAGTCGTTGAAATCCGAATTTCTACTTTCCGCTTTCCGTTGTCAGTTTACTGCGCTTCACCATCGTAATGAAGATAGCAATCAGCTCATTAGTTTCGGCCAACAAATCTGCGACTTTCCGATCTTGAATTCCGCAATCATCGCGTAGCAGTTCGAGCCAAAGATCGGCTTCGTCGGCTTCTTGAATAGAAACCTCCAGCTTTGAAACAAATTCGCTGGTTGTCCGTGCGCGCGAAGCTTCTCGAAAATTCGCAACAACCGATGTGCCGGACCGAAGCAGCTGCCGTCCGATTACTTGAGCTTCGGGACGCTGCTTTGGCAAAGACACAAAGAGTCGAACAATTGAAGGAGGCATAATTCCTTGTCCGTTTGCGCAATTCGTCAGACGCTCGGCTCATTCTAGGGGAAATCGGAATTAATGCATTGTCAGTCGCAATCCGGCCAGGCTGCGAACGCGACCAATTTTCGTGAGGACGTTACCGCCAACGGGCTCATCAACAGCTCGGACATTTCTGCCGTTCAGTCCATGTCGGGCACGGCATTGCCCTAAATTCTGCCTGTCAACTCCCGCTCAACGTCTCAACGTTCCGCTCAGGGAACACTCTTCCCGCTTCAGCTTTCAGCTGTCAGTTCTGCCGTCCTTCCGCTTTAGTTTTCAGGGTTTACGCTTCTGCGCTATGCTCCGCGGTCTCCCGTATTTTCGCTTTCAGTTGTCCGTCTCTCCGCTTTCAGTTTTCAGCTTTCTCAAATGAAATATGACTTCTTGATCGTCGGCGCGGGGTTCGCCGGCGCGGTACTGGCCGAACGCATCGCCACCCAGCTCGGCAAAACCTCTCTCATCGTCGAGCGGCGCAGTCACATCGGCGGCAACGCTTACGATCATTACGACAAAGCGTGCTCGTGCATGAGTACGGCCTGCATTAGATGTCGGCACCAGCCGATATCCCGCAATCTGCGAGAATCGACAGTAACACGCCAATGAATCGTTGGCGCGAGTTCGGGCTGTTCCTGATCTGTAGCATTTTGATCTGCCTCGTCGTTTTTCATGGCGCGTTCTGGGGCTCCCGAATTCTGGCACCACTCGACATAGCGCCTGCAATTTTTTCAAAATATCGATATGTCGATCCAACCGCCGCGAACATTCCCGCCAATCACTACATCATTGATCAACTGACGTTTGATCTGCCGCTTCAATACACGATCTACCACGCGTATCGGGCTGGAGAGATCCCGTGCTGGGATCCTTACACCTACGCGGGCCGACCGCTTCTAGCCGACGCGCACGTAAACGGAACGGATCCAATCCGGATTTTGTGTTATCTCACGCTCCCATTCGTCAGCGCTTACAACTGGAACCTGATTCTCAAATCGATTTTAACCGGTCTCGGGATGTTCTTGCTCCTGCGGCATCTTCGCTTCCCGCTTTCGATCTCTCTTCCGCTCGCTCTCACCTACCAATTTGCGGGCTGCTTTGCCATTTTCTTCAGTCATCCATGGATACAAGCTTCATTCGCTTACTATCCATTTCTCTGGGTGGCGTGGTCTATTTGGATCCAGCACAACTCGCTTCGATACATTGGAATTGGGGCGCTATTTTGCGCGCTCATCTTCTATTCAGGTAATCTTCAATCACACTCTTACCTTCCGCTTTTCGCCCTCTGCTTCTTGTTTGGAAACGGCTTCGGTCACCGCAGATTAGTACTCCGGCTCTTCCTCGTAATCTCTTTGTCGATCCTCGCCGGCGCAGCGCTGGCCGCTCCAGTACTTTGGCCACAGGTTGAATTCTATCTAAACAGCTTGCGGACGGCCTCATTTGCCCCGAGCTCGGGACTCTCCTATCTGACGGGCATCGCGTCGCTCAGCGCGTTTTTTCCGTGGTCGCTCGGAACGTTTCGGACTCTCGATCTTGGGAAATTCCTTGGCAACGATGCGTTAGGCTTTGTCATTTACATCGGATCGGCTGCGTTTGTGTCGGCTCTGTTAGGCGCTTGGAAAGGCAGAGAAGTCATGTCGGAACAGAACGGCGCCAGACGAACTGCGATCGGTTTGGTTCTAGTCTACCTAATTGTGTGCTCGACTCCGCTCTTGCCGATCCTTTATACGCGCATCGCGCCGATCGCCGTAATCGGATCGACCGTCCTGGCTGCTTTCGGCCTCACTGTAATTCGCGAGCGCGCTTTTCCGAAACTCGGTTGGGCAGTCGCCGGAGCCGCGGTCGCCGCTGCCGTTGGGTTAAACGTTGCAGCCTTTATAGTTTATCCGCGGGTCGTCAATTATGTGCATTCGCTTGTCGAGTCACAAGACAAAACGAATACGACCTTTACTGAGACGCCGGCATTGCGCTCGTTTCAGGTTGAAAACCTGCCCCGCGAAATTTCCATCCAAAATCCCGAGACCATTGTTGCCTTTGTGAGTCTCATTGCACTCGCGATTTACGTGCGCCGGCCACCGCCGACATATCTGCCGCAGTTTGCCATAGCAGCTCTGAATTTTCTCCCGCTGATTTTTTTCTTTTGTCGTTATGTTCCCAATTATCCTGTCGCGTATTGGGAACGATTGCTATCCGGCGGACCGGAGCAGCATCGGGTTGTCGATCTGATTAATCCGGATCATTTCCGCTTGCTGGAGAAAGCCCCAAGCTTTAGCGACATGCTTTTTCCAAATGATATGGGACACCTTTGGCGAGCGCACACTGTTCACGGTTACTCTGCGCTTCAGCCGTTAAGCCTCTATAATTGGCATTCAGCGGTAGAGTCGCTTGCCCCACCGATCGCAGACTTCATCTACGCGAGCGAGGAACGCGGAGTACAGACGGGAAAACTAACCCAGCTGAGCAAGGGCAAAAGTTCTCGGGTTCACTGCGACCAACGCCCGGTAGAAATCACGGCAGAAACAATGAACACATTAACTGTTTCCATCGCTCCCGGGACTCCCGACCGACTCTTACGGACCGACACGTTCTATCCCGGTTGGCAAGCTGAGCTGAACGGGCAATCGATCCCGTTGGAACGGGACGACTCCACGCCTTTCTCTTCAATCAATCTTCCAGCAAGCGAATCAAACTCGATTCTCATCTACACGTACCGGCCGTCTCATTTCATTCTTACAACCTTGCTATCGTTCGTCGCCTGTATCGTTGTTGTCGGATTACTCGTTTATCATCCACTCAAACTCAGGTCAGCTACGAAACCTGTGTGTGGTGATCAGGATCACCACTTGACGAAAGTTACAAACCCTTAACAGGCGCACCATTCGGTTGCCGATTATTGGAAAGGGTGATCCCGGTTCCGGTAACCCCGTTATAAAACGCCGGATCTACGATATTGTCGGTGATGGTTGCGTTGGTTACCCCGGAAGAAGTTACTCCCCAAAACTGCAACCAGCCTTGTCCTGAACTGTCGCTCAGAATCGTGTTGTTGGAGATCGTGAGATTCCTGATCGGTACCTCAGCAACTGTAATTCCGCCGTTTGCGCCGGTATTGCGGTTTTGAATTGAGAAGCTGTTACCGCTTATCTTTATATTCTGCTTAGGCGGCGTTGGCGAACCGAGGCCTACGCCGTTCCATCCACGTGTGACAACATTATTGGTGATCTGTAAGCCGTCACACCATCCTGTATCCGAATATGCGACTCCATAGCAGTCAATAAAGGTGTTTGAATCGATGACACAATCCCTCACCCAGCCAAAGTTCACACCTCCGCTTGTGAACCCGGTGTAAGTACCAGTGTTCACTCCGACGGCAGTACACGATATCACCTTGGAATTGACAATTGCATAGGGCGCCCACCCAGAGAGAGAAAAGGGATTGCCATAGTTCCCGTACGGCTGTTCAGCCCGACAAAACTGGATAACATTATTAGTTCCGTTACTGCTACGCGGCGCGATCAGAGCGATCGCGAATTGCTCCTGAAGGTTGGCCCACGATCCATAACTATTTATTGATCGCACATGGTCGATCAGATTGTTGCTACCCCACAGCACAATTGCCTCCGTTTTAGCGTTTTTCTCACCGTTCTTTCCAATGTCAGCCGTTGCAGAAAGCTCGGTCCAATTACAATCGATCGTTAGATCCCGAATCGTGACGTTATCCGTCGCAATGTTTGGATCAGACGAGATACATGTTAACCCCCAGTGCATTCCAGCAATGCTGCCGGCCATCTGGAGCGTAGTTGCGTACATTCCGTCCCCAGAAATCACCCATCCTCGCCGGGCAGCCCACTGATGGTTGACATATGTCCGGAATGGACCTGCACCTCTCAGATGGACTCCCAAGTTGTAGGTCCAATAATAGCTAAGCATCAGGGCATCAAATTTCGCAGGCGTGCTCCCGTCGTAGGGATCGGCTTCGGTGCCCGAGCCAGGTAATCCGTCAGTTCGCATCGCAATCCAAACGTGCTGGCTTGGTGAAGACGCCGGCGTGGCAGTTGGTATCGGCGTAAGGGCTGGAGTAGCTATTGGGGTAATTGTCGGTGTAGCGCTCGGGGTGGCAGTTGGTATCGGAGTTGGAGTTGGCGTTGGCCCACAGGCCCTGCGACAAGGAGTTCCACTCGGGGTCGGCGTCGCTGTTGACATGGGCGTCGCGCTTGGGCTCGGCGTCGGCGTCGGCGTCGGACTTGTAGCTATTGGGGTAATTGTCGGCGTAGCAGTTGGTATCGGAGTTGGAGTGGGCGTTACAGTGGGTGCAGGAGTTGGCGTTGGCCCACAGCCCTTACGACAGGGAGTTCCGCTCGCGATCGGCGACGTTGCTGTTGACATACCGCCGGAACGACCTTGGGCAAGAGCCGCGGTTGACTCGCTGGCACTCGGGCCTTCGGCAGGATTCATTCGCGTTGTTTCACACGAGGCCAGGGTCAAAGCGAGCAATGCGAACACGACCTTGGAAACCAGCAAAGGAAATTTCAATCGACAATCCGAGTACATTATTCTGGAGCAAACTTTCACAGAGAGGTGCATATAACGAAGCAGGATTCGTGCACGTCGCGTCCTATGCTAGTTTCCTCCGCGAATGTTCCAGCAGTTTGATTTACTTGTCATCGGATTGGGTTTTGTCGGCCGCAATTCAGTCGTAAGTGTCACGGACAGAGGTCATCGATGAGCCTGAAAAAACAAACTCTTTGGAGTCTGGCACCGCTACTGGTTACAACAGCCCTCAATCTCGTATCCGTTCCGCTTTTTTACCGTTATCTCGGAGCGGAAATGTATGCGCTTTGGTTTTATGTGCTCACTTTTACTGGCGCGTTTGGATTTATGGACTTGGGCTTCGGAGTAGCGGTGGGCCGGTACGTCGGCGTTGCCCTTGGGCGCGAGGATTTCCAAGCGGTTCGGGAATATTGGGGAACGGGCAACGCAATTGCGATTCCGTTGCTGGCGGCGATGGGACTCATCTTTGCGGTCGTCGGCGTGACGTTCGGACCGCGATGGTTCAATGTCGATCCTGCATTGGTCAGTCTGTTGCGCTGGTCATTTGTGGCCGGTGGCGTCGGTCTCTTCCTCTCCTACTATGCCCAGTTCTGGTTCATCCTTTCGCAAGCACATCTCGACTTTAAATTTCTCGGCATTGTTCGAATCGGGCTCAGCGTGCTACAAATCATTCCCTCCATCTTTTTAGCAGCGCTCACGCGAAATCCGCTTGTCCTAATCGGGTGGGGAACGATCACCGGCACCCTACAACTTGCAGTCTTCATTTGGCATGCGCAAAAAAATTACCGGCTAAGGTTTGACTTCGCGCACGCCGCCTGGCATCGCGCGCGCGAGATGGCGGCCTTTACCGCGAAAACTTTCGCATCGCTGATCGTCGCTTCTTTCACCAGCACGGTCGATCGTTTGCTATTAGGAAAACTTGCGCCTGCCTTTGACTTCACAAACTACTCCATCAGCTCAAACGCCGGGCAACGAATTGTGGGCTTGAGTGTCTCTGTGATGGGTCCGGTGTTCCACAATACCAGTCGTGCCGTTGGTCGCGGGAGCAACGAATCCGCCGCAGCTGTTTACAACGAAATCTTTAGTTTCACGTTCCCGTGGTACGCACTCATCGCAGTCTGGACCTTGCTTTGGCACCCGGTTTTGCTGCGACTATGGCTCGGTCAACACATAGGCGCTGCGATTTCGCCGATGTTTGTTCCAATAATCGTCGGCTGCTGTCTCACCGCCATTAGCAATATATCCGGTGCACAATTAGGTCCGCTCAACCGTGTTGGTATCGGATTAATTTTTAGCATGCTAACCGGGGCCCTGCTTGTAACAGGAGTTTTAATTGGATGGCACTGGAACGGCATCATCGGAGTGGCCTGGGGATTTTTCTTCAGCCGAATCGTCGGAGTGATCCAGGATTTGTATGTAATTCGGTTAGTGAACGCAGGCGGATGGTTAGCGACGGCAACCTGGAAACAACTTACCCTCCAAATCGCGATCGGCGTGGTATTTTCGGCAACGATACTCCTGTGGCCGCGACAATCATTTTGGCAACTCGTTCCCACCTTTCTGCATGGGGCCGTCGCCAGCGCATTGCTTCTGCGTCAACCGATTCGAAATCTCCTTTTTCGATCAAGTGCCACGACTGCGTCGGGCGTGCTCTGAGTCGGAATTAGCATCACGTCAGTAACAATGAGCATTCGATTGGTCCGGCTGCGCGATCTGGAACCCAGTGACAAATCCACACTGGAAGAGAGATTGACGAAATTCTATCAAACGACGCCTGCCCTGTATTATCAAATCGCCGATCAGGCGGCGGAACAATATGTCTCCGCTCTCCTGCCGTTTCATTGTGATCTCGTAAGCAGAATCGCGCCCGGAACGAAAGTTGTAGAACTTGGGTGCGGTTCCGCACATCTATGTCGACAGGTTGAAAAAATGGGTGGCGTGTACCTGGGCATGGACCACGACGAGCACCTGCTGCAGCGAAATCGTGAACGGTTTCCACGCGCGAGATTTCTCCCTCTTAGCGCGAAACTAGATGAACAGTTCGACGTTGTTGCCAGCCTCTATACTATCGAACACGTTGTCGATCCGCCAGCGTATCTCGAAGCCATGTGGAAATTTTGTAAGCCGGGCGGATTGATCGGTATCATCTGCCCGGATTTTGTCGACGGTGAAGGCTTTCCGCCAAGTCTTTACTACGGCAAAACTCCAAGACATTTCCGAGCAAAATTCCAATCGTTCGCTCTTACCGACACATACAAGCATTTGCTGGATTTGTTTTGGTTCGCACCGCGCTGGAAGAGGCGCGCGCGATTCGCACCGCCCGGCGCATTCTGGATCAACCTTGAGCCACGAGCTCTTTGCGGCACGGCGTATTCAATCGACACCGACGCGGTCCATTTTCCTAGATTGAAAGACCTGGTTTGGTGGTTGGAACAACGTGGTGCCGTGATTGTCCGAACGTCGCAAGCAATGCCAGACGTTGATCCTTCTGTCCTTCGTTACAATTGCTATGTGCTCGCCTCCAAGCCAGCCGGTTGATTGCGCCGTATGAAAATTGTCATGTTTCTAAACCAACTCGGCCTTGGTGGAACGGAAAAGGCCGCGTGCCGCTGGGCGCGAGAACTTGCCAGGCGCGGCCACGCGATTCACGTGATTGCGTTGAAAGACGGACCGCGTCGCGCGGAGTTGAGCACGATCGGACTCAGCGTCGATGTCACCGGATCGCGCGCACAATCCATCGCGCAAAAGTTGTCCGAATTTGCTCCGGATGTAATTCATGCGCACATGCCTGGAGATCCGCACGAAGGCGATATTCTGGGAGACGCGCTCGCTTCAGTACCGAAGATTCCGGTCGTGCAGACAAATGTTTTCGGACATCTCGATAATCCAAAAGAAGATGCGTGGACAGATTTTCGATTGTTTATCTCGTGGACAAGTTGCGTTCAAGCTGCGCGACGTTCATTTCAAAAACTAAACAAAGACTTCTTTCGTCGAGCCAGTGTTGCTGTTTACCCACTCGACGCCGACGACGGTCCCAGCAGTTCGGAGAGACAACGATTTCGCGAACGACACGGAATCCAGCAGGATGAGATTCTTTTTGGCCGTCTCTCGCGCCCCGAACCCAACAAATGGACGGATCTTCCGATTGCCGCATTCCGCATCGCCGCAACCCAAGACGGGCGTCTCAGGCTCCTGCTTCGCGAGCCCCCGCCAGCTGTCGCACGATCAATTGCCAGAGCCCCTGATCGTGAACGATTCGTTGTTCTTCCGGCGACAAGCGACCCGGCTGAGCTCGCAGTGACAACGGCAACCTTGGATGTTGTGTTGCATACTTCGAGTGTCGGCGAGAGTTTCGGCTATGGGATTGCCGAGCCAATGAATTATGGCAAACCAGTCATTGCAAATTCAACGCCGTGGCAGGACCAGGCGCAGATCGAATTGGTCAGACATGGCGAATGCGGACTTATCGCAAGCACGGCTCGAACAATCGCTGACGCCATGCTGAAATTAGCGAACGACGTCGACCTGCGCACACGTCTCGGAAGCAATGCGCGGATTCATATCCGCGAACTCGCCAACTCTGAGGAATCGACCAATCGCCTCGAGACCGCCTTCGAAGCCACTGTAGCGGGTCACGAAAACCCGTATGCTTCCGAAGACTTGGCGAAAGCGCAAGCCACGGCCGTGTATTTGGACAACGAGCAGTTCGGGCATTCGTGGCGAGAACAAATCGCCCTTCGTCCACTGCATTACAGGGTGCGCTTTCACGAATGGCGAACAACGTTTTGTAGGCATCTGAAATCGGCCAACCTCGGTCCACGGTAGCATGGACTACTTAGCGAAGACCTACGCTAGAATGGCAAGGGATCTCGACCCTCCTGACGATTACTTCGAGACTGATTCACGCTTCATGACGCTTGAACGTCTGCTTCGAGCGATCCCGCGCGGGAAAATGTGCGATATGGGCTGCGGACGTGGCGCTTTAATGCAGCGATTACGAAATCACCACGAGGTTTTCGGATGTGATTACGAGGTAACTGCTGTTGAGGCATGCGCGGCAAGGGGGTTGACCGCCGCACACGTGGATCTGAACAGCGTTGATTCATTACCTTTTCAAGAAAAGTTCGACGTAATTGTCCTCAGCGAAGTGTGCGAACATCTCTTGGATCCGAGGAACGCTGTTCGCGTTGCGAGAAGGGCATTACTTCCACAAGGAATCTTAATCGTGACAGTCCCCAATGCAGTTCCTCTCTTTGCGAGAATCGCTATCCCTCTTGGACGAACAGTCGGTTGGTTGCATTATCCGTCACAGGACACCGCCGACACCGGCCATATTCGTTTTTACACGATAGGATCAATGTCGCATCTTTTGAGAGAAGAGGGGTTTCGAGTAAATGAAGTGCGCGGCGTGTCTTTTCGCATGAACGGGCGTTTTTGGGCCCGTTTCTGCTTTTGGATAGCGAGGTTTTTCATGACAAAAGGCAAGAGCGCATCAACGGAACTTGACGCTTGGCTCGGAAAAAAAATGCCAGGCATATCTCCTGGCCTTTTGTTTATTTGCCGGGCTGCTTGATTCAATGCCCGGCATCTCTCTTGTTGTTTGCGTATCGAAGGAGCAAGATTTGCTGAAGCGGCTTCTACGCGACACGGCGGATTGTTACGACGATCTCGTTGTTGTTCATGATGGACCCGAAGCCATTGATCAAGACACGAGGGTTGACCAACTCGTCGCTGAGTATGGAGGACGCTTCTTTGTCAGGCCGCGCTCATTTCAACAAGAGTCGCACTGGCCTTTCGCTTGGAAGCAAGCCCGAAATGCTTGGATTCTCCGTCTCGATGCGGACGAGGTGCCGAGCACTGAATTAAAAAATTGGCTGCAAGCGTTTTGCGCTCGGCCGGAACCGGATAAATCAACCGCAGGCTATACCTGCATCTGGCCCCTATGGGACGGTCAACGGACTGTTACTAAGTATTGGCCAAATGGCAGAATCTTCTTGTTTCATAAGGATCGAGTGCGGTTCTTTGGCATGGCCGAGCAAGTTCCAATCCCAGACGGAAAATTCGAGGCGCTTCAACTCATTCTTGAACACCGACCAACACGCAAGTCCTTCGGATTCAGTAACCTTCTCCTTCGCAAACAAGCCTATCACTGGCGTCGAGTAATTGCACAATCGTTGCTCGGTAAGCCGACTGATCTACAATGTTGGCGCTGGACTAGTGAACAGTGGCCCGAAATCTGGGAAGAGATTCGGCAGCGACCTTTCAGGACTGCTTTCTACAGACTAATGATGTGGCCGCTTTTTAATATGCGGCAGATGAAACGCGTTGAAGGGCGGGTCATTCTTTCTGCCATCGCCTTTACCGGAATCCATCATTGTCTAGTGGCACTGATGTATTGGTATCTCCGACTCTCGCGGTCCAATACATGAATCGTTCTTGGCCAAAGCTCTTAGTCGTTACTGAGTTTTCGCCTAATGCTTTGGGTGGCGGGCCCTCCGTCGTCCGGCAGATGCTTAAGGGTTGGCCTACAGAAAGATTACTATGGTGGAGTTGCCTGCCTGATCCAGAACCAAATGAATTCAAGGTTAATGCCCACTTAACCGCAACAATTCCGAGAAAACTCTATCCGCATTCAAGATTAGTGAGACCGAAGGTGTGGCTTCTTGATCATTTTTGGTCGAAGTGGGCTACGAGTCACCTCAAAGTTGCTATCAAACAACATCAGCCGGACGTGGTCTGGGTTATTCCTCATCAATGGTCGATCTTGCCGCTGGCAGCCGCCTTGCCAACGACGAAGCAACATTACCACATTTCCGTTCATGATTATCCAGTTCATCACGCCGAGGGCAAAGTCGGCCTGCGAATGACAATGCGTTTGGCCTCGCTTCTCGACGACCTCTATCGCCAAGCGGCTTCCCGCGACGTGATCTGCCAGCAGATGGCGAGTGACCTGCAACACCGAACTGGTCGAGGAGCAGACGAAATTCTGAATGCGGGCGTTGAACCAGAGGATTTTGTCTACCTTGAGGGGAAACGATCGATCAACAGAAATACGATCAAGATTGCGCACGCAGGAACGATAACTGCCGAAGCTGATTTCACTCGGTTTGTAGAATCTTTAGCCCGCGTTCGAAACAGATTGCAGGCGGCCATTGAACTACACTTCTTTGGTGCGCATTCCTACCGCGGAAGGCCGTGGTTCGCGGCTGATTGGATGATCGAACACGGTAATGTTTCCGATGAAACATTCCGAGCAGAGCTGCGGAACTGTGATTGGGGGCTCTCACCCATGGAATTAACGAACGAGAACCCTCGCTATAACCGGTTCAGCCTTCCTTCTAAGACAGTCAGATATCTCGCCGCGGGCCTTCCAATTATAACAGTGGGGCATAAAGATTCGACCATTGTCCAGTTGGCACGCAGGTATTCAATCGGTGTTACGATACAGAGCGTTGACTCGAAACCAATGGACGAACTGTTGCTGGAAGCATTTGGAGAAGAGAATGTATGGCGGCATTACCGCGGCGAAATTCTGCGGTGTGCGCGCAAGGAGTTTGATGCTGTCCAGATGCGAACACGATTGCACTCCGCGTTGGAACGCAAAAGTTGAAGTCGACTCTGAAGCAGCAGAAATGCGCATTGCCATCTTAGCAACGGATCTTCGCGAGGAGCATCGAAAATACGAACTGCCGAATCCCTATTTTCACCCCGCCATTGAGGCCTTCCTTCAGGGACTTGCCGGCCTGCCGGAGCCGGACATCCACGTCATTTCGTGCGCCCAGCAGCCGATGCGATCTCCACAAAAAATTGCCGACCACATTTACTTCCACAGTCTTCATGTTCCCAAAATAGGTTGGCTCCGTACATTCTATCAGGGCTGCATTCGAGCCGTTCGCCGAAAGCTACAAGAGATCCAACCGAACCTTGTGCATGGTCATGGGACTGAGCGCGACTGTGCGATCTGCGCGATTTTTTCGGGTTTTCCAAACGTGGTTTCTATTCATGGAAACGTCGGCCGAGTCGCGAAGTCTATTAGCGCTTCTATCGGCAGTTTTTGGTGGTGCGCAGCCCTCTTGGAACGTTTCACCATGCCACGGACGGGCGGCGTCTTGTGTAACTCCGCTTATACCGAGTCCGTGGTTCGGATACATGCCCGTCGAACGTGGCGCGTACCGAATGCGGTGCGACGCGAGTTTTTCGAAACGCCGATTTCTAAAAAACCAACGACGGCGAAACCAATACTACTGAGTGTCGGCGTGGTTTCGCCGTATAAACGACAGCTCGAATTGTTGGAACTCGCGCGCGACTTACATCGGGAGGGTAATGTCTTCGAACTACAATTTATCGGAGCGGCAGACCGTAAGAGCCGGTACGGTGCGCTTTTTCTTGATCAAATCGCCATCGCCGAACGCAACGGCTTTGCGCGCTATCTGGGAACAAAATCTCTTCGCGAGCTAATCGCCGCTCTCGATTCAGCGTCGGCTCTAATACACGCACCCGCGGAGGAAGCCTTCGGACTCGTCGTCGCGGAAGGTCTAAGCAGAAACCTGAAATTCTTCGGAACGACCGTAGGTGGAGTATCAGATATCGTCAGCGGTGTCGAATACGCCGAACCGTTTTCGCCCGACGATCAGCTGGCGTTACGTACCGCGATCGCAAACTGGCTACATGCAGGATGTCCCCAACCGCGATTAGCAGCAGAGGAGATGCATTCGCGTTATCATCCCGAGGTCATCGCGAAAAGGCATCTTGAGATCTACCGGGAGTTCCTTGGCAATCGTTCGAATTAGCGTTTGGCTTTACGCAGCAGTTTCTTTTGGCAGCACCTCGGACGTTGAAACTTTTCACACGAAAACCCTTGAGATTCCGAGTACGCCCAAGGAGCGCGGCAAAGATTACCAATAGTCATCCGACCGCAAATGTCATAAGCTCCGGCAACCGATCACAAGCGGACCACAGTGAAGGCGCAACGTAGGGATTTTTCTTCTATTCCGCTACGTCGGGTGTCGATCCGAGCTTCGTAGTCGAAATTCGCCGATTCATGGTTAACCCAGCAGCAACTCAAAAAATAAAGACGTTTCTGATCTGCGTCGCTGCTCTAGTGGTGGCAATTTTTCTAGGAACTCAAATCGGCGGCGAGCACTACTCGGAATTGGTCGTTGGAGCTGCGGTCGTTCTACTGGCTTCAGTCACTCTGCTTACCGGTCGCTTCTATTGGGTCCTGGTGATCACTTCATCTTTCCTTGGAGGCACATTCCCGATTCTTGGAGGACAATTCACGCCTTTTCAAATCTTGATGGCGATCGGCGTGGCAAAGTTCTTTGTCGGAGACGTCGCCTTGCGACGCACAAAGCTGAAATTGGGCCCGCGATTCGACGCCTTTCTCATCATAGGCTTCATGGCAGTGCTGACCTGGCACGGTATTCATGATCGTTTCGGGATGAAATTTCTTGGCTCGAGCATTTGGGGCGGCAGGCAGTACGTCAACGTTTTCGTTGGTTTGGTCGCGTTTGCTGTCATCCAAAGTGTTCCGGTATCAACCAAGCTTTGGTCCAGACTTCCTTATACGGTTCTGGCGGTCACCACATTTGATTTAATCATCGGAATCATCACGACGGTGTTCCCCGGTTCTATTTATAAGATATACCCTTTTTATTCAGCAGTGTCCTGGGCAGGCGTCGAAGAAATTATGACTGGTGAATCTCTCACTGGACGAATCGGCGGTTTCGGCAACTTCGGATTCATTCTCATCCTCATTGTCTTGTCATCAGTTTCATTGCGCCGGCTCTTGCATCCATCAAACTTTCGTCGCCTCGTTCTGCTTTCTCTTGGCGCAGTGACAGTCCTTTATTCCGGCTTCCGCTCGGCGGTCGTCAACAGTTTTCTCGGAATGTTGATAGCTGGAGTCCGCGATCTTAAGGGTCGCGTAGTATTCCTGGCGCTGCTGATCGCCATTTCTTTCGCAGTACTGTCCTTTGTTAACTCCGAAGTGATTCGGTTGCCAAAGCAGGTCCAACGCGCTCTGACATTCGTACCCGGAAACTGGGATACTGACATGGCAATGGATGCGGCGTCGTCAAACGAGTTTCGAGAACAAGTCTGGACCACCTGGACACGACAATACTTCCCCGTGCATCCGTGGATAGGTCGAGGATTCGGTTTCAGCAGCGAGTGGGGGCAAAAATTAACCTACCGAAAAAATATGTACGATACGATTCAGGTCATCGAGACGGGCAATATTCACAATGGTTTTCTGGCAAGCCTGGACGCGATGGGCATTATCGGAACCATTTTCTTCGTCCTTTGGAACTTCCGCCTGCTGATTCGAACTTTGCGAGTACCATTTAATAAAGATGACCCGGCGGGCGTTGTTCTTCGCTTCATTGCTCTTTATCTCGGGGTTTCAATTCTTTCTTATTGGATCGGTGCTCAAGACGTCGGCTCGTTCCTTCCGCGCGAGTTCGCCTTGGCCGGTGTCCTCCTTCGCCTTCAACGAGAGACTGAGCCGCAGACTGAGACGATCGTGCCTTCGTCGAGACCGCGGCGCCAACTGGCCGCTAACCAGGTGGCCCAATTCTCGAAGTAGATTTCATGGCGTATCGTCCTAATGCTTACGCTGCCAACCTTTTCAATCGTCACTCCAAGTTTCCGGCAGCTTGATTGGCTGCGATTGGCTATCGCTTCGGTCGCAGACCAGGAAGAAGTGACCATCGAACATATAGTACAAGATGCTGGAACCGAGGGCGTGAACGAATTCTTCCAAAGCAACATCGCGGCGAATCGCGAGCGGCACAGCGTGAAGTTGTTTGTGGAAAAGGACGCCGGGATGTACGACGCCGTCAATCGCGGTCTCACGAAAGCACATGGCGACATCTGCGCCTACCTGAATTGCGATGAACAATTGTTACCAAACGTTCTAGCGCGAGTCGCCGGATTCTTCCACAAACACCCTGAAGTCGAGGTGGTTTTCGGTGATTCAATCCTAATCGATAAGCATGGCAATCCGTTATCGTACCGACGCACCGTGCTTCCCCTGTTTTCGTACGTGCAACACGTGCAGCTTAACACGCCGACGTGCTCAACCTTCTTTCGGCGGACGGTGATCGATCGCGGGCTATTGTTCGATCCTCAATGGAAGGTTATCGGAGATCAGGTTTGGATCGAAAACCTCATCCGCGCCGACGTTCGAATGGCGACATTGGCTGAGCCCTTGGCCGTATTTACGTTTACGGGCCAAAATCTAAGCTCAACGGCGGTATCGCAAGAGGAGGGTGCGCGCCACGGAAGACCGCAATCAATGATGACGCGATTGCGGCGAGCCGCGGAGATAATCTCGCATCGAATGCGCAAATTAGCTGCGGGCGCCTACCGGTTTCGAGAAGTCGATATAGAAATCTACACACTGGACTCACCGTCCGTACGACAGCGGAGACGTGCAAAACGTGTTGGATTCGGGTGGCCGAGAGCAAAAGCTGGATAGCTATCACGCACGCGCGGTTCGCACGCATCCGCGCGATACACGTTACAGCTTGGCGAAGGCGCATTTCAGACCGTCCACGTATTTGTCGAGAGAGTAATTATCCAGAAACAATTTGCGATTCATTGTCCAAGTCTCCGCATTCAGCAGGTCCTTTAGCGCATTCGCAATGGCCTTCGGATCTTGATCATCAATGAGCCGAGCTTCCGAACCGGCGAGTAGATCCGGGATACCACGCCATCGCGTAGCAACCACCGGCAGGCCGAAGGCCAGTGCCTCAATGATCGTGACTGGTTGACCTTCGGCCGGATAGAGACTTGGAAAGCACAAACAATCGCACCTCCGAAATAACTCATCCTTTTTCGGTCCACTCACGAAACCGACATAATCAACTAAGCACCGTGACTGTTCCTCACACGCATTCAGGTCTGATCGAGCGATTCGTTGATTAAAACGGTTTCGCTCCGCGTTGGAAAGAAATTCGCCGGCGACAACCAATGAGACTGAAATGGGCAGACGCCGGTCCGTAAATTGTTGATTCACCAACGCCACGGCATCAAGCGTCGCGAATAAGCCCTTGGCTTCAGAGCATGTCCCGGCAAAGAGCACGATGAAACTAGTCAGTTCTCCCCGGCTGCGTTCCTTTTGCCGCCGCTGTCGGTCCGGCAAGACACGTTTCTCGAAATCCGGACACGGATCGGGAATTCCGTTTGGAACAATCTCGATCCGCTTTGGGGACAAACACATCGCGTCCGCTCGACCAAACTCAGATAAGACAATACTAAGGTCCGCTCGACCGAGCAGTCGACGGGTGATCCGTCTTTCCCACGGCTTTGCTTCTTTTTCCAGCCAGCTACCCAAACCGGCGGCGTGCCAATGAAAAATGATCCGTTTAAAGATTGGCCGGCAGAAAACCATCGCGAGCCAGTCCCGATACACCGCGTTTCGTTTTCCCGGAGCCGGGATATAGTAAAAAGTGTCGGCGCCGTCGAAAAGATGACAACGCCAGGCGCGAACGCAGTATTTCATCAACAAGAAGAGTTTTTTCCATTTGAACTTCCCGATTTCCTCCACCCGATCGGAGAGGCTGGCGTTAACATGAAAAATTTGCAGTCCGTCTCGGTCGCGGCTTTTCAATCCTGCGAGCATCAATTCGACCATGTAACTTTGGCCATGGAACGGCGGTGGCGTGTGAGCAAAGACAACGACTTTCATCTCTGGATTGCGAAGTCCCTTTCAATAGATTCCAACAGCGATGGCTGCAAATGTTCTGAACGTTCTTTTAGCGCATCAAGCTTCGGCCGAAATTGACCGGGGTGGAGCTTATTGGAAATCGAGGATCGGCGAGAACAACTTGCTCAGCCGCGTCCCGGGAAAAACGGAATGATCACAAAAGCACAACTCTCAGAAGTGGATGCTTTTTGGAACACAGAGGCGTGTGGAACGCACTTTGTAACGGAGGCGACAAGCGAAGGCGACTTCTTCGAACAGTTTCGCGAGCATCGGTATCGTACGGAATGGCACATTCCGCTCCTCGTTCCATTCGCAGGAGCCAAGGGTAAAGACGTTTTGGAGATCGGTACCGGCAACGGAGCTGACGGTGCAATGTTTGCGCTGAACGGTGCGAATTATACTGGCGTTGATCTGACCGACGCCGCGCTCGAAGCAACGCGGCGGCACTTCGCCGTCCTCGGTCTTTCCGGGAAATTTCAACACGAAAACGCGCAAGAATTAAGTTTCCCCAATGAAAGTTTCGATTGGGTCTATTCTCACGGCGTTCTTCATCACACGCCCGATACGCAGAAAGCGATTGATGAAGTATGGCGAGTTCTAAGGCCAAAGGGCAGCGCGATTATTATGCTGTATCACAGACACAGCTTTAACTATTTCGTCCGGATCATGTTTTACATGCGGCTCCGGGTCTTATTGAAGATTCTGTTTCGGTTCGGAAAGTGGAAACATGACCGCCGGAACGCCAATAGCGATCAAATTGTCGGACTGCGCGGCAACGAGGATCGAGAAGTATGGGAAATTCATTACCGCAACTTTCTCCGGGATGGCTGGAGTTACCTTAAGGCCGAGAATTTCGTCCATCACTGCACCGACGGTCCGGAATGCCCCGTCGCTTTCGCCTTTGGTAAAAGCGAAGCTCGGCAATTGTTCGCCAGATTCCGAGACGTGAGTTTTCGCGTCACTCACTTTCCTTTGCGGCGTTACAGCCGCTACGTTCCGTTCGCGGTCGAGAAATTGCTGGCGCGAACGATGGGCTGGTACCTCTTCGTCTTCGCGACAAAGTGATGCTCAAAACAAGGGAGTGCCGTCAGGTTTTTGCAGACGCGGCGCGAGTGCGTGAATGAACTTTTCCAACATCGCCGTGATCCCTTCTTCGCTTCGTTCCGGTCGCCAGATTCCTTTTGTCACGTTTGCCCGTGAAAAGGAGGCGGAGTATGGGCAAACACAACGACCTTCATTCAAATTCTCCTCCGCGTAGGATCTAAGCGTGCATGATGTTCAGGGAGTTCTCTGTAATTTCGGAGCCAGCTCAGCAATGAATGCCTGAATCAAATCGTCTGTCTCTTTTTCGGTTCGTCCGAATACCCTGAAATCCTTTGTCACCAAACCAGCTACCGTAACATAAGCCCATTCCTGGTTGCGTCCTTTGAGCAAACGATCGCGAATGTCGATCCAAGTTCGTTCCAGATGCGATGCCGTCTCGTCCTCGTGCCCGACGAACCAATAATAATTGAGGCCGTAAATCGTGATAGAGCTATCCGAGTCTGATCGCTCGTTTCGCAAATTGTGCAGTCGAGTTACATCAAGGCGCCCAGCGGGAGTTGATAGCACAACGCGCCGCGTATCCGCCACCGTCCAACCTTGCGCCGGGAGACAGCGTTCGGGACGATGGATACTCGTGTTCATGTCCGGTCCCGAGAAGACAATTGACACAAAAATTTCGTCTCCGCGAGGGTTTCGATAAACCTTGCGCGCAAATTGGGTATTCGGACCCAAAACATCCCGCTCAAATTGTGTGATTGCTTGGTCTGTCCCGTCCCAATTACCGACGTCTTGCGGAAGCGAGCGATTCATGGCTGCCGGCTCGAAGGCCACGTCACGCGGCACAAGAAAGACCGAGCCTAAACCTCCCAGTAAAACGATCTGCAAAGCAGCGAGCCGCTTACTAGTCATACTTACTTTCTTCGCCCCGAGAAAATTGTCTCGATCGTAACTGTGGACGCCAATTCGCATTTATCAGCTTGGCGAATGCGAGCATTGCCAGCAAAGCGACTGGAAAAAAAACGTAGCCCGAATAGTCATGATAAATTCCAGCCGCAAGTTTGGGATCAATAAACTTGGCGACCAACACGACCGTGAATAATCGTCCGATGTTACCGACGATCGCGAACAAGATCGAAAAGGCGAGGGTGAGCACCTTTTTCCAAACCTTGTCCTGGGTAAAATGCACGTAGATCGCGGTAAGCATCGTCATGGCCGTAAGCGAGCGAACACCGCTGCAACCTTCCGCGATTTGAAAATTAAATTGGCCATTAGTTGCAGTCAGCGTTGTTCCAACCGCGTCTATCTGAAGCCTGACCAGCTTGCTTAAAAATCCGATCGCACTGGTAATGATGAATTGCAGACGGAATGTCGCCTGTTCAATCGCGCCGAAAGGAATCAGAAAGATCAGAAACACGCAGGGAAAAAGAACAATGCGCGCGACTTCCTTCCCCCAAAGAAAGAGGACAGCGCCATAAATCAGGAACGGCAATGACCCGAGCGCGAGACGCGGTTGCAAACATCGCGCACTCAACAAAAACAAGAGAATTCCCGCCGCGACAAAGATTAATCCCTTGTTCGAGCCATGCTTAGTCGCGTTCTTGATTTCCTTTCGGTGATACCAGACCAGGCCGAGAGAAATAATCGGGACAAGGCGGGAGTGTTCTTGATTCCCTCCCGGACCGGAGGTCCAAGCTTGCCAGGCCCAAGCCGCAATCGAAGCAGTTCCGCTGACAAAAGTCCCTTTAATAAAAAGCGGTGCAATGCCGAAAAAATAAACGAAAGTTGCGATAATCGTCGCGAGCAGGAGCGCGCTGAGTGGCTCGCCCCGCACAAAATCGTTTACGCGATCAAACCAGGTCCGCGTTGCGGGCTCGCTCATCGCTTAAAGCTGCCACGTCGGCAGCACTTTGGTAGCGGCAGAAAATTTCACGTCGCGATATTGCGGCCAGGGACAACACACGACGGCAAGATCGACATCCTTGCGGCTGATCAAACCGTTGAGATCGTCGAGCGATTCAAAATCCTTGAGCGCTGGATTGTTAGCCATTGTCGCCGCAAAATCGTGAACGATCACGCGACGTCCTTGTTTCTTCAGATTTTGCGCGAGATGTAATCCAGCCGATTCCTCGGTAATGTAGGTGTCGGGTTTGTAGGAAACGCCGAGAACGAGCACCGTCGTTCCTGCCGGCGCGAGTCTCGTGGCCTTTTCCAACA
>DASZJH010000066.1:0-4245 GCA_035948375.1 Chthoniobacterales bacterium
TTCGAGATCTTTAATTGTTAGGCGCCCGGCCGTGCCCGTGCCGGCGATTCCGGCGAGATCGGCTTGCGTCAACTGCAACTCCGCCATCCGCGCACGCACGCGCGGCGACAAATATCCGGCGCCTTTCGCGCTTGCCGGAACGGGCAACCCACCGCGTCCACCTTCAGCAGTCGTTGCGACTTGTGGAAGATCGACATCGTCTACTTGAAAATGCGAACCGCTTCCGTTGCCGGTCTTGGCCGTTGCTTCTTCTTGGCGGCCAGGAATTTCTTTTGCGACTTCACCCTGCGGTGGTGCGGGCGCCCGCTTTTGAAATCGCGCGGCGTCGGCCTCGCTGGCTTCGATATAACCCAACACAGCACCGACCGAATAAGTTCCTTTCACTTCAGCTTCGATCTTCGCTACTTCGCCTGGGCACGGCGTGGTCACACCCATTACCGCCTTGTCGGTTTCGACTTCGATGATTTCCTGATCGGCCGAAACTTTGTCGCCGGGTTTCACTTTGATGGAAACGATCGTCGCCTCGGCCATCGATTCGCCGAGCTGCGGCATGGTGATTGGAACTTGAGGCATAATTTTACTCCGCGAGAATTTTCTTCGCTTTTTCGGCAATAATTTTTCGATTTGGCCGGTGTTCGCTCCAAAGATTTGGATGATAAGGAATCGGCGTGTCTTTGGCGTTGATGCGCGCCGGTGCGGCATCGAGCAGATGAAAACCTTCGGTCGTAACGCGCGCGATCACTTCCGAGGTGACGCCGCCCCACGGAAACGCTTCGCCGACCGCGAGTAAACGTCCAGTGCGCGCGACCGATGCGAGCACCGTCGCAGTATCCAGCGGTTTGACCGTGCGAAGATCGACAACTTCGATTTCGAATCCGTCGTTGCGCAATTCGTTAGCCACGGCGAGGGCTTCGTGCACCATCGCGCTGTAAGTCACGATGGTAAGATCGCGTCCCGGCCTGACGATTCGCGCTTTGCCTACCGGAAAACTTTCCTTCGGCAACGCGTCGGCCTTGAGATGGTAATAAAGATATTTGTGTTCGCAGTAGATCACCGGGTCGTCGATTGCGACCGCGTCGATCAACATCGTGTAAGCATCTTCGACTGTGGCCGGCGTCATGACCACAATGCCCGGATAGTGCGAGTAAAGCCCTTCCATGCTTTGACTGTGAAACGGACCGCTGCCTTTTGTTCCGCCTGACGGCAACCGAACCGTGATCGGCACCGGCACATTGGTGCGCCAGTAATGCGTACCCGCGTTGTTTAGGATTTGATTGACCGCGATCATCGAGAAATCTGCGAACTGCATTTCCACGATCGGTCGCATTCCTTCCAATGCCGCGCCGATTGCGGTCCCGACCATCGCATCCTCGCTGATCGGCGTATTCAACACGCGACCGGGAAATTGTTCGGCCAATCCTTTCGTTGCCTTGAATGCGCCCCCGAATTTTCCGGCAATGTCCTGTCCGTAAATGAAGACGCGTTCGTCATCGCGCAGCAATTTCGTCTGCGCCTCGCGAATCGCTTCGAGATAGGTGACGGCCATGCTTGTTCCGGATTAGATCGACGGCTTGTCGATCAATTCACTTGTCGACACTGCCCGCCAATCTTCTTCGCGCGCCTGCGGCGCATCTTCCTGTTGCGCAGTTGCGACTGCTTCATCCACCTGCTTCGCAATGTCCGCGCGCATTTTCTGTAACGCATCGCGGTCGAGCAAGCCGCGTTCGAGAATAAACTTCTCCGTCCGCGCGACCGAATCCTGCGCGAATGGCTGATTCTTCATTTCCCCGGGAACATAGCTCGCATCATCATGTTCGCCGTGACCGGCCAGGCGCAAAACTTCGGCGACTACCAATTGCGGCGGCCGTCCGGCGCGCGCTCGTTTGACCGCGGTCTCGATTACTTCGAGACATTGATTCAAATCGGTCCCGTCGATTTTGTGCCCTTCGTAGCCGTAACCGATTGCGCGATCGACCAGGTTTGCACACGCAAACTCGCGTTCGTTGGGCGTGGAATAAGCCCAATGATTGTTTGTGACCACCACCACGAGAGGCACTTGTTCGACTGCGCCAATATTCAAACCTTCGTGGGTCGCGCCCGTTTGCATTCCGCCTTCGCCGAGCGTTGTTAGGCCAACAAATCCTTTCTCGCCTTTCATCCGCTTCGCCAGCAACTTGCCCACCATCACCGGAATCATTGCGCCGAGATGACTAATCATTGCCAGTTGGTTCTCGCGCGGCCGGCCACGATGAATATTCCCATCGCGGCCGCGCATCGGACCTTTGACCGAACCGAGATACGTCCGCACAACGTCGAGCAATGGTTCTCCAAACGCGGAACGTCCCGCCTGATCTCGAATGAGCGGCCCGAACACGTCGCCTTTTTTCAAGAACATCCCGCAGGCTGCGCTGACTGCTTCCTGGCCGCGGCCGAGATAAACGCCTCCAACAATCATGCCGCCGCGATAAAGACTGGCGAGTTTGTCTTCGAGCACGCGCGCGAGCAGCATCCAACGAAACGCTTCAAGGTAACCTTCGTGAACAGCCGGCTTTTCGGGGGCGGTTTTCTTCGACTTTTTTCCGCGCTGCGCCGCTTGAAGCATCGGGCAATTTTACGCAAGATCGACAATCGCGCGCAAAACTTTTTTGCGCGGAATTACGACATGTTACCGCCCAGCCCGGCGCGCTTTTTGTTCGCCGTTACCGTTTTCGGCCAACGCGAATTGGCGTTGCGAGGAAACAGTCTCACGCGGCGGCTGAGCCTGTTCGGTCGCGGGTGGCGCGGTCAGCTTCATCCCAACCAGTTTGCTCACGCCCCGCTCTTCCATGGTCACACCGTAAAGAATTTCGGCCTTCGCGATGGTGCGCTTGTTGTGAGTGATAATGATGAACTGGCTTTGCGCGACGAATCGATCGAGCATGCGCACGAATCGATTAATGTTGCTCTCGTCCAGCGGCGCATCGATCTCATCGAGGATGCAGAACGGACTTGGCCGGACCATGTAGATCGAAAACAACAGCGCGACCGCTGTCATTGCCCGCTCGCCGCCGCTCAGCAGCGAAACGCTTTGTAACTGTTTGCCCGGCGGCTTCGCCGAAATCTCGATCCCGCAGTTGAGTGGATCGTTTTCGTCCATCAACGAGAGATCGGCCCGACCACCGCCAAAGAGTTCGGCAAACATTTCCTTAAAGTTGGCGCGGACCTGCGCAAACGTGTCGGCGAACAACTGTTTCGTGGTCGAGTTGATCTTCGCGATTACGTCCAGCAACTCGCGACGCGAATTGGTAAGATCGTTGTTTTGCGTTTCGAGAAACTTGTAACGCTCTTCCAGTTCGTCGTATTCCTGGACCGCCTCGAGGTTGACCGGCCCCATGTTGTCGAGTTGGCGAGTGAGATCGGCGATCACCTTTTGCAAATCTTCATCGGCGAGGTCGACATCTTCTTTGGCGGGAACCTCTTTTTCAGAGCGTTTCAATTGTACGCGCAGAGTCTTATCGAACACAGTTTCATCCGGAGCGAGGGCGCGCAGGTCGACTTGATAGCGGCGTGAAACGCTTTCGGCCAGGTTCTCGATCTGCATTTGCAATTGCGATTCGCGGACTTGCAGATGCCCGCGTTTCTCTTGCAGCTCGCTCAGCGAATTGCGCAAAGTGCGCAAACCATTTTCCTGCTCCTGAACGGCGTTGGCCCGGGCCGCTCGTTGCGATGAAATCTTGGTCGCCGCGGCCTCCGCGTCTGCCGCACGTGTCGTTTGCTCTTTAATTGCGACATCGGCATCGCGACTTTCCTGGGCCTGGGCCGCGATTTTGGATTCGTAATTCGCGATGTCGGCCTTGCGCGACCCAACTAACTCAACCAGTTCCGCGTCGCGCGCCGCCATTGGCTGTCGCTGCGTTTCCAAACTTTCCAAACGCTGGCGCGCGGTTGCGATCGCCAACCGCAAATCGTTTAAGTCTTCCAGCGTCTTATCTTCTTGCTTGCGCGCGCCTTTTTCGTCTTTTTCGGCATCGCTTTGCGCGACCTGGTGCTCAGCGAGCTCGTTGTGGGCCGACTCCAATTCTTCTTCGAGCTCCGCAATGCGTTTGTCGGCAACTTCTATCTGTTGCTCGAGAGTCGCCTTTTCCGATTTGAAATTGTCGATCTTTCTTTCTGCTTCTTTTCCTTCCGCTTGCAGCAAGGCGATTTTGTTGACTGAAGTCGAGTTAGCGAGGTGCGCCATTTGATGATACGACCGGGTTTCATCGA
>DASZJH010000067.1:0-16344 GCA_035948375.1 Chthoniobacterales bacterium
GGTGAAATGATGACCGCCCGGCTTCAGCTGGAAGAGCTGGCAATCGATCATGTGGGAAATCAGCGTGAGCGGATGCCAGTTGTTGGTTTGAACATCGACGAACGCTTTTGCCAAACCATGTCCGCTCAGACCCGCGCTAACGAGGGGATTGCTGTAAACGTACGTCTTGTCGTCGTAATTGACGAAGTCGTGCCCGAGCGTTTGTCCGAAGACCGCCCACATCATCGCGATTAACGCCGCGCAAATCGCGACTTTCAAAGGTAATCCCGTGCGCACAGTTGGGTTGGAATTAAGACTTCCGCGACCGCCGCGCAAACAAGTTGTCGACCCTGCCCGTTTGCAGCTAAAAGTACCGCGTGTTCACGGGACTCATCCAGGAAGTTGGTCGCGTGCTTTGGATCCGCATGAGCGAGCGCGGCACGCAATTGCAGGTAGCCGCGCCGCAGCTTGCTCGCGAGACCGCCGTCGGCGAGAGCGTGGCCATCAATGGTTGTTGCCTGACCGTTAGCTCGCAGCGCGAAGATCAACTGACATTCGATCTGCTCGAGGAGACGCTCGACCGCACTAATTTGAAACAGCTTCGCCGGGACAGTCCGGTAAATTTGGAGCACGCGCTCATCGCCGGCGCTTCAATGGGCGGGCATTTCGTCCAGGGACATGTCGATTGCAGTTCCAAGGTGATTTCGTTCGAGCGAGCCGGCAGCGATTATCGTCTCGAAGTCGATCTGCAGTCGGATTTCGCGCACTACGCCGCCTACAAAGGTTCCGTCGCTGTCAACGGGATCAGTTTGACCATTGCCGAATTGCTAGCGAGCAGTTTTGCGGTGTTTATCATCCCGCACACTAAACGACACACCAACATCGACATCGTCCAGCCGGGCGATCTCTTGAATATCGAGTTCGACATTCTGGCCAAGTACGTCGAGCGCATGCTGGCGCGCTATGCGCCGCAAGAATAGGTGAAGCGCGCTCGCCGAGCGCGTTGAGATGGGTCCGGAGAAGCCGACCCAACTCCCTTCTATATATATAGTACGCGCTACTTCGCGCCCAGGCCCATGATTACCGCCGGAATTGTTCGGAGCAGGATCTTGAAATCCAGGGCGAGCGACCAGCGGTCAATGTAATCGAGGTCCAGTCGCACCCAGTCCCGAAAATCGCGCACCTGATTGCGACCACTGATCTGCCAGAGACAAGTCAGTCCCGGTTTCACGCTCAACCGCCGTCGTTGCGCCGTGTTCTCGAATTTTTCCACTTCGTAGACGGGCAACGGTCGAGGCCCCACCAAACTCATGTCGCCCATCAGCACATTCCACAGCTGAGGCAACTCATCGAAACTAGTACGTCTCAGCCAGTGGCCAAGCGGCGTGATCCGCGGGTCCGATTCTACTTTGAAAACGGGGCCGCTCATCTGATTGAAGGGCTCGAGCTCGGCCCGACGCATCTCGGCGTCATCAGTCATCGACCGAAACTTGTACATGACGAACGGTTTGCCGAAACGTCCTGCCCGGTGCTGGTGGAAAATCACCGGGCCGTGCGAGCTCAAGCGAATCATTAGAGCTACGACTGCCGCCGGGATTGCAAAAATTATCAAGGCGAACAGCGCGCCGACAATATCAATTCCCCGTTTGATAATGAGCGCCCACGAAACTTCCGGTGTCGATCGAAAGACCAGCATCGGCCGTCCGGCGAAAGCGTCGAAGTCCGGTTTGGCGATTGACGTCTGAATAAAATCCGCAACCAGCCAGGCCGGCACGCCTTCGATTTCACAGGCACTGATCGCTTCCTCGACCCGATTCAAGCGGCTATGGCCCGCCGCGAAAATCACTCGCGAAACCGCGTGCCGATGCATCGCCTCCACCAAATCGGAAATTGGCTGCCGGTCGATGTCGATCCTCGCCGCCACATCGATGAGCAATTTTTGCTCAGCGGTAAATGAGTGCTCCAACGCCGCCATGTCCTCCGGCAAACCAGCGAGCAAAATCGGTTCGCGTTGCTCGCCTCGAATCGCCCGACGTTTCAAATGCCCAACGATCAAACGTTCCTTCAACAACAGAACCAGCGTGCCGATGAGAATGAAAAGCAGCGGCACCGTTCGATTCACCAGCGGAAAGCGGAGGAAAATCACGCATGCGCTGACGATGATGCTCAGCCCGATCATTGCCCGCACGATCTGCACCAGCGACCGCCACGATGTCTTGTTCAGTGGAGATTGGTAAAAGCCCTGGAGATCGAGCAGGATCGGCCCGAACGGGATGATTACGATTAGAAGCCAGGCGTAATTTCGCTGTGGATCAACCGTATCTTTGAGATCAAACCAGGACGTGCTGTAATAGCGAAGGACCCACGCCACCCAAAGCGAGAAGGCGAGCAAAAACCCATCGACTACGACTTGAAGCTGTGTGTTTAATTCCTGTCGGCGCGCCAGCATGCTACAAAGACCGCTCTTCCTAAATTCCCAGAACCGTTAAGTATATGACAACGCTTAGAACGGTCAAAGGAAGCAGATGCAAGCTGGTGGCCGTAATCGCGTCCCCGGCCGATCTCCGATTTGCCCTTCAAATGAAGCAGCCACCGGATCTCTTCGAGTTTCGGCTTGATTGCCTTTGCGACGTTGTCAATCAACTCGAACGCAAACTGTCGATCCTCTCCGCACCGGTCATCATCACCGCGCGCGATCCGCGCGAAGGCGGTATCGGGGGTCTTTCGTTCGAGAAACGCCGCGAGTTGCTTTCGCGATTTTTGCCGCGCGCGAAATATCTCGATGTGGAATTGCGTTCGGCGCGCGCGTTCAAGCCATTGCTTGCGCAAGCTCAAAAACGAGATGTGCGCGTGATTCTTTCGTTCCATGATTTCCAATCCACGCCTCTTTCGCGCAGCTTATGTACCAAAGCATTTGCAGCGAAGAAACACGGTGCCGACATGTTCAAAGTCGCAACCCGGACCGACACGCCAGCAGAGCTCGCCCGGCTGGTCGATTTCATCATGGACTGCGGGATGAATTTGCCGATTAGCGCAATGGGCATCGGTAAGCTCGGCGTACTCTCGCGCTTATTGCTCGCGTATTGCGGCTCCGTCTTCAATTACGCTTCGTGTGAACGACCGACAGTTGAAGGACAACTTCCGATCGAGCTGTTGCGTTCCGCGCTCGCGCGTTGAAAGTTGGATTGGGACGGAAATCAACGTGAAGAATGGGTCCGTAGATTTGCCTGATGAAGTGCCGGTGATGCCGTTGCCGGGCGCCGTCCTTTTTCCGCACGCGTTACTGCCGCTTTACATTTTCGAGCCACGCTACCGCGAAATGCTCGAGCACGCGCTCAAACATGATCGCATGTTCAGCGTCGCGTTGATCAAACCGAGTTGTCCCGAATGGCACGCGCCCGAAGATTTTTTTCATCTCGCGACGGTCGGTCTTATCCGCGCCTGCGTCGGCCGTGGAGACGGAACCTCAAACCTGGTTTTGCAGGGTTTGCATCGTGTCCGCTTCACCAGTTTTGAACGGGAAACTCCGTTCCCGGTTGCGAAGATCGACATCGTTGAACCCAGCGATGAGGCAACGGTCGAAACCGAAGCGCTCGGCGAAAAAGTCCTCGAGCTTTACCGAAAATTGAAGCGCGCGGACCGACGGCTTCCGCCGAAAGTGGATCGCTACCTTGGCCAGCTCGGCGATTTGGAAATGCTCGCCGATTTAATCGCTTCAACGTTTGTCGACGACTCCCTCCGTCGGCAAAAAATGCTGGAAGAATCTTCGCTCAATCAGCGCCTGCGTTTGCTCATCACTTTCTTGCAGGACGAGATTGGTACCGCCGCGTGATCATTTTCGGTTTGTTGTCAGAGCGACGCCGCAGATAATCGGGCCAAATCTACCGAGACCATGTCGTTCGAGCAATTGTCGTATCTGGCACAAATTGTTGCCTCGGCGGGCGTGATTGCGTCTTTGATCTTTGTCGGCCTACAGATCAAACACAATACGAACGCTCTCCAGCGCAACGAGCACAATTCCACGATGGCGCAGTGGACAGTGATCCGACAGGCGATCGCAACAAACCGCGACGTTGCGGAGCTAATGACCGCTGGTCTACACGGACAGATCGCCCTCGATGCCGCCGATCAACTCAGGTTGGAGCAGATGCTCGCTGAAAATGCCTGGGCGGCTTTCCACATCTGGGACAGAACGCAACGCGGCGTTTTTCCACAAGGGACTTTCGAATTAACCGCTGGACCGCTCCTGTGCACGCTGTTGAGGACGCGCCGGGGTGAGGCATGGTGGCGCAGTAGCAAACATGCGGGCTTCATTCCGGCGTTTGTCACGGATGTTGACGGGCTGCTCGCCAAGGATAGCGGGCGCGCGGCGTTGTGAGTCGAGTCAATTCTGGTTGGGCCAGTAAATGACGCAGTCCCACCGATAAATAGATTTGCAAACCAATCATGAATAGCGCCACCAAACGTTCGATTCTTCGCTGGATTCACCTTGTCTTTGCTATTCCGATACTCGGTTACATCTACCAACCGGCTTCGGAGGTTGAACAGTATGCGGGCGCCGCTCGGTTTATCTTCGTTCCTATCATTATCCTTGCAGGGTACTGGATGTATGCAGGCATAGTGTTCGCCGTCATCGGGGTTGCGGCGTGGCTCGGTACATATCGCCTGTCTGGATTTGGGGCAGCCCTCCTGAGTCAGGTTGCACTATTCATCGCGTACAAGGTTTTGTTGGTGATTCGGGCGCGACAGTCAAAGTGAGCAGACAGATTGTGAAAAGCACCAGAAAGGAGTTGTCACCAAAACAACGCGAAGAACTACTCGGAACTTTGAAAACCCGCTTTGAGAAAAATATGAACCGCCATGAAGGTTTCGAATGGGGCAAAATAAAAGTCCGCTTGGAAGCGAATACTGGAAAACTATGGTCCCTCAGCGAAATGGAGAGAACTGGCGGTGAACCGGATGCTGTCGGTCACGATAAAAAAACTGGCGAATACATTTTCTTTGATTGTGCCGCAGAAACTCCCAAAGGCCGCGTAAGTGTTTGTTACGACCGTGAAGGGTGGGAATCGCGGAAGGAACATAGACCGAAAAATACCGCCATGGACATGGCCGCGGCGATGGGCATCGAGCTTTTGACGGAAGAACAATACCAGGAGCTGCAGAAACTTGGAAATTTCGATACGAAGACGTCGAGCTGGGTGAAAACGCCTGCTGACATTAGAAAGCTTGGCGGTGCGCTCTATTGCGATCGCCGTTACGGCCGCGTCTTCGTGGGTCACAACGGCGCGCAGTCTTACTATGCCGCCAGAGGATTCCGTAGCTGGATAAGGGTCTAGATTCGACTTTGATTTTTTACAGCCTGAAGCTGTCGCGGAATTGAAGACTCAAACTAATCCAGTAAAGCGGCTGAGTCGCCGATGATGCGCGCGTATTCTTCCATCAAGTAACGGTCGGTCATTCCGGCTACATAATCGCACACCGTCCGGTGCAATCCCTCCTGCTCAAGTCGCCGCGTAGCGACTTCGCCGAGTTGCCCCGGATCGGTCACGTAACTCTCGAACACTTTCTTTAACATCTCGCACGCGCGCTGATTCACTTTGGCCACTCGCGGATGATAATAAACGTTCGCGTAAAGAAATTTTCGCAACGCATGATTCGCCTTTCGTAATATGTCGCTGTAATCAATGAGCTTCACCGGTTGTTTGCGGACATCGTCCGCATCTTTCGGGTTTGCTTTTGAAATAGACGTCGCGCTCGTCGTAACAACATCCTGAACTTGGAGGTCAATGATATTTCGAATGATGAGCTTGTGCAGCTCCGGCTCGCGCGCCTCCGGGTAGTGGGCAAGCACATGTTGCTGGCTGCGTTTCCAAACGTCATTTTCCGACAATTGCTCGGCGGTCAGAATTTCGAAATCAACCGCGTCGTCGAGATCGTGACTGTAATAGGTGATCTCGTCGGCCAGATCGGCGATCTGCGCTTCAAGCGACGGGAATCCGTCTTTGCGTTCGTGCTTTTGCAAACCTTCGCGAACTTCGAAGGTTAGATTCAATCCCGGAAAATCTGGATACGCGTTCTCGAGCAACTCGACCACGCGCAGACTTTGTTTGTTATGCTCGAACCCGCCGTGATCGCGCATGCATTCGGCCAGAATTTCTTCGCCTGAATGTCCGAAGGGCGTATGGCCGAGATCGTGAGCCAGCGCGATCGCTTCCGCCAGGTCTTCATTGAGCCCGAGTGCACGCGCGATCGTGCGACTGATCGATGCAACCTCGATGGAATGCGTTAGCCGCGTCCGCAAATGATCGCCGGTGCCATTCAAGAAAACCTGGGTCTTGTATTCGAGCCGGCGAAACGCGCGCGAATGAATGATCCGCGCGCGGTCGCGCTGAAACTCTGTTCGATAAGCGTGGCTTTGTTCGGGATATTCTCGCCCGCGCGACTCGCCCGACTTTTGCGCGAAAGGCGCGAGCGTAGCGCGCTCGGTCGCTTCCATCTGTTCGCGCGTCTTCCAACTACCTTTCATTTGGACTTTTCCGTTTCCAACTTCTCGCGCAGTGCGCGCTGAGCGCGTCTCGACTCCAATCGGATAATCAGCAAATCAAACAGCGCTAAAAGCATCGCCGTAAACGTGAGCCAGACACAGGCGACCCAGAACAAAATGACAAACCACGGATGGCCCCGCGGATTCATGAAAGATTGCAGCACAGTAAATCCCGCCAACAACATCAGCACTGCCAGTGCGAGCAGAAGGGCCATCGTTTTCCGGCGGGTCTTTTGATCGCGAATTACCCCGCGCGTCGCGTGGACGATGAACGAGATTCGCTGCAGTTCCTTTTCCTCGGATGAATCCTCCATCGGTAGTTCTTTGTCGACCTTACAATTCAAAAAATCCAAGACAAACGTCTTCTCAGCGAGACCCGGCGGTGCTTTGATACGCGCGATGACTAAAACAAAGACGAAATCGCGCCCGCGGAAAGCCGCGTCTTCGAGAAGAGTCGAACGCCTGGTCTCTCAGCCAAGAGCAGCGCTGCGGAGTGAAGCTTTCGCCCGCGCGCTAGCGGAGGCAAAGTCACACGCCAACAATCCCGAACGTCTGCGCGCGTTGTTCGAGGAAGCAGCGCGAAAGGCGGCCGCCGTTCCGAGAGAACCGTTTGAAGATTCGTGGCCTTACCTGCAGGCAATGCTGCGGTTAATCCGCGCTTATTTTCGTGGCGAATACCGCAACGTTTCGCAGGAAGGACTGCTTTGGATCATCACCGCGATGAATTATTTTGTCGACCCGTTCGATCTCATCCCGGACGAAGTCCCGTTTCTCGGCTTCGTTGACGATGCGACCGTCATGGCGTTCGCGATCGGACGCACGCGTCAGGCGCTCGACGATTTCATGACTTGGGAAACAACGGCGTTTTGACTGCCCGACGCAACGCAGCGAAATTCGCGGCTGAGTTGTGAAAGCGAAACGGCTGGCGTTGGCAAGAAACCCAAAACGCAATCGCGCGTTCGTCGACGCGCTGGCGCGTGCGAGAGCCTACGCAAGAGATCCAAAGGCACTGAGAGCTTTGTTTCAGGAAGCGATGCGGAAGACGAGCTCGATCCCGAAAGCGCCGTTCAAAGATTTGTGGGGCTACTTTCAAGCGATGTTGCGTTTGATTCGCGCCTACTATCGCGGCGAATACCGCGCCATCAGCGTGACCAACTTGGTGATGATCATTGGCGCGATAATTTACGTGCTCAATCCGTGGGACTTGATTGCAGATTGGATTCCAACTCTCGGTTTCGTCGACGACGCCACGATCCTCGCCTTCGCCGTGCAGAAAACCCGCGAAGCCCTGGACGACTTCACGAGCTGGGAAACCACCACGCGCTAAACCAAAAGCAGCGCGGGATTTTCGAGAAGGTGGCGGAGTTCTTTCAAGTACTCGGCGCCGAGCGCGCCGTCGATCACTCGATGATCGCAGCTCATGGTGATCGACATCTGCTGGCCGACCGCGATCTGATCGCCGTCGTCAATGACGGGGACTTTGTTTACTTTTCCGACGGCCAGAATGAATCCTTGCGGGGGATTGATGACAGCGCTGAAGGAATCGATTCCCATTCCCCCGAGATTTGAAACGGTAAACGAGCCACCGTGAAATTCTTCAGGCTTCATCCGTTTATTTCGCGCGCGATGGGCGAGATCCTTCACCGCTTCACTGATTTCGCGGAGCGATTTGTTTTGCGCGGCGCGAATCACCGGTGTCAGCAACCCGTCTTCGATCGCGACCGCGATGCCAAGATCGACATCGGCATATTGCACGAAGGCGTCACCGTCGAATGAAGCATTTACTCTCGGAACTTTCACCGCCGCCATTACTGCCGCTTTCAAAACGAAATCGTTCACGGTGATTTTGGCGGCATCACTCTGTTCGCCGGCTGATTTCAATTCTTCACGCGCGGCCGCGAGTGGCGCGGCGTTGATTTCGATCGTCAGATAAAAATGCGGAACTGGGCCAAGACTTTGAACAAGACGCTCGGCGATCCCCTTACGCATTCCGGAAAGTTGGATGCGCGAACCTGCGCGAGGTTTCACTGAAGGAGCTACTTGCGGTTGCGGTTTTGCAGGCGAGACGGTCCGAGCCGGACTGGCACTTGCCTCCATAGGCTTTGATTTCGCAGCCGCGCGAACGTCTGATTCAGTCACGCGACCTTCAGGGCCGGTTCCTTTGACACTGGCAAGATCGACACCGAGCTCGCCCGCGACGCGACGCGCCACCGGTGACGCTTTCACGCGAGCATCTTCTGCTGATGGCTCGGCGGGTTTCTTCTCTTTTGCAGGCGCTGCCGCTTCTATCGGCTTTTTCTTCTCCTGCGGCGGCGCCGTTTCTCTTTCCTTCGCCGTCGCCGGCGCGGGCTTTTCTGTTTCAGCCTTCTTTTCTTTTTTCTCTTCGGCTCTCGGTTTGTCTTCCTTTTTCGGCGCTTCCTCGCCTTCTTCCTCAATGAACGCGATCTTATCGCCAACATTCACCTTGCCGCCTTCCTGTACGTAAATGTCGCTGAGCGTTCCGTCTTCGGGCGACTCCCACTCCATGGTCGCTTTGTCCGTCTCGATTTCTGCGATCACTTCGCCGGCCGACACCTTGTCACCTTTTTTCTTTTTCCACGCGACGAGAGTTCCCTCGGTCATCGTGTCGCTGAGCTTCGGCATTTGAATTTCCGGCATGGTGGTCAGGCGTAACAGACTTTCTTCACCGCGGCCATCAGCTTGTCAGCGTTCGGTAAAACAAATTTCTCGAGCTTCTCGTTGTATGGCATTGGCACGTCCTCTTGAGAAACGCGCGCGATTGGCGCGTCGAGCTCATCAAAAATATTTTTCTGGATCCGGTAGCAAACTTCCGCGCCGACTCCGCAGAATGACCGATCCTGTTCCACGACGATCGCACGATGCGTTTTCGCGACCGAATTGTAAATTGCCCGCTCATCCAATGGTTTGATCGAACGAAGATCGACAATCTCCGCGGAAATATCCTCTTCCTCGAGTTGAGCCGCGACCGTAAGCGCGAGCGGAACGGTTTGGGCGTAGCAAATGATCGAAACATCGCTGCCTTCCCGTTTCACTTCGGCTTGCCCGAGCGGAATGAGCAACTCTTCGTCCGGCGGCTCGACCATTCCCTTCGAGCTGTAAAGAAGCTCGGCTTCGAGCACGAGAACCGGATTGTCGTCGCGCACCGCGGTCTTCAACAGACCTTTGGCGTCGCGCGGCGTGGCCGGCGTGCAAACTTTCAGACCAGGCACGCTTGCGTAAAAATTCTCGGTGGCGTGCGAATGTGTTGCAGCAAGTTGATGAGCCGGGCCGTTCGGTCCGCGAAAGGTGATCGGAATATTGAATTGCCCACCCGACATCATGAACATGTTGGGTGCGTTGTTCACGACCTGATCGAACGCGACCAGCGAAAAGCTCCAGGTCATAAATTCGACGATCGGTCGCAGTCCTGCCATGGCCGCGCCGACTCCAAGCCCGGCAAATCCATTCTCGCTGATGGGAGTATCGATAATTCGTTTCGGGCCGAAGCGTTCGAGCAAACCCTGGCTCACCTTGTAAGCGCCGTGATATTCGGCGACTTCCTCGCCCATGAGAAAAACGTTCGGGTCGCGCTCCAACTCTTCCGCGAGCGCTTCGTTCAACGCCTGACGGTAAGTGATTTCCCTCACGATTTTCCTCCCTCGAAATAGGCGTATTTGTAAACGTCCTCGATCGGCAGCTCGGGACTGCTCTCCGCAAATTTCACCGAATCGAGCACGGTCTGCTTGGCTTTTTTGTCGAGCGCGTCGAACTGTTCGTTGGTCAATTTCCCTTCGCGGGTAAGCTGCGCGCGCAAACGAATGATTGGATCGTCGAGGCGATATTTTTCCAGTTCTTCTTTGGTTCGATAACTGGCCGGGTCGGACATCGAATGGCCGCGATAACGATAAGTCCGCACTTCCAGGAAAGCTGGATGTGAGTCTTTGCGAATCGAGTCGGCGGCTTCGGCGATTTTGTCGCGCACTTCGCGGAAGTTCATCCCATCAACGATGTCTCCGGGAATGTCATAACCTTCGGCGCGATCGACGATCTGCTTTAGCGATGTCGATCTTGTCACAGACGTGCCCATGGCGAAGAGATTATTTTCGCAAATCAAAATGACTGGCAGCTTGTAGAGCGCGATCAGATTGAGCGCTTCGTGAAAGGAGCCCTGATTGATCGCGCCGTCGCCAAAGAAACAAAGGGTGACGCGATCCTCGTCTCGGTATTTGGAAGCGAAAGCCAGGCCGGCCGCGAGCGGAACGTGGGCACCGACGATGGCGTGGCCGCCGTACATATGGTTTGGCTTGTCGAAAAAATGCATTGACCCGCCGAGGCCTTTCGAGCAGCCGGTCGATTTTCCAAACAGCTCGGCCATGCAGGCATTGGCGCTCGTTCCCCGCGCCAGCGCGTGGCCATGATCCCGGTACGCGGTGATGATGTAGTCGTCGTCGCGCACGGCAGCGACCGCGCC
Source organism: Chthoniobacterales bacterium (assembly GCA_035948375.1). Taxonomy (GTDB): domain Bacteria; phylum Verrucomicrobiota; class Verrucomicrobiia; order Chthoniobacterales; family UBA10450; genus AV40. The sequence goes on from DASZJH010000067.1 coordinate 10,995, forward strand.
GACCACAACGGCCTCCTGGCCGATGTAGAGATGGCAGAAGCCGCCGATTTTCTGCGCTTGATATTGCTGGCTCGCGCGTTCTTCGAAACGGCGAATCAACAGCATCAGCGCGAGCATCTCGACCTCGTCGCGTTGCTCGGCCCGCTGCATCGGAATTTTACGCGACTCGAGGCAAAGCAACTCCAGCACGTGCCTGACTGGTGCGTCCCAAATTCATGCAGACCACAAACAGAAGCGTAAAGAACAGATCGCTCAGTGCAGTGTTGCGGAGAAACATCCAAGTCGGCGTCGTGCCTCCATAAACCGGTAGGCCGACTGTTTGAGCCTGAATGAAGCCGGCCAAAGTCTTCGCGTATCCGGGATCAAAAATCCACGAGACAGTGTTTGTAAGGCAGTAGAAAACTAAAGACGAGGCGAGCGACGCCGGTAACAACGTTTTGAATCCCGCTCGATCGCGCAGCCACAAACCGAAGCAGCCGATCAATGCAAACGCGATGTAGTGTGAAAGCACAAACGGACTGATCAGCGAAAAGTGGTAGTGCAGATTCAGGACGATATCGGAGACAACCAGAGCGATCATCGGAACACTGAATCGATATCGCGCCGGGAAATAGGCGGCGCTGCAGAGTGCAATCGCGGCCATGGGCGCGAAGTTTGACAGTCCGGTCGTGCCGGAGATGATCGCGAGCCCGGTAACGATCCGATAAACGACGGCACAAATAATCAGAATAAGCGCTGGAATCATTGATAGAAATCTAGCCGTCCTGCGAGAGATGCAAAGCCGATTTGACTGCCAATTAGCAGGCGCGCGTGGCAGAGGTCCCCGGTCTTAAACCTTAAGGTTGTCGCCCACCCGGCCCTGCCAACGATAGATTTCAGTCTTCAGCTTCTCGATATAACGTCTCGATGCGAATCGTCACTAAACAGATTCCGCCGCTCCTGCGGATCCTCGCGAAGGTTATAAAGCTCGTTCTCACGCAGACAGGTCTCGATGTCTTGCTTGCTGGCAAGCCTGCTTTGCTTGATGGCGATGTCGATCTTGGCTCGGTAAGCAATTGATGTTCGAGCAATCAGCCGTCGTTCCGTACCGATGAACTTTGATTTGGAAAGCTCGAACGGGAGGGTGGTCGGAAGCTCGAGGTTAAAACTTTGCCCATTGTGCAGATCGGGCTTGTAACCCTTGGAAAGAAGGAACTCTGTGTAATCGCTCTGGCCCTTTTTCTTGCGACCGCTATCCGCGCTCTTAAAAGAATCTTCGATCGACGCCCATTTCTGAAATCCGTGTTGAGGAAAGAATTCGTCGCCAAGGTGCCATTTCCCAAAATAGCCGGTCCGATACGCCGAATCGCCCACCATTTCCGGCAGGCATCGAAACTTCGTCGGCAGCACGCCTGCGTTGTCCATGCAGCCGGTTTGATGCGGCCAGGTTCCCGTTAGCAGCGAAGAGCGCGACGGCGAACAGATTGGATGGGTGATGTAGGCACGTTCAAAAATTACCGATTCCGAAGCGAGTTGGTGAAGATGTGGAGCATGCAAACTGCCCGCGGATTCGCCAACAATCAGGTCCGCGCGCAGCTCGTCCGGAAGAAAGACGAGGAGATTTGGCTTGGCAGAACGCGTTAGGGACTGCGCCAGTCCTGAACCTTTAACGGTCAGGGCCGCTGAACCAAAAGTAACCGTGCGTAGAAACGAACGCTGCGAAATTCTGGCCACGCTTACGAGCACAGATCGCGAGCTCAGGACTCAACCGGAAACTTGCGTGAGCGACAACGCGACAGGTTTGGTATCACAGTAAGCGCAAACGAAGATTGCGCCCTGCCGCAAAGAATTATTTCGTGGCGAGCAGCGCATTCAGTCGCGCTTTATGCCGATTGGCAGCGTTGCGGTGAATGATGCCGCGTTTGGCCGCTTTATCGAGAGCGGAGATCAGGCCCCGAATTTGTTCGACATTGGGTTTGGCCGCGCCGCGAGCGCCTTTTTGCAGTGAACGCAGGCGTGTCCGCACGCCGCGGTTTTGACTGGCGCGGGCAAGCGATTGTCGGGAACGTTTGGCGGCGGATTTGGTGTTAGCCATTCTATTTGAATCGGGCGTCGACGCTCGCGCAGACCGTTAAAAAGTCAAGGTGTCGAGCTTGTGGGGAGATCGATCAGGTGCGCGGACCAGAGGCCACCTTGATTTGAGAAGTATCTTTGTCTTTCCTCAATCCGCTTGCCGACGCGGGAGCGTCAAAACCGTAAATCTGAGGATCGGCCATGTTTCCGGCCTTTGGCAATTTGTCTTGAACGATCTCCACCGGAGTTCCGAGCGGGAGTTGATTATAAAGTGCGGCCACGTCAATCGACTTCATTCGAATGCAGCCGAAACTGGCGGGACGGCCGAGCAATTTTTCTTCGTTCGTGCCATGAATGTAAATGCAACGGCGGAAGGCGTGCACATTTGAAGCTTCTAGACCTCGCAGCCAAATGATACGCGTCATCACAGGATCGCGTCCCGGCGTGTTCGGCTCCAGAACCTCTCCGGTCCAGCGACGGTTATGAAAGACCGCACCCACCGGCGCGCGGTCGCCGATTTTTTGCGCAACCTGCAAAAGACCGAGCGGAGTTGCCAGACTGCCCCAGGTATCGCCCAAGCCATACTTGGACGTCGAAACCGGATACGTAGCGGCGATTTGTCCGTTTTCAATCAACATCAGCTTTTGGTCGCGAACACTGATGAGCACGCGAGTGGTAAGACTCGGCGCTGGAATGCTTGTGGCCCGAGCCGGTGCAATCGCTAAGAGCAAGGCAACGGCCAGAACGGAGCAACGAAACATGGGCGCTCTCTTACTCAGAAATCGCGCTTTGTCACGCGGTAATTGGAGATGCGGCCCGGGAAGGACCAAAGCTGAGTTTCGGCGACCAAGGCAGAAGCGACGAAAGTGCCACATAAAGAAAGCCGCCTTGAAACATCAGCAGAAACGGTACCGACAAGAACTGTCCTTTGCTTAGGGCAAACCAGACGAAGTAGCTGAAATAAATTCCGAAGGCCAGTTCGACGATCGGTAATGTCGATTTCAAAGCGCGATATTTGCAACTTCGCCAGGATTGCGATTTGCGCTCGATCCCATACTTCGGCGTGCGGGTAAAATCCGAGTGGTGGTTAAAGATCGCCTCGAGGACTGCGCGGGCGTTGTTGAGGGAAAGTCCGATGCCCAGCGCGAGCAAGCATGGCAGCAGAAGCATCTGTTTCATCCACGTGCGCGGATGCAATTCGCGTTGCGCGCAGACGTAAAAGGCCGCGACCGACACCGACGCGGTCAAAAAAATCGGGATGTCGATCAAGAGCGTGCGCACCCACCCGCTCTGCGGCCCGCCAGTCGATGGATGCAGCAGCACGCACAGACAAGCTAGTAACAGATAGGCAAAATTCGAAACCAAGTGTCCAGTCGCCTCGGCTTTGATGGCGAATGGCAATTGGCTGCGCCATATCCGCGGCAGAAGCTTCTTGCAGGTCTGAATGGACCCTTTCGTCCATCGGTGTTGCTGCGACTTGAATCCGTTCATATCGACCGGTAGTTCGGCTGGCGTGATGACGTCGGGCAGAAAAATGAATTGCCATCCCACCAATTGCGCCCGGTAACTCAGGTCAAGATCTTCGCAAAGCGTGTCGTGTTGCCATCCGCCGGCTTCCTGAATGCAGGAGCGCCGCCAAAGACCCGCGGTTCCGTTGAAGTTAAAGAAACGTCCGCTTCGGCTGCGCGCCGTTTGCTCGAGTAGTAGGTGACCATCGAGAAACATCGCCTGAACCCGCGTCAGCAAAGAATAGTTCCGGTTCAAATGCCCCCAGCGGGTTTGGATCATGCCGATCTTCGGATCGGTGAAGAAATGGATGGTGCGTTGAAGCAAATCGCGCTGCGGCACGAAATCGGCATCAAGAATGCAGACAAACTCGCCATCAGCAGATTCCAAACCGACTCCGAGTGCGCCGGCCTTGAATCCGGTGCGATCGACTCGATGAATCAACTGAACGTCGAAGCCGCGGCTACGCAATTCCTCGGCGCAAGATGCGGTGATCTCGCGGGTGTCATCCGTGGAATCGTCGAGGACCTGGATTTGCAGCAAATCTTTCGGGTAATCGAGCTCGCTGACTGACCGGAGCAGGCGCTCCACGACATAAATTTCATTAAAGATGGGCAATTGCACCGTGACCTTCGGCAATTGTTTGAACTGGCTGGCCGGCACGGACGCCCGTTTGCGGTGTTTGAGGAAGAGATAAATGATGAAATACCGGTGAACACCGTAGGCCGAGAGACCGATAAGGACGGCGAGATAACAGGCCGTCCAAACTACATAGCCGTGGCTTCCTTGCATAAGGTCAGCTGCCAGTATTAAGACAGCAGGCGCATGATGGCGTTTCCGTCGCAGGCGTCAAATCAAAAATGGTGCGCTTGCCTCGCAAAAACGCCAGGAAATCGCCGCAAAATCAGCGCGATGTCCATGTCGTGTTTGTTCGTGTTAACCGGGCGACATTAACCCGGCTCATGCGCGCCAGCGAACCCAACAACTCCATTCGAGACAGTCGATAATCGCTGCCCAGCCACGACGACGGCAAGCGCTCTGCTATGCTATGGTGACGACCCGCAATATGCCGTTGCGATATTTCCTGAAGAAGGGCCGCCGTAATCGGCTCGAACGATTCAACATCGTCATCTCGATTCTGTTGGCCGGCTGGATTCCTTCCATCCTCGCGTTGGTCGTCTCTTACTCCATCCTCAGCCGCACACTCGAGACCCGCATTTTGCGGGACCGGCAGACTTTCGTCGAGCTCATCGCCCGCCTCGTCGGCGACGATCTTAGCCGGACCGGCGGCATCATCGATTATTATCAAACCTTGCCCGAGGTCGCGCGGATCTTGAATTCGGCAAATCCGCAATCCGCGACGCAGCAGTGGTTGGGGACAACGTTTTACGCACATCCGCGCATCGACGGAATGTTTTTCACCGGTCGCGATGGCCGATTGCTCGCGTCGATTCCTTACAGTCCCGCGATGATCGGCAAAGATGTCGATTCAAACCTTTGGCGAACAGAGGCCGCGAAAGTTGGCGGCGCCTACGTTTCGCCGGTGCATGCGCGTTTCGGCGACCAACGAGTAGTGACCGATATCGTTGGCGCAATCCGCGCGCCTGATAAAACGATCATCGGGTATCTCGGAACATCGGTGTTGGTCGAGCGAATCGGCCGGCGTCTGGCCACGATTCAATTTGCCGACCAATCAAGCTGTCAGGTGGTCGACCAGACCGGAGATCCCCTGTTTACCAACGATTTTCGACCCAATCCGGGAGCTGCTTCTTCGCGCGACACGATTCTGCCG
>DASZJH010000068.1:0-3872 GCA_035948375.1 Chthoniobacterales bacterium
TACGATGATAGGTCGAATGGACAAAACGATTTGCAGAAACTTTCTGTATCTGGCGTCGGCAATTTTGCTTTCCGGCTGCGCGATGAAGCTCGGAAAGCAACCGAGACAGGAAGTGGAATCCCTCTATTCCGCGCGATCGCCGGAATTTCGGCAGGCCGCGGGTTCGTTGCTCGGACCAAACTTCGTCGGCGGCAATAGCGTGAGCACTTTGGTCAATGGCGACGAAATCTTTCCCGCGATGCTGAGCGCGATTCGTTCCGCCAAACGTTCGATCAACCTTGAGACCTATGTCTTTTGGGACGGCGAGATCGCGCGCGAATTCACCAACGCCTTGGCCGAACGGGCCCGGTCCGGCGTTGCCGTGAATCTAATGCTCGATGCGCAAGGCACGCAGAAAATGGGATTGGCTAATCGCGCCAAGCTGAATGCTGCCGGGGTGCAGGTCGTCAAATATCACAGCGTCTTCTGGCCGGACCCACGGCGTTACAACAATCGCAGCCATCGCAAATTGCTGATCGTTGACGGCTCTGTTGCGTTCATTGGCGGCGCGGGCATCGCCGATCTCTGGGCCGGAAATGCCGATTCCCCGAAGCATTGGCGCGACAATCACTACAAGGTAATGGGGCCGGTTGTATCCCAGCTCCAAGCGAGCTTCCTCAGCAACTGGATGAAGACCCGCGGGACGGTTTTGCACGGCACGAAATATTTTCCGCCGTTGGAAGACAGCGGTTCGTTGCAAGCCCAGGCGATTCGCAGCGGGGCGCATTATGAAAATCTCGATCTGATGTATTTGCTCGCGATCGCATCAGCCAAGAAGTCTTTGCGCATCGAGAACGCGTATTTTTTGCCGGACGATCTCGTGCGCAAGGAAATGATCGAAGCGGCGCGACGCGGCGCCAGGGTTGAGATCATTGTCCCCGGAAAAAAGATCGACCAGAAACTCGTGCGCTCAGCGTCGCGGCGACATTGGCCGGAGCTGCTGAAGGCCGGAATCAAGATTTACGAGTACGAACCGACCATGGTGCACGTGAAGCTCATGATCGTCGACGACAAGTTCGTCTCCGTCGGATCGGGCAACTTCGACAATCGCTCCATTCGGCTTAACGACGAAGCGAATCTGGACGTGCTCGATTCGGACTTTGCCGCGCAACAGATTCATCTTTTCGAGATCGACAAGAAGCGATCACGTGAAGTCACTATGAGTGAGGTGGGCGGATTCCATGTGGCTAACCCATTCGAGCACGCCGCGGCTCTGCTCTCGCCCCAATTGTGAACAGCTACCGCATCAGATTTGGTCGAAACGCATCACAGACGATATGAGCAATTTTGGATATGACTTCGGATCGTTGCTCATCTGACGCCGATGGATTGAAAATATAAATCGCGATGAAAATTGGCGTTCCATCTGGTGGATAAATTACACCCACATCGTTCGTCACACCGTTGTGGGATCGGCCGGTCTTGTCGCCGACGCGCCATCCGGGTGGCACACCGGCGCGTATCATCGCGGCGCCAGTTTGACTCGATTCAAGCCACTGAGTCAGGTGACTCTGCAAGTCTGCAGATAGAAAGCCCTTTAACAGCAAGAGACTAAGATGGCCATGCATCATCGCCGGACTGGTGCTGTCACGATCGTCGCCGGGTGCAACATCATTTAACTCCGGCTCATTGCGATCGAGCCGCGTAACATCATCCGCCCATAGAGTCCGCACAAATTTCGTCAAACCCGCCGGACCGCCGAGCGTTTGTAAAACAAGATTGCCTGCGGTGTTGTCGCTTTGTTCGATCGCGGCCTGACACAAAGCGCCAAGTGTCATGCCGCCCTCCTGGACATGCTCTTTTGTAACTGGTGCGTAGTCGAGAATGTCGGCTTGAGTGTACGGAATGAATCGATCCAGGCTTTCTTTCCTATGATTGACCTGCTGTAGAACTGCGCCAACGGCCAGCAGCTTAAACGTGCTGCACATTGGAAAGCGCTCGCGAGCGCGATTCTGAATAGAGGTGTTAGTCCTTACATCAACTGCGCAAACTCCAATACGACCGCCGGTTGCACTTTCAATCTGTTTGATTTGAGACTCTGCCGTTGTTTCGGTCGTTGCCGGGAGTTGAGGAAGACATGTTGAGGCAGCGAGCAGAGCGATGGTGAAGCGAGTTCTACGCATTCGATCCTACCAACGATGAAACGCTGGATGACCTTCTTTGACCGCGATGAAAATGCCGCGGCACGTTGCGCAAACTTTTCCCTCGGCACTCAATGCGCCCTCAATCGTCGCGCGATTTTCGCTTAGATCGACAACGTGTGCGGAAAGCGAGATTGGGCCATTTGTAAGCGTCGGCCGCATCAGTTTGATCGAATATTCGGCGGTTACTGTGCACGGCGGATGGTCCGCGCCGGCGTTTTTCATCAAATGATAGGCCGCGGTCCAGTTGCAATGGCAATCGAGCAACGTGCCGATGATTCCGCCATTTAGAACGCCCGGAAACGCTTCGTACTTCGGCTGCGGTTTCCATTCCGCGACGACTTCGCCGTTCTTCGGAAAACTGCGAATGCGCAATCCTTCCGAGTTCGCCGGCCCGCAACCCCAACAGGAACTTTCGGGAGCGTATTGTTCTTGAAGCGATTTTTCCATTTGTAGCGGCACTCTGTGAGCGCCGAAAGACGGCGGTCATAAACCGCCGCTACACCTGTCGACGTTACGAACCGGTGGGCGGCCCCGGATATTTTCGGAGCTGCGGGCCGACGTAAAGCGAGCGCGGCCGAATCAGCCGATTGTGATCATGCTGCTCGGTGACATGCGAGCACCAACCGGCAACGCGCGACGCGGCGAACAACGGCGTATTCAGTTCCGGCTTGAAACCGAGCATCCAAAAGACGGGCGCCGCGTAAAGATCGACATTCGCGCAGAGACCCTTCTCGCGGTCCATGACTTCCTCGAGTTTTTCGCAAATCGGCACCCAGTTTTCCTTGCCGGTGCGTTTGCCGAGGTCGCGCGCAATCTCGCGCATCGCCGGCACGCGCGAGTCGCCCTTTTTGTAAACTCGATGACCGAAGCCCATGATCTTCGCCTTGGCCGCGAGTTGTTTTTTTAACCACGCTTGCGTGCGATCCGGCGTTCCAATGTCTTCCAGCATCTTCATCGATTCTTCGTTGGCGCCGCCGTGCAACGGCCCTTTGAGCGTGCCGCACGCCGACGTTACAGCGGCATAAATGTCCGACAGCGTCGAAGCCGTGACTCGCGCGGCGAACGTTGACGCGTTGAATTCGTGGTCGGCGTAAAGATTGAAAATCGTGTCCATCATTCGCGTCTTCCAATCTTCCGGAACTTTGCCTTCCAGTTTGTAGAAGAAATTTGCCGCCTGGCTCAACTCAGGTTTTTCCGGCAATGGTTTCTCGCCCTGAGCGATGCGGAAACCGTCCGCGATCAATGTCATCACTTTCGCGATGAGCCGGATCGATTTGCGAATGTTCGCGTCGTGCGAATGGTCGTTCAGATCTTTGTCGAAAGGAGCGAGCATCGACACACCGGTGCGAAGAACGTCCATCGGATGCGTGGATTTCGGAAGAAGCTGAAGCATTTGGCCGACTTCTTTCGGTAACCCCCGCTCGGCAGCAATCTGCCCTTTGAATTCCTTGAATTGCTTTCCGTTCGGCAGCTCGCCATTCAGCAACAGGTACGCGACTTCCTCGAACGTCGCTTTGTCACCCATGTCGTGAATGTCGTAACCGCGGTACATCAGGCCCGCGTTGGGATCGACCCAGCAGATTTTCGTTTCACCGGCAATTACGCCTGCCAGGCCGGGGCTATACTCTGGCTTTGCTTCGGTAGTCATTTCTCTAGTTCACGTTAACAACGATACGCAATTCGACAAAT
>DASZJH010000069.1:0-10384 GCA_035948375.1 Chthoniobacterales bacterium
CCACTCCGTTTTCAAAAGACCCTGGCGCACCAGTCGGAACAATGCGGGATAGAGCGCGCCTTGTTCGATGAGCAATGCCTCTCCTGAGATTTGCTGGATGCGCAGCAGAACGCCGTAACCATGGAGCGGACCGAGCGAGACTGCTTTCAAAATCAGCAGGTCGAGAGTGCCTGGAAGAAGTTCGGCTTCGTCGCTCATGTGTCCCCTAAGTTGATTAGGAGAATAGGATAATCTCTCCTAAGCTGTCAAGGAGAGAGGCAAGATTGATCCTCGATCGCGCCAAGCCAACGTTGCGGGCCGCTTCATCGATGCCATCATGAACAATGAACGCGAGACGAGCCTTCACATTTCTGTTCGCCTTCGCCTGCATCAGCGCGATGGCAGCGGAGCCGAGCGCCACGCCATCTCCGTCACCGTCCTCTACGGAATCCCCTGCCCCAACGATCGCGCAATCGGTCACGGATATTTCGGCCCAGCGCGCGGCGGCCGAGCGATCCAAAATTTATCGGGCCGGACGTGATTATAGTCTCTGGCTGGATCAAATCGCCAAGGATTCCGGCAGCGCGTTCTTGCAGCGTCCGGTGTTTGAACGCGTGACCGGGATGCGATTGTTCGCAGCGATTGGCGGACTCCTCTTGTTGTCGATTTTGGCCGGCGCATTCGTCTGGATCGTCTGGCGGCGCGCGGGCGAGATCCAATCGAATCGGTATCAGTCCGCGCTGGCGCTGGCTGCGTCGGCGATTCGCAAACCGTTCGCGTTCTTTCTTTGGATGTGCGGCGGCGCATTTGCGCTGATGCCGATCGCCACCGGAATCATCGGCCGCCCCACCCGCATCTTCTATGTCGGCCTGCTCACCGCCATTTTCTACGCCGGATGGATCATCGCCCTGCTCTGGCTGATTTTCCGCGCCATTCTCGCGGTCGAAAAACGAACGAACCAGTGGGCCGACCGCACTGGCAGCATTATCGGCAAAGTCATTATTCCGATCGCCGGCCACACCGCGCGTCTCGCCATGCCCTTGCTCGGCGTCATCCTGTTGTTGCCGATCCTGCGTTTGCCGGAGAACTGGACTTGGGTCACGCAAAAAGGGTTGGGCATTTTGCTGATTGTCGCGTTCTCGGTGTTGATCGTCCGCGGCGTCAACGCCGTCCAGACCGCGCTCATGAGCCGGCATCGTCTCGACGCGCCGGACAATCTTTCCGCGCGCAAAATTTTCACCCAGGTGTCCGTGATTCGAAAAATCATCGTCACCGCGGTCGTGATCCTTGCCACCGGTTCGATCCTGATGATGTTCGATCCAGTCCGCCAATTCGGCACCAGCATTCTCGCCTCGGCCGGGATCGCCGGAATCGTGATCGGTTTCGCCGCCCAAAAGACGTTGGGCAACGTGCTCGCCGGAATTCAGATCGCGCTCACTCAACCGCTCCTCATCGACGATATCGTGACTGTCGAAGGCGAGTTCGGTCAGATCGAAGAGATCACGCTCACCTATGTCACGGTGCGAACTTGGGACCTGCGACGACTGATTGTTCCGATTACCCAGCTCGTCGAGAAACCGTTCCAGAATTGGAGTCGCGTCTCGACCGAATTGCTCGGGACCGTGATTCTTTATCTCGATTATCAGGCGCCAATGGGCGAGCTGCGTAAAGAATTGAAACGCCTGGTCGAGAACAATCCGAAATGGGACAAGCGAGTTTGCGGATTGCAGGTCACCGACACCAAGGAACACGTCATCGAAGTCCGCGCATTAGTCAGCGGCGCCGATCCGGGCAAGCTCGGCGATCTCCGCGCCGAAGTCCGCGAAGGCCTGATCAACTTTCTCGTGCACAACTATCCCGAAAGTCTGCCGCGTTCACGTAATGTCAGCGTCGACGACGAACGTCCGCACGCAGCGCACCGAAGATCGACATCGGACAGCGAAACTACTCCCGGCGCTCAGCATGAGCGCGGTTCGAAATCACCCGGAGTCCATCCAGACGAAAAGGGGGATGGAGCGCGGTGAATACGCCGTACTGGGAAGCCTGTGAATGGAGCGATCGGGATGTGCGACATAGAAGGTAAAGCTGCAAGGGAAGCAGCGAGCGAGTGCGGCAACGAGTGAGTTTCAATGCACTGTATTGGTCGCCTGGCGCGGCGACCGAGCGTATCGGGAGATCGCGAGTCATAAGTCGCCCGGCGTTCATCCCGCAGCTAAAACCGTTGGCCTGGACAATTTGTAACGGGCGTAAGACCGACAACTCCGCTTCGTTACCCTGGCTCGGAAGGAACAGTTGCTTTTGCAGCCATGTCCGGCGGCTCGCATTGTAACGCTACGCGTTACAGCTGCTCAGGCCGCGGTGGCCAGTTGATTTCCAACATAGCTCCCACGACAATTTCCAAACGGGATGGACATTGGCGACTACATTTTCATCGCTCAAACCACAATCGTCCTCGCCACAGGACTTGTCGTTGTTTACTACGCCAGAGAAACGCACAAACTTCGACGAACAAGTGAGCGCCACATGCAACTTACAGCGAAAATAGGTTTGCTCGCCGCCTACATGCAAAATCTAACCGTAACCCAAATGCGCAACACGTCTCGGGCCAACCAGGGCAGAACTATGTATGAAGACACAACCGAATTGACGGCCCAAATAAACAAGCTCGAAACAGAAATCAACCAACTCACTGCCGAATCAGACTGAACACACATTCACGATTGCTATATGTCGCGTGAAACTCACTGACTTTGATTTCGCTGGCCAAAGCTACGTATATGACGTGCTCCTAGAACGCGGACTGAAGCGCTTACACGATCTGGCCGTGACAGTCTATGCCTGTCCCTATCCCACTGGTGCCCCGTGGTCGCACGGCGGACGCTACAGATTTAGAACACGTTCCGCGCTCGAGATATTAGAGCGCCAAGCCGGCTGAGAAGGGATACGGACGCATGTTCAGCTCCGAACTGATGGACTCCTTAATCTCATTAGTACCTACTCTTCAGCCGGGCCGTGAGGAATTACAAAATGCGAAATCCGAATGGCTACCCGTAGAGCCAGCGTCGTAACACGTTTATTCCTGCGAAAAAGAAAGTTTGCTATATGTCATATGAAATCGGAGCGAACCTTTCCCTGAGGGCGAGCGGGTGCGATTCTAAGCTGGACGTGCCGCACTCAACGGCGCATAAGGTCCGAGCCGGACTGGCATTTATTATGAAGATGATGATTTGGGGAATCGTGATGTTGATTTGCGGGATTTTGGCAATCGCACTGCCCTGGGCGTCGGGGATCGGCGTGGTGATTGTGGTCGGATGGTTGCTTCTGCTCGGGGCGGTTTCGCATTTGTTCCTCGCGTTTCACACTCACAGCGTCGGCGGCGTTTTGTGGCAAATCCTTCTCGCGTTGATCTACGGCGCGGCCGGCGTGTTCATGCTCATGAATCCGCTCGCCGGTCTGGTGACGCTCACTCTCGTGCTCGCGGTCTTTCTCCTGATCGAAGCCGCGCTCGAGACGGCGCTCTATTTCCAGCTGCGGCGCGCGGTCAACGCCGGCTGGGTGTTGTTCGACGCAATCGTCACGTTGATCTTGGCGATTCTGATCTGGTCGCAATGGCCAAGCAGCGCGCTGTGGTTCATTGGAACGCTCGTCGGCATCAGCCTGATCTTCAGCGGAATCTCACGCATAACCTTGGCCGCGGCCATGGGCCGCCGCGGTTGATTGTCGATCTTGAGCAGATCGGCGCGCGATCACACCGAGATTCCCGATCTCGGTGCCCGGCTTCCCTAGGTGCGCTCGCGTTTGCTCGGCACCTCCCGCCGTAAAGTTGGCTCCCGCCAACGCTGGCTGGGTGTTGTTCGACGCGATCGTGACATTGATCCTGGCGATTCTGATCTGGTCGCAATGGCCAAGCAGCGCCCTGTGGTTCATTGGAACGCTCGTCGGCATCAGCCTGCTCTTCAGCGGAATTTCGCGCATGACTCTCGCTTCAGCGATGCGCCGTCGCGCGTAATAGAAGAGACCAGTGACCGGCCTTCGGCATGGCAAGCGAGTGACGAAAGAGAGAGAGTAACTTAGCTTCCCGTGTTCGGATCAGGTTAGATCCTTCTCCAGCAGGTACAGATAAAGAATCGCCATGGCGTCGGTATTTGCGCCGGAGGTGTTGTCGTATTCCGCCGTCGATTCGTAGCGATGGCTGCGGAAAATTGGAACGCCGTCGATTGATTTGAATTCATCGACGTGCGCGACGCCGACACGGTCGGTCCAATCTTGGGAATTTAGATGAAAAACAGTTTTGCCCGTGGTCAGATCGCGCAACTCCATCGCGCGCGCGAACGGATGGACGTGGATTGTCGCGTAATGAACGGTCGTGTCGAAGGGGAGATTCAATTGTTGCGTAATCTCGGTTTTATAAATGTGATGGCCGGGCGGGACGATCCAATGATTCATCAGGGCTTCGCCCCGTTTATCGACGAAATTGATTTTCGACATTTCGCCGCACGCGGCCCCGATGTGTTGGGCGGCGTCGCTCATGGTGCAGGCCGGGCCCATGTCGGAAGTAACGCCGTGACGATCGAGGACATATAACGCGCGGCGGAAGAGCGCTTTGGTGGGCGCACCGGGTTGATCAGCCGCGATGGTCTGAAATTTGGTGCGCATCCGAACGTTCACGACTTCGTTCCGCGCATTCAGGTTTAACGACATCGTCACGTAATCGAGCGGCGCGTCGGTCGGTACCGGAACACCAAAGCCTGGTGGCAGTTGGATCGACAATCGGCCCGGGGCCAGAGTGAACAGTCGCCAGTCGAGATGGGTTTTTCCGCCCAGCTCGCGGTTGTATCGATCCGGCGTTCCGCTGTGTTCGGCAAAGGTCAGATTGGAATGACAAAAGAATTCTTGTGACACCGGAGTCTGCTTGTCTGCGTCGACGACTTCGGCTTCGACACCGGTGATCCATTGGACGGCGCACTTGTCGGCGTTCGGGAGATGAATACCGCTGGCAATCGACATCGGTCCTTGCATCGAGCGGTAAATCTTGTCGAGCCGGTACGGTTCGGACACGAGAGTCGCTATCCTGGTGTTATCGGGCTCGCGCCGTGTGAAGGACCAAATCGCCGCGACCGCCAGCACGACTGCGACGGTGAGGAGGAGAACCTGCCGGCGACTCATTTGTTACGATAGCGAGCAAAGGATGTGCCCTTTCGGAAGTTGAATGGTTGAGTTGTTTAGGGCTGAGCAGGCGCGTGAAGAGTGACAAGCGCAGAGTTTTAGCAGCTGAGAAGTTTAGATCCGTGCCGGATTGGCGGTAATCGGTTCGATCCGCGTAATCTTCGGTTAAGACTGTCCAAACAACTTCTGCAAGTCGGCATAGGACGTTCCGTGTTTTAGTTCGTCGAAAGTCCCCTGCTCCATCAATTCTTTGGCCGAGCGAATGAATCCGCCCCAGGCCGCGCGCGCGAACGCGCCGCCGACACTCACGCGACGCGCGCCAATTTCTTCCGCGTCGCGCATCGTTAGGCCGCCCGGTCCGCCGATCAGAAGGTTCACCGGCTTTGGCGCGACTGCTTCGACGATCGCTTTATTGCTATCGAGATCTTTGAATCCCGGCGCATACAAACATTCCGCGCCGGCTTCGGAATATTTCACAAGACGCTTTATCACTTGGTCGAGCTTTTCGCGGCCAACCAGAAATCCTTCGGCGCGGCCGACCAACAAAACGCCGGTTCCATGAAGCGCTTCGCGAACGGCGCGGATCCGTTCGACTGCAAGATCGACATCGTAAATCGGCGATTCCTTTCGATCAGCTGCATCTTCGATCGACAGACCGGCGACTCCAGTTTCAGCGCAAAGGCGCGCGTTTTCCGCGCACCAGTTTGGGTCGTCGGCGTAACCGTTTTCGAAATCGGCGTTCACCGGAATCTCAGTCGCTTCCACCAGCTCGCGGATGTGCGCGATCATGTCGTCGCGTTTGACGGAGCCGTCGGGCAATCCGCGCGAGAACGCGAAACCGGCCGAGGTCGTTGCGATTGCTTTGAATCCGAGATGTTGAAGATACTTGGCGGTGCCGATGTCCCACGGGTTCGGGATCGCGAAACAACCGCTTTCGTGAAGTTTGCGAAATTCCGCGCGCTTGGCTTCAATCGTTTTCATTCCTGATGCTAGCATTGAAGATCATTTCGGCGAGGCGCCGAAACCAGCACGCGAGGCGCGTGCGCTCCCCAAATCCGAGAAATCCGCGTAATCCGCGGTTCAAAGAAATCTTGACGACAATTCAAAAACCGGACTTCGATGGCGGAATGAAGACAAAAGAGTTCATCCTGGCCGGTTGTGTTGCTTTGATTCCCGTGACATTGGCGTTGGCCGGCGGAGCCGCTGAGAAAGCGGTCCGCGATGCGGATGCGGCTTGGTCAAAAGCTGCCGGCGCTAAAGATCTCGATAAGACGGTCTCCTTTTATGCCGACGACGCGATGATCCTGCCGCCGAACCAAGCGATGGTCGCATCGAAAACTGGCATTCGAGATTTGTGGAAAGGGTTTCTCGACAGCTTGACAAATATCAGTTGGAAAACCACTCGCGTGGAAATGGCCAAGTCCGACGACATGGCGTGTTTGATCGGCACCTACGAGCTGACGATGAAAGACGGCACCAAGGACACGGGCAAGTACTGCGAGGTTTGGGAAAAACAAGCCGACGGCAAATGGAAAGTCGGCACTGACATGTTCAGCTCCGATCTTCCGGCCACGCCTGGGTCTTCACCGGCGCCCGGCGCCGCAGAGAAAAAGTGAATCGACAGGATTGGCCCTGTTTTCACGAGAGCCAAATGCCATTCAGGATCAGAGATCAATTATGTAAATCCCGTCTGGTTATTTACTGATTTCTGACTTCTGTCCTCTGACCGCTGCTCGTATTCTGCAGCGGGATGCATCTCGATTTCGCCGGCGCGCTCAATCTTGTTTCAACGGTCACGCTGATCGGCGCGCTCGTGTTTACGGGGCTGCAGGTGCGCGCCGCTAATCGCGCGCGCCGCGAGCAAGCGGCGGTGACTGTGATTGAAACCGCCGCGTTGAGCGAGAACTCGGCGCGCTTCTTGGAATTGCTCAGCGAAATTCCGGAAAAAGCTTCGGCCGCATCGATCGAAAACTTAGAGGCAGATACAAGGCGTCAGATTTTTCTGTTCGGACTTCGGGTGGAAGTAATCGGCTACATGGTTTTTCACGGTTTGGTTGACGTTCAAACCGTGAACGATCTCGCCGGTGGAGCGATCCTCAGTTTTTGGTCGCGCGCGAAAAACTGGTCGGAGGAAAGGCGGAAGCGCACCGGTCACGATGAGTTTCTGGAATGGTGCGAATGGCTGGCGACGCAGATCGCGCAGTATCGCGCCACGCGACCTTACGTTCCGGCTTACCGGTTATGAACTGGGAAATGCTGGCAGCGATTGGTCAGTTGGCGGCCGTAGTCGTCGGGATCCCGTCGTTGATTTACCTCGCGGTCCAGATTCGAGAGCAAACCAAAGAACGCCGTCAAGCCGCGGTCCATGCTCTCACTGAGCAATGGGGCGATGTTGCGGCAGCCGTGCATGATAACGCTGAAACCGCGGCGATTTATCTGCGCGGTATGGACTCTTTCAACGATCTCGACCCTGTGTCCAAACTCAGGTTTAGTGCGTTCTTCCATCGTCTGGTAAATGTCTTCGAGGGAATGTATTTCTCTCACAGCCAGGGAATCTTGGCCGATTCGTCGTGGACTGCAGTCGAGCGAACGCTGAGCGATATGATTGCTTGTCCTGGACTGCAACAATGGTGGCAAACAAGACGGCATTGGCACACTGAGGAATTTGCGCGCGTTGTCGATGCCATTATCGCCAGAGGCGAGAAACCGAAGGCTTACGCCACATACAATCTGCGCGAGATCATGAAGGAAAGTGACCGGTGACAAGTGACGAGTTACAAGAATTCGCGGCGCGTTATACCAAGGCGTGGTGCAGCCATGACCCGAAAAAGGTAGTTGCCTTCTACGCAAAGAACGCCTCGATCAGTGTCAACAGCGGAACGGCGGCGTCAATCGCAGAAATTGCGCAGAGTTTCATGCGCGATTTTCCGGACATGATCGTGACCTTCGACAAACTGGAGCCGCGCGGAGATGCAGTCGCGTTTCATTGGACGTTGATCGGAACTAATACCGGTCCAGGCGGAACCGGAAACAAAGTTCGGATCAGCGGTTATGAGCTTTGGAAGATCGACTATGACGGGTTGATCGCAGAATCGGAAGGTCATTTCGACGCAGCGGATTACGAGCGACAATTGAAAGGCATGAGCTAGACGGAATTCGCCCGATTCTGTACAGACCCAATTCAGAAAATCCTGTTAAGCCTGTCCAAAGAATTCTGAAGATGAACCTGAACGAAGGGCGAACTTTTTTCTCAACGACTCAACAGCTTAACTTCTCAACTAGTTTATGTCCGCTTTCGAACACGTTACTGCGCTATTGTCGTTCGTTTACGCGTTGGCGTTGACGCATCTGCTGGCGCGCATCGCCGAGCTGATCGTTGCGCGCGAGCGAGTAAAATTCTCCGGGTTACTGGCGCTCGGAATGGTGAATGCCATTCTTCTGGTGTTCGTAAACTGGCTAGCCCTTTGGGACCTTCGTTCAGTCACGAATTGGGACCTTGCCTCTATCGCCATTCAGTTCCTGTTTGCTGTCTCCGTCTATGTGATCTGCGCATTGGTCGGACCTAAGACTCCGGATGACGGGACAATCGATTTGGAAGAGTTTTTTTGGCGACATCGCACTTATTTCTACAGCGCCATCATCGTTTGCCTCGTCCTGGCGCTGCTTGCCAATCTCGATTTCTTGAAGACGCCGAACACGGCATTGTTTGTGAAAGAAAATCTGGGGACGATCGCGCTGTTCATTCCAGCCGCATTCGGATTGATATCGCGCCACCGCGTGGTTCAGTGGACGGCCGGGGTTTGCTTTCTGGCGATGATAATCGGATTCGCGATCATGTTCAGCAGCAACCTCGGTTAACCCGCCGCCGGGACCGAAAAAAGCATTGACGGTTGATCAAAATCCCGTCTTCATCTGCGCCATGAAATCGAAAACGACTTTAGTATCTCTAATAGTTTGGCTTGCAGCAGGGACGCTTTGTTTTGGCGGCGCATTCGATGGAACTTGGAAGCTAAATGCGAAGAAATCGCACCCCGGCCACGGAATGGCCCGAAACAACACGGTGAAATACGAAATGGCCTTCCCATTTAGAACGAAGGTCACCATCGACGGCATCGACGCCAAGGGAAAACCGCTGCACGACGAATGGACCGGCATGTTCGACGGAAAAGATTATCCGGTTACGGGAGACCCGGAGTCGGATGCACGATCTTACCGAAAGATCGACGATCGCACGATGGAGTTTTGGGTGAAAAAAGGCGGGAAAGTCATGGCGAGCGGCAAAATTGTAGTAGCGCCAGACGGTAAGTCCCGCACGGTAACGACCACCGGGATGGGGCCGAAAGGCAAAAAGTTCCACAGCACTGCGGTTTACGACAAGGCGTAATCGAAACAGGACTTTTGAACAGATTTGCGCGCGGCCGACGTGGCCGCCCTCCACATTTTGGGGAAATGATGCGATTTGCCGCTTGCAGGTTGATGCAACCTGATTAAGTTGGTGGCCCGCAAATAAGCGGCTCCGGCGTGGCCGGGGTTGTTCTCCTCTGGCTCGAAGCGAGCCGACGCTGGTCAAGTAGATGACGAGGGTCGGGTATTGTTTTGTACCAGGGCGAGGATGTGGATCTTTGAAAGTTTGGTTTCGGATTCGTGGTCACAGTTGTTTTGGCGCAAGCCGAAACAGAAGCGGATCTGAAATGAGATTAAGTCAGCGAAAATTGAATTGTGCGTTATCTGTCGATTTTTTTTGGAAACAAAGATTACAGATCGGACAAACCCTGGATGCTCGAAAGAGGATTCAGGTAATGAAAGTCAGATCATTCCCGCTTAACGGCGGGACTCAAACTTTCCCCGCAACCGCGGGGATACGTTTTTAACGGAGAGTTTGATTCTGGCTCAGAACGAACGCTGGCGGCGTGGATAAGACATGCAAGTCGAGCGGGATTTCTTTTGGTAGCAATACCGAGAGAAATTCAGCGGCGAACGGGTGCGTAACACGTGGGCAATCTGCCTTAAAGTGTGGGATAGCTCGGCGAAAGCCGGATTAATACCGCATGTGGCTACTGGAGACATCTTCGGGACGCTAAAGGTGGCGCAAGCTACCGCTTTTTGAGGAGCCCGCGGCCTATCAGCTTGTTGGTGAGGTAACGGCTCACCAAGGCGTTGACGGGTAGCTGGTCTGAGAGGACGACCAGCCACACTGGGACTGAGACACGGCCCAGACACCTACGGGTGGCAGCAGTCG
>DASZJH010000070.1:0-7057 GCA_035948375.1 Chthoniobacterales bacterium
GATGCGCCCGGCTTGTAAAGCGCGCCGACGAGTGCACCGGCAAGGGCGAACTCGAGCACATCACCGATGCCACCCATGAGGAGGATCTTGGGCGTCAGCGGTTCGACCGCAAACCGGATGAAATGCAGCCCGACGCAAATAAGCCCAACGAGAATGCCCACGCACACGCCTGAGCTGACACTGCCACCGCCATGACGGGCGTAAAGCATCGTCAGAAAGAACGCCATGACGACATGGCCGAAAATAAGCGAAGGCCAAATCATGTCGTCGTGAGCGCGGTAGTGGCTTTGGATTTCCATGTAGGCCGACTTCATCAGAATGCCGTGCCAGACGAATCCAAAGAAAAACACGAACACGAATGCTGCGATGAATGCGATGAAGAATTTTGTCCAGTTCATAGGCTTATGTTGTTAGCGCGACTAACCTGAAACACCCGGGCTTCTTTGATTGCGAAAACTACGGGGACTTGTCGATCTAATTTTTTTATTCCTGTAGCCCCGGAATGTGCGCGTAGCCAACGAACTGCGGCTGTAGCTTGCCGTTTCCATTTTTTTCCGGGCGCGGAATCGTAAAATCGAAGACGCTGACGCCGAAACGCGATTCGCCTTGATAGACGCGCCCGTCGCTGGCGCCGACCATCACCCGTTTCCCGGTTTTCTTCTCCCGGCCAAGATAAATCATCGCGTGAGTGATCGGCGGGTCGCGATCGATCGAATAGGTGCCGGTCCAAAAAAGCAAATCGCCCGGCCGCAGATTTTCCAGCTCGAATGAATTGTCGTGGCGACTGATTACCGGCTCGAATGTTCCGGTTCGCCGGAGCCAGACATATTGCGCGCTAGAATCGCGCGGCACGCCTGCGACCTCATTTTGTTTGAGCACATAATAAACAAAGCCCGAGCAATCCATTCCGCCGCTGGCCGGATCGTCCGAACCGTATTTGTAATCGAGATTGCGGGTGGTCAGCTCAAGCGCCGCCGTCAAGAGCTTCTGCACTTTGAGCGGATAGTTTTCAAAACCCTTGATCTCATTTGGCAACAACGTCCCATTAGGAGCGCCGCGTTTTCTTGAGCCAGACGAAGGTGATGGTTCGGGCGTCGGCGAGGGTGACGGAGTTTCACTTGGCGTTGCCGATGGAGTTTCGAACGGTTGCGGCGACGGTGACGTCTTCTTTTTTCGATGCGGCGAAGGAGTTGGCGTCGGAGTCGAAGGGGTTCTTTTCTTCTTCGGACTTGGCGATGGCGATTCCTCCTCCGCGGGCGATGCACTCTTCTTTTTTCTCGGACTCGGCGACGGCGTCGGTGATGGGGTGGGCGAAGCTTTCTCCCGGGCCGGTGACGTTTTTTTTGCCAGCGTTGGGGTTGCCGTCGGCGACTTCTTTTTCGTCGCGGCCGTGGTGGTTTTCTTTTTTCGCGGTCTCGGTGTGGGCGTTGGGGTGGAGAAAATTTTCTTCAACGTCTGACCGAACGTCGGCTCCGCCGCGTCGTTCACGTTGGCGACAAACATCAGGCACGTAAGAAAAATGAGAATGCGCAAGGCCATGTCGTATCTAATTGGACGCATAATGTTTACAATTCCTTGAATCAGACTTGGTTCACCGTGCTAGTCTTTTCGGTATGAGAGCGATTCGTTTCGTCATTTTCTTTCTCTTCGTTGTCGATCTTGCGTCGGCCCAGATCGACCGAATCACCGGAAGGAATTTCGCGACGCGCTCGGAAGTTCTGGCGCGACACGGAATGGTTTGCACGAGCGTGCCGGCGGCGACTCAGGCCGGACTCGACATCTTGAAACGCGGCGGAAGCGCGGTCGATGCGGCGATCGCCGCGAATGCGACGCTGGGATTGATGGAGCCGGTCTCGAACGGGATCGGCGGCGATTTGTTCGCGATCGTTTACAACGCGAAAGAGAACAAACTTTACGGAATCAACGGCAGCGGACGTTCGCCGCTCGGCCTGAGTTACGAGCAGATGAAGGCCGAGCTCGACAAACTGAATCGAAAAATGATTCCGCCGCGCGGGATGTTGCCGATCAGCGTCCCGGGAACAGTGGATGCGTGGGCTGAACTGCACAAGAAATTCGGCAAACTGAAGCTGAGCGACGATCTCGCACCGGCGATCCATTATGCGGAGGAAGGTTTTCCGGTCACGGAGCTGATCGCGTTTTACTGGCACTTCGGGTCTGAGCTTTACAAAGGTTTACCGGGTGCGTTCACGGAGACGTACACGAACAACGGTCGTACGCCGGCGAAGGGCGACATTTTTAAAAATCCTGGGCTGGCCAAGACGCTTCGATTGATCGGCGAGAAAGGGCGCGACGCTTTCTACAAAGGCGAGATCGCGGACAAGATGGACAAGTTCATGCGGGAGAACGGCGGATTTTTGCGCAAGGAAGATTTCGAAAAACATACGAGCACGTGGGTCGATCCGGTCTCACTGAATTACCGCGGCTACGATGTGTTCGAGCTGCCGCCGAACGGACAAGGCATCGCCACGCTGCAGATCTTGAACATTCTTGAAGGCTTCGATCTCGCAAAGATGGGGCGGAATTCGCCGGACGCATTGCACACAATGATCGAGGCGAAGAAGATCGTCTGGGCCGATCGCGCGAAGTATTACGCCGACCCGGCATTCGCGAAAATTCCGTTGACGAAATTACTTTCGAAAGAATACGCAGGCGAGCGCCGCAAGTTGATCAATCCTAAGCGCGCGGCGAAATCGGTCGCTGCGGGAAAGATCGACAACGGAGACACGATTTACATGTGCACCGCGGATGATGAAGGCAACATGGTCTCGCTGATTCAAAGCAATTATCGCGGCATGGGCAGTGGGATCGTGGTGCCGGGACTCGGCTTCATGTTTCAAGATCGCGGCGAATTATTTTCGATGGAGCCGGGACACGCGAATATTTACGCGCCGGACAAACGACCGTTCCACACGATCATTCCCGGATTCGTGATGAAAGATGGCAAACCGTGGGAGGCGTTTGGGGTTATGGGCGGTGGAATGCAGCCTCAAGGACATGTGCAAGTCCTGACCAATCAGATCGACTTCGGATTGAACGTGCAGGAAGCAGGCGACGCTTCACGCTGGCAGCACGAAGGCGATAACGAACCGACGGGCGAAAAAATGAACGAGCACGGTGGTTACGTGAATCTCGAAAGTGGAATTCCCGCGGAAACGCAACGCGAGTTATTCCTGCGCGGACATGAAGTGCGATTCGACGTCGGCGGCTACGGCGGATACCAGGCGATCAAAGTTGAGACGCACGATGGCCAGCGCGTTTATGTCGGCGCGAGCGAATCGCGCAAAGACGGTCAAGCTGCGGGTTATTAATTAGTCTCTCTGAGACTTTAGGTCGGCGAGTTTTTGCAGCGCACGTTCTACATCCCTTTTTCGCGCGCTGCCGAGAGCGAGAAGCTTTTCCTGGCGGTGAAGGTTTGCTTCGGCCGCGGCAATGTCGGCTTCCTCGCGTTTTGTGCTGGCTGAATGAGCTGCTTGGATCGCAAGGGCAAGATTGTTTTCCGCAGGAGTAACGTCAGTCTTTGCGACTTGCCCAGCGCTTAATTGCTTATCCTTTTCCAGCATTTTTTCTTTAGCTGCGACCAAACGCGCGTTGGCAAACTCGAACTCGAGATGAACAACGCGGAGCCGGCGCTGCTCGACTTCAAGTTTCGATAATGCGCCAATTTTTAGAAGCCGGTCTAGGCCCGCGGTATTTCTCTTGGCGCGTTCGAGTTCTTTTTCGAGCTTCGCAAGATCGACATCACGTCCCGGCGCCGCTTTCGCGTCAGGCAATGGCTCATCGCCGCGATTGGGAATGAGCAATGGCGGCTCAATGTCGAACGAATCAGGTTCGGTTGTCGATTGTTGGGCGAAGAGAGTTATCGCCCAAACTGCGAAAAGAAGCGCGAGTCCGCGCAGCATGCCGAAATAGTATCAGCTCTCGCTTAAACTGGCTAAAGTTTAGTGATGGCCGCCGCCGAGTCCGCCGCCCAATCCACCAAGGCCGCCTAGTCCGCCACCGAGTCCACCGACACCACCGATTCCGCCAACGCCTCCGACGCCGCCAGTCGATCCAACTCCTCCAACGCCACCCGCTCCAGCGACTCCACCCGCCGCGCCAACTCCGCCAACTGCTCCAATACTGTTACCCATTCCACCGCCAAACATGGTTTGGTTTTGAATGATGGGAGTCTGGACCTGCGATGCGGTCGTTTGTCGCACGGTTTGTGACAGTGATCTCGCGGTTGGGTTCACGCTCGCGCGCGCCGGCATTTTGTGGCGAACGCTTGAAACTTTCCGGTGGGCTACATTGACTTCACTGGTTGCGGTTGGAACGACCGTCTTTGGAGCGACTGAGGTGACAGTCGGATTGACCGTTCCGTAAAGTGATTGCACCAATGCATTGGCGTCGCTGACAAGGCCGTTGACATCGTCGAGCAGCGAACCGGCAGGGGGAATTACTGGCGGAATTGTCGGCGGAATTACGACAGGGTCGGGAGGGACCACGGGTGGCGCCGGGGGCACTGGATTGGTCGGGCCGGTTGTGAAACCCGGCTGCACTACTCCGGGTGGGGAAAAGTTTTGGTCGAATGGATTTTGCCCGCTGCTCTTGGTATTCGCAGCCGTCGTTTTGCTTGCGTTGTCGTCGCTCGAAAATTGATCAACTGGATTTGGCTGTACGGCGATGTCGACCTTGTCGGTCGAAAGTGGCCGCGAGTAGAGAAACTCTTGCGGCCAGGCGGCGGCGGCGCGCAAGACGTCGGCGCCATTGAAGAAATAGAAAGCGCAAAATAATCCGCCCAGGGAAGCGAAGCCGACAAAAATGATGTTTGTCCAAGTGGATCGACTAAGACCGGACACGCTTGCGCCAAAGCCAACCGGATTATTGGTCGGCGCCGACAGGGCAGGATTGGACGTAACCGCTATGTATGAACGCGGCTTTTCTTCTGGAGCGGAAAGAGCTTCGCGGAAGTCCAGTTGGGGCATACCCTTTACCACCGGCTAGGTTCGGACCGGCAGATCATTTTATAAAACATAAGTGTTCCAGCAGCAAGTATCGTGAAAGATGCAGGCGAGAGGCTTAAAAAATTGGAGCCTCTCCGTATTTTTTCCTTTTCAAACACCGATCTTGTGGCATAGGACACCCTCGAAACCGCTTCGTGTTTTCCGTGAGTCCGAAAGTCCCATTCAGCGCGGTTATTCTGGCCGCAATCACATCGACAGTCTCGGCGAATCCTTTTCCCGCTTCCGGTCCAACGATTCCGGGGAGTCGCGCACGACTTCTCTTTGGTCAGGCAGCAGCCCCTGCAAATGCGCCGCTAGCGGTGAAGCGCGCGATCTGGGCCGCGAATCAGCTGCACCGGAAACCGTACGTTTTCGGCGGCGGTCACAAATCTTTCGTGGACCGCGGTTACGATTGCTCGGGAACAGTCTCCTACGCGCTCGGCGCCGCCGGTTTGCTCAGGGCGCCAATTAATTCAGCGGAATTTCGCAGGTACGGGGAACGCGGCCGCGGCAAATGGATCACGATTTACGCGCGCAGCGGCCACACTTACGCGATCATAGCCGGCCTTCGTTTGGATACGACACCTTACATTACGGCGCATGATAAATGGGCCCCGGGTTGGCAGGCCACCGAGCGCGTCCCAGCCGGCGGTTTCGAAGCCCGACATCCCGTCGGCTTGTAATTTTCTCGCCGCGCGGCAAGATCGATCATCGCAAGATCGACATCCGCTAACTTCGGGTTCAGCGAGGGAGAACTGTGCAAATTAAGAGCGTTGAAAACGCCAGCCGGTGTCCAGCGTTTCCTCGACAAGATTCCTTACAATCTCGGTTATACGGCGCGCTCGCCGAAGCGAGTTTTGCACGATCGCACCGCATCTTGTCTCGAAGGTGGAATCTTTGCGGCGGCGGCACTGCGCGTTCTCGGATTTCCACCGTTCATTTTCGATCTCGAAGCGGAACAAGACACCGATCACGTGGTCGCGATTTTCAAAGTGCGCGGACATTGGGGCGCGGTGGCCAAATCAAATTTCACCGGCTGCCGATATCGCGAGCCGGTTTATCGAACTTTGCGAGAACTGGCCATGAGTTACTTCAATATTTATTTCAATCTGCGCTTCGAGCGCACACTGCGACGCTATTCGCGCCCGGTGAATCTCGCCCGCTTCGATAGATCGAACTGGATGACAACCGACAAGCCGATCTGGTTCATTGCCGAGCATCTCTGCGAGATCTCGCACACTTCATTACTCACACCGGCAATGAAAAAGAATCTGAACCGGTTGGATTATCGCTCCGTGAGAGGCGAAATGGTCGGTCACCGCGAGAAATCGCGACGATAAGTCAGGCCGAACAAACCCGTTTCGCGCGCGCGTCGGCTTCCAATTCAAGCGGCGCGTTGGGATAGCCGACTATCGCGCATTGGGAAATGTAAGTTCTAAGGAACGGCAGGATACCACCGAGTTTTTGATATTGAGCAGTGTGGGCGAGCTCGTGGGCGATGAGACTGCGATCCCGCCAAAAATCGGCGCGGACAAAAATGGCATCGTCGAGGGCCAGGCCGCGCGGAGCGGCGGGCAAGAATTTCATCGAAACAGCCGCCGCCCTTAGCATCGGATGCGCC
Organism: Chthoniobacterales bacterium; assembly: GCA_035948375.1. GTDB lineage: Bacteria > Verrucomicrobiota > Verrucomicrobiia > Chthoniobacterales > UBA10450 > AV40. The sequence continues at coordinate 6,625 of DASZJH010000070.1, forward strand.
GGAACTGGAATTGTTTCGACACGGAGCAAGCGGACGCGCTCCGGATTTCGGACACCCACAGCTCGGGCGTCAGCCAACTCAGTTTTGGAAAGAGGCACTCCGCCGCACAACGCGCGCTGCCGTTGTTCGGTCACCCATTGCGCGGCCACCGGAAGGAGTTCCTCGAGTAATTCGGTGGTTGCTTGTCCATCCACGCTTGGTTGAAAAGCAAAAACCCAGCCGCGGATGGCGAAAATCACCTTGTCACTGGAGCAATTACGGTCCGTAAGGCGACCAGAACCCGGTTCCTGCAACGTCGGACAATGCGGCGAGGTCAGAGGGCGGAACCTGCGGAATTTGATCCACGGTTTGGGGACCGTAGGCACTACCCAAAACACTGTTGCCGGTATTATAAAGAAGCGACCCTTTCTTGACGTAGTTCGTCCAATCGGCA
>DASZJH010000071.1:0-10681 GCA_035948375.1 Chthoniobacterales bacterium
TTCGGCCGTCATGAAAGAATGAATTAAACCTTCTTTGGGATGTTTACGCATTCCGTGGATGGCTTCCTGGAAATATGTAACGAGATTATTTGTGCTCGCGAGCACGCGCGAAACGCGATCGGGATTGTGCTGAAAATTGCCGAGCATCTCGGCAAAGTCGGCCGACCATTTCTTAAGATTCACGTGGTCTTCGGTCGGCACGCCCAGCATTTCTGCGGTGACAATTGCCGGCAACGGCGCGGCGAAATCGGCAATGATGTCCATTCGTCCTCGATCCTGGACTTTGTCGATCAAACTTTCCGCGATTTCCTGGATGTGCGAACGCAACGCCGCGACGCGCTGGGGTGTGAATGCCGCCGAGGCCAGGCCCCGCAAACGCGTGTGAGCCGGCGCATCCATGAAAAGCATTTGCTTCACCATCACTGTGGCGATCGGATTCAGCGCGGAAAGCCCCATGCTGGAGAGTTGTTCGGGAGTCGGTGTGCGGTCGGCCGAGAAAGAGCTCAGCACGGTCACTACATCATCATAACGGGTTACGACCCAGGTTTGCAGAAAGCGGTCCCAGTGAACCGGATCTTCCGAGCGCAGCTTATGATAGAGCGGATAAGGATTCGCCAGAACTTCCGGTTCCAGTAATCGGACAAGACTCAGACTGGCGTCGGATGAAGCCATTACCTTTTCGCGTTTTCATTCAGTGCGGTCATGGCCGCGTCAATTTCTGCTTCGTTCATCGCATTGATCTTGCGAGCCAGAGCCTGTTCGATTCTTCCTGAAAGCTGTGCCACCGTCGGAGCATCGAACACGTCGAGTAATTTTAGGTCTGCACCAAAAACATTGCGCACATGCGCGACAATCTGAGCTCCCAAAAGCGAATGCGCGCCGAGGTGGAAGAAATCGTCATGCACACTGACTCGCGGCACTTTTAGCACATCGCTGATAATTTCAGCCAGTGCTTCCTCCGTTGAATTTCGCGGAGCAACAAACTCCGCATCAGTCGCCCCCAGTTGAGCATCTGGCGGCAGCAATGCTGCGCGGTCGATCTTGCCGTTTGGGGTAAGCGGCATCGCCTCCAACCAAACGAACGCGGACGGCTCCATATAATCGGGCAGGCGTTGGCGAATGGAGTCCCGCAAAGATTGTTCGTTCGGCTTCGATCCAGCCTTTGGAACAACGTAGGCGACGAGTCGCTTTTCTCCGAAATTGTCTTCTCGCGCCGTGACTACGCTCGCCTGCACCGAAGGATCTCTGTTGAGGATGGCGCTGATCTCGCCCAGCTCTACGCGATAACCGCGAATTTTTACCTGATCGTCGACGCGCCCTAAAAAATCGATTTCACCATTCGACAAAACTCGGCCAATGTCTCCGGTTCGATAAAGTAGGCCGCCGCTGCGAAACGGATCGGTGATGAATCGTTTTGCGGTTAGATCTGGACGATTCCGGTAACCGCGGCCGACGCCCATTCCTCCAATGAAAATCTCCCCGGCAGTATCTTTTGGCACGGGTTGAAGCTGCTCGTTCAGAATGTGGATATGGACATTGTCGATCGGAGATCCAATGGACGGCAACGAGTCGGAGCTTTCCTGCGGCGCAATGGTTCCTGAAGTTGCGACGACCGCGCATTCCGTCGGGCCGTAATTGTTCACGAATGCAAATGTAAGACCTGCGGGCGGATATCGATGCAACGTGTCGGCGCCGGTAAGCAAAAAGCGCAATCCAGTTTCCTTCGGCCATGCCAAATCCAGCAACTGCTCGGCAATGGCGGTGGAGACAAAACTGATCGTAATTCGGTTGGTTAGTAACCAATCGCGCAACGACTGAGCTGACATCCGTGTTGACTCATCTGGTATATAAATTGCCGCACCGGCAGCCAGATGCGGCCAGATTTCCCACACTGCGGCATCAAACGCGGTGCCCGCTTGAAACGTCGCGCGCGTCGACTGGTCTACCTTGAACGCCCGCAAATGCCAGGCGATCAAGTTAGATAGATTTCGATGCGCGATCTCAACACCCTTTGGCTGACCGGTCGAACCCGAAGTGTAGATGACGTAGGCCAGGTTCTCTGGACGGATGTCGATCTTGATCGACGCAGTCGATTGTTGTTCGATCTCTTTTTGATCCACATCTAACCGGACGATCTTGATGTCCATGCCGGCGAAGTGCCCCGCGAGCTTTTGATTCGTGATTACACACTGTGCGCCCGCATCTTGAACCATGAAACGTGAACGCTCGGACGGATCGCCGGCGTCTATCGGAAGATAAGCGGCGCCGCATCTCACCACAGCAAGAGCGGCGACAATAAATTCCGGTGATCGCTCGAGGCAGATACCGATCAACGGTTCGGGGCCCGACAGCGAAGGATAAAGGCAATGCGCGAGTCGATTTGCCCCCCGCTCTAACTCTCCGTAAGTCAGCGCGCCGGATTCCGACGAGATGGCGATGCGGTCGGGGCCAAGTTCGGCCTGAGCCGCGATCAGTTCCGGTATCACTTTAAGAGTACTATGCGTCGTCATAGCCCCGTTTTTAGGGTCATTCTTTGGAAATTACGTTGTAGGATCGAGTACTATCAACTGTTTGAAGCGGCATTCGTGCCGTCGGCTTTGCGCCCTTGCGCCGCATGCTAGATTGATTTGTGGAAAAAGTAATCATCGTGGGCAGCGGGTGTGCCGGTCTGACCGCCGCCATCTACGCGGCCCGGGCGAATTTGAATCCGCTTGTCTTGGAAGGCCGCCAGCCAGGCGGCCAGCTTTCCACCACGACGCTCGTTGAAAATTTTCCAGGATTTCCGGAGGGCATCGACGGGCCGCAGTTGATTCTCAACATGCATCAACAGGCCGAGAAATTCGGCGCGCGTTTTTCCTACGCCGAAGTGACCGACTTCGAGCCGATGAACAATCACATTCGAGTCAAAGCCGACGATGACTGGCTCGAAACCCAAACGCTGATTATCGCCAGCGGCGCATCGGCGCGCTACCTCGGACTTGAGGACGAAGAAAGACTGATCGGCCACGGCCTGACAAGTTGCGCAACTTGCGACGGCGCATTTTACAAGAACGTGCCGGTGGCTGTGATCGGCGGCGGCGATTCGGCGGCGGAGGAATCGATCTTCCTGACACGTTTCGCGTCGAAAGTTTATCTGATTCATCGGCGCGACCAGATGCGGGCGTCGAAGATCATGCAGGAACGCCTGTTCGCGAACAAGAAGATCGAACCGATCTGGAACACGGTAGTTACGAGATATGTTCCCGACGAAAAAGGCGAGATGCAGGCGGTTTGTTTGCGGAACGCAAAAACTGGCGAGGAACGCGAGCTCCCGATCGCGGCCGTCTTTGTTGCGATCGGTCACGATCCAAACACGCAAGTGTATCACGGTAAACTAGAAACGGATCCCGACGGATATTTGATCGCGAAGCGCCTTGTTGAAAGCAAACATCCCGGCGTTTTCATCGCCGGCGACGTGGCCGACCGCGTTTATAAACAGGCTGTGACTGCGGCAGGTTCCGGCTGCGCTGCCGCGCTCGAAGCGGAGAAATATTTGAGCGAGCTCGAATCGCACAGCTAAATTCCGCGATCGATTGTCGATTCTTGAAGATTGTCGATCTAACGCAGTTTTACTCGCCGGTGAGCGGCGGCGTGAAACGTTATCTCCATGAGAAAATCGACTACATCGAGAAGCAATCGCCGGGCGACCAACACGTGCTCATTGTTCCCGGACAAAAGAGTAAAATAGAAATCGGGGGACGGTCGCGCATTTACTCGATTCGTTCACCGTTGATCTCGCGGACCGGGCGTTATCGTGCGTTGGTGAATCTCCGCGCGGTCGGCAACATTTTGCGGCGCGAGCGACCAGACATCATTGAATCGAGCGATCCGTATCAACTTGGCTGGCGCGCCGTCCGGTCTGGCCGAACATTGAAGATTCCGGTCGTCGGTTTTTATCATTCGCACTTTCCGGAAGCGTATCTGCGCGCAAGTGCAAAGCTTCTTGGAAAGCGGGCGGCGGGGCGTGTCATGAAGTTATCTCGCGGCTACGTGCGCAGACTTTACAATCGCTTCGCGGCCACCCTGGTGGCGTCCGATCGGTTGGCGGACGTGCTTCGAGAATGGGGCGTGCGCAATGTCCACGTGGTCGAGCTCGGCGTAAACATCGACATCTTCCGGCCGGATGAATCGGATCGAGAACCGATTCGACGATCCCTAGGCGTCGACGCAGGCCGCAACCTCTTGCTCTACGTCGGCCGCCTGGCCAAGGAAAAGAATTCCGCGCTCCTGTTCCACGCGTTTGCGATTTTAAATGAGCGCCGACCCAATACTTTTCATTTGCTGGTGATCGGCGAAGGACCGCAGCGAAAACAACTCCGTCAATTGCAAGAGCGCCATGAAAACATTTCGTGGATTCGTTATTGCGCAGAACCGCGCGAGCTGGCCCGATATTATCGGGCGGCGGATCTGTTCGTTCATCCCGGCGTGCAGGAAACGTTCGGCCTTGTCGCGGTGGAAAGTCAGGCCTGTGCCACGCCGATTATAGGCATTCGTGGCAGTTCGCTCAAGGACGTGATCTTTCACGATTGTTCAGGTTGGGCGCGCGAAAACAGTCCGGAGTCGCTAGCGGAAGCAATTCAGACATTTAGCGCGAAGGACTTGTCGACGTTCGGAAGCAAGGCGGCGGACATCGCGGCGACGAAACACGCCTGGCCTCGAGTTTTTGACAGACTTCTTTGCATTTACCGCGAAGTCTGCGCAAACTACAACGCCAACAGCTTAGAATGAGCAACGAAAGGCCACACACGATTCGAAGTTATCGCCCCACCGACCGCGTCGCGGTCCGTCGGCTGTGTTGTCAGACCGGCTTTCTTGGAACGCCGATCGATCCCGTTTATGAAGATCGACAACTGTTCGCCGATTTTCTCACGACTTATTATACAGATTGGGAACCGGAATCGTCGTTCGTGGTCGAGATCGACGGGGAAATTCGCGGATATCTGCTCGGATCGCGCCGGCCGTTGCGAAATCAGCTTTATTCTTTCTGGCAAAACATTTCGCTCTTTTTGAAGGCACTCACTCGCTATTTCCGTTATCACGAAGCTTCCCGCCGATTTATTCGCTGGACGCTGGCGCACGGTTGGCGCGAAGTGCCCGCCGCGCCGCGTCGGGTTCCGCATTTTCACATCAATCTCCTGCCGGACGCGCGAAAAATGTCGACCACTCGCGCTCTGATGAGCGCGTATCTGAGTTACCTATACCGTTGCGGTGAGAAGCGCGTTTACGGACAGATCGTCACGTTTGAAAGTCGGCGCGGAGAAAAAATGTTTGAGCGCTACGGCTTTAAAGTTTTGAACCGTGCCGAGATCACCAAATACAAAGCGTTTTATCCGCAATCGGTTTATCTCAGCACCGTGATCAAGAATTTGGAAACGGCCGAGCCGCTGAGAGTGACATCGCGCTCGCGTTCAATCTAACGCCTGAAGCGAGGCCAGCGTCGAGCTGCGAACAGCACAACAGCAAGCGACACACTACTGATGCCAAGCCCAGTGTACAGGAATGGCGGAAAGTACGTTATTTGGACGGTGTGTTTCCCCGGCATCAATTGAACTCCAAGTAATCCAACATCGGCTCTCGCGATTGCGGCCGGCTTTTTGTCAACGAGAGCATGCCAACCGCTGTCGAATGGCATTTGGAAGATCATCATACTTGGGCGTTGAACCTGAATTTCTCCCTCGAGCTGTGTCTCTCGAAATAGTCTCATCGCAAACGAGCTCTCTCGTTTCGAGCTCAGTGCTTGCTTGATCGGAATGTCGCGGAGCCGTCTCTGCAGTTCATCGAGCGTCACTTGTGGGAGGCCGCTGTGCAAACCAACGGAGTCTTGTAGCACAGCGACGTGAAGAAGCGCGCTCGCTTTCGCCCATTTCGGCATCTTGAGAAACACGCTTTCGGGCAAGTAATCCTCGAACACTAAACCAAGAGGCAGAAACTCAGTATTCCGAAATAGATAGACGTCGCTGAACCGATCTAGGAATTTGTAACGATCCTCGTTCTCGTATGGTAATGGGTCCTCACTGAGCACGTATTTCTCGCAAACAAACGTCGACAGAAGAGGTTCCCAAAGTAGGCCGGGCGACCATTGTGCATCGGTGGGAATATTGTCCGCCGGAATCGCCTCCACTCCGATCAGGAAGCGGATGTAATCGATGTTGTTGAAGGAGCTATAGCAGGGCGTTCCATAATAATGGAAGACTAACGCGTCGTTGTAACTGATGCGGTTAGCCGGCCCGGAACCCCACATCTTCGTTATCCGAAAAAAACTATCCTCTCGCGCGTCAATTTCACGCACAGCCTCTACCGTGTGATCGTTGTATCCCGTCCGTCGCGTGAAGTCCTCTTTCGTTACCGTCGGCCGGTTCACACTCGAATTATTAAAGTACACGAGATTTACCGTCGCCAAGAGTAGACTGATCCAGGCCGCTACGCGTTGCCGTTTCAGAATTTGACCCGCGGCCAGGACAGACGCGTACAGCAGAATGAAAACAACCACCGCAACGCGCAGATTGGGATCGATCAGACTCTGAAGCTGCCGAACGGGAAAGAATAGAAAGAGCAATAAAACAACTGCCGTGACACCGAGGAGCATCCACCGCAGCCGTCGCCCTTCCATGTATTCGGAAAAGACCTCGGCGCTGATTGTGATCACCCCCACGACAGAAAAAAGCGAAAAGGCTCTAAAGTAACCGCCGCGAAAAGCCCAAAAAAGATAACGGAACCATGGAAAAACGACGGGAAGTATGGCGACGCAAAGAAACAGAATATAAACGAGAAGCCGGCTTTTTTTGGCGCCGACAAATGCCTGAGGCAGCAGCAGAATGGGTAACAAGCCGCAATAGGTGGCGGGTGCTTCAAAATAGTTTTCCCAACCTCGGAACCCATCACCTGACCCAAGCAGGTCGTTCGAGAAAGGTCGCAACGCCGCAGTAAGGTAGTACAAGGGCGATTCCAGTTGAAAGACCCTGGTTGGAGGAACGCCGAGAGCGAAATTCGATATCAGTCCGGAACCGCGGGGGCTGTTTAAGATCGAGTGGAGACTGGGTAGCCAAATAACAGCTCCCAAGCCAATTCCGATACCGAACGCCGCCAAAACTTTTGCTGCGGTTACCAGCGCTCGCCGCGGATCTACGGCTCGCACCAGAAGGCGTTCCGCAAGATAAAAGCACAGCAGCAGCGCGCCGAGATAAAAGTGGAACACGCTCACCATACCGAGAAGGCCGGTAGCAAATGCCAGACAGATCCACCTGCCGCGCCGGTGTGCCGTCTCAAGGGCGAAGAGGAAGAATGCGAATGTTACGACTTCGTCTGCATTGACGATCCAACAACTCCCCATGCACATATAGCTGGAGAACACGAAAACCGCGCAACCTAACCAGGAGGCGCCTACAGTCAGACCTCGGACACGCAGGAATCCAAAGAAAAGCACGCCCGCGATCACCGTCTTCAGCAAGTGCTGATAAACCAGCGCCGGGGCAATAAGATCTCTGTCCAGCCATACGACTGGGTCCAATATCAGATAGCCGGCCAAGTGAACGAGGCTCTGCCCCATTCCCATGCCGAAAGACCACGAAAGAAACCCGTGGTGTCGAATATAATCGGAGACGTGAACAAAGGAGGGGAAAGTATCGTTAGTCGAGTCGGCGCCGATATCCTTGTAGAGAAGAACGTGATTACCAAATAGGAATTCTCGAAAGATGACAGCTCCAATCAGAAGTAGCGATGCAGCCACGATTGAGGTTTGGAGCCACCCAGTCGATAAACGACCGGCGACGATTTTCGCCGGCCCATTTTCTTTCGATTCGTCTAATTTGGCTGCGTCGTTAGCTCGCATGCAATCGCGACTTCTTTAGCGTTCAGTTGATGGCCAGCGTAATCGGCAGACGCTGCGCATCCCAGCGATCGCATTGGATCATTGTTTTCATTTTCCTTGTCATCGAATTACCCGGCTTTTTAAGAACATGCAAAACGTTCCGACGATCGCCAGCCGGATGGCCGTCACGAACCGATTCGCTTGTTTCGACTGGGTTGTTAGAATGGAAAGTCTGCGCTACTTTCCGGCGCTCCGAGCCGGAGTGGCATTTTTTTGCCGGCATAGCTCAGTTGGTAGAGCAGCTGATTTGTAATTCAAGCCTAACGAATTGCACAGATTTTCACAGCGTTGCATAGCACGCCTTTCATAGGTGAATCTGACTAGGCCACTTTGCAAAGTGTTTCGCTGAATTGCGCAGTTTTGCATCAAAAAGTTCGCGCACCGTAGAAGCGACCGTGAAAGAACCGGGTCGCGCGCGCGCGCGCGTGGAATGGTATAAACGCCTCGCCCGGCCCACGCGCGCGTGGAGTTGTCACACCTAACAAGCCTCACTTTGACGAGGAAAACCGCGTGAAAAGGCTGCACAAGTGATTGGATAGCTCAGCTGCATGTAAACATTCGTAAACTTCGGCGTAGGGCGCTGCCTAACGGATCATTGATCGAATAAGATTGACGTGATTCGTGCAAGCTGGCAAAAAGCCGCGCGGCAAATGGCGATTATGTAGAAGTACAATGAGGCTCCTCCTAGAGCGGGTCAGACAAGCGGGCGCGAGCAACTCGCGCGTAGTGGTTGCTATCATCTTGTTCGTTCCCGGAATTTTGACGGTGCTCTTGGGTACGCGAACGGCCAGTTCGGCGCCACCGAATAGCCTCGTAAGCGCCGGCTTTAACAACAGCAATCAACCGGGATCATACAGCGGCGTCGAGCCCCTGGCGCAGAGCGCCAACTCGGCCGCCTTCGGCTCAGCCAACTACTGGAACCCCTTGACGCTGGGATACCTTTCGCCCGAGACGAATCCTTCCTTTTCATTCCTGAAGGACAGTGGTGGCAATCTCACGACCGTCGGACTGCAGTTCACCGGATCGGTTGATAGCTACACCGCTGGCGGGTCTAATGATCACGGGATTTTCGGTGATTTCATCTATCTCAACGGCGGAAGCCTGCCCTGGAAACTCACCGGTCTAGTGCCTAATGCGGTCGCCTATCTGTATTTTTATGGTTACGGATCGAATTTTAATTCCCAATCCTATCGCACGTTTAACATGGCGTTAGACACCACTGGAGGCGGCAGCCTGAATGGAAACTTCACGGTGGACTACTATACTGGAGTGTATGCAGGCAGTGTCCAGGTAAGTCCTACCGGGACAATCAGCGGGGCGATGCAGTTTACTAACGGGCAGGCGTCCTGGTCCGGCTTTCAAGTCTTCAGCGCGGTGCAACAAACAAGCGCAACCTGCGCCCCCCCGCCTTCCGGGATGGTCAGTTGGTGGCCGGCCGAAGGCGATGCCAATGACATCGTGAGTCACAACGACCTGAATCTCGGCGGGGCCACCTTCGTTTCCGGCAAAGTTGGCCAAGCTTTCAGTTTCAGTGGCAGCCAGTTTGCCAGCGCTGGCGATCAAGCGAGCCTTAATTTCGCCGGCACATCAGCGGTAACAATTGACGGTTGGATTAACCCGGCAGCGAGTGGAGGTCATGGCATCTTGTTCGGCAAAGCAGTGTCAGGGCAAAGCGAGTACCGCCTTTACCTCAACGGTAGCGAAGTAGTCGGCACGGTTGACACCGGAACCGAGCACGAAGTTCATTCAGCTTTCAATCCGCCCGCCAACGCGTGGACCCATGTCGCGCTCACCTATGATGGATCGACTCTCGCCGTTTATATCAATGGATCACTTGCAGCGAGTACACCGCTTAGTGGAAATCTTGTGGACTGCGGGAGTTGCAACGCATCGCAAAGATCATTCACGATCGGTGGACGAGACGACGGTTTCGATTTCACAGGAGCGATCGATGAGGTGGAAGTTTTTAGTCGCGCACTGAGCGCCGACGAAGTTGCGGCCATTTACACCGCCGGTAGCGCGGGGAAATGTCGCCCTTGCGCGCCGGCGCCCGGCGGAATGATCAGTTGGTGGCCGGCTGAAAGAAATACTAACGATGTCGAAAACGGTAACAATGGAACTTTCAATGGAACTCCAGCTTACGGGACAGGTAAGGTAGGGCAGGGATTCAGTTTCAACGGCACAGATCAATACGTCGAAGTTCCCAATAGCGCGAACCTGAGCATCACCGGCCCGATGACGATCGATGCCTGGATTAACGCCAACGACACTACGAGCGAGCATGCAATCGTTGAAAAGTATGATGGCGGTGGAACGAACGGTTATTTCTTCAGGCTACTTAACACTGGCCATCTCGCGGCAGGCATATGCAACGCTTCAACTTTTACCAGTGTGACGGGAGCCACGCAGGTTACAACTGGGACTTTCCACCATGTTGCGGCTGTCTATGACGGAACGAACCTTCAGGTCTACCTCGATGGCGCCCTGGATGGCACCACCACAAGTTTTGCGCCCACGGCCGGCACCAACCCGCTTGAGATCGGGGCTCGGGGCGGCTCCCCAGCCAATTTCTTTAACGGAATCATTGACGAAGTTGAAATCTTCGGCCGCGCACTTACTCAACGTGAAGTTCAAACAATCTATGATGCCCAAAGCGGGGGTAAGTGCCCATGCGTAACACCGCCGAGTAACATGATTAGTTGGTGGCCGGCCGAGGGCAATGCAAACGACATCCAGGACGGCAACAGTGGCGTTGCGAATAGTGGAGTTACGTTC
>DASZJH010000072.1:0-34005 GCA_035948375.1 Chthoniobacterales bacterium
CGCTGGTAAACCGGGCTTCGTGAGTTTGGATTTCTACATTTGGATTCACATCGCGTAAGCGATCACGCGCCGATTCGAGTTTTTTTCGGCCGACATCTTTTGTGCCGTGCAAAATCTGCCGCTGCAAATTGCTAAGATCGACATCGTCGAAATCCACGAGGCCAAGTTTTCCGACGCCGGCGGCGGCGAGATAAAGCGCGGCGGGCGAGCCGAGTCCACCCGCTCCGATGCATAAGACTCTCGCCTCGTTCAAGCGCCGTTGTCCTTCGGCCCCGACCTCGGGCATGATCATGTGCCGCGAGTAGCGTAGTTGTTCGTCTTTGGTCATCTTGTTTTAACAAGGTCCCAGTTAATTCCAACGATCCGCCGGTTCTCGAATCGCTTCAACGACTTCGGGAAAATGAGATAGCTGGCGGCTTTTGTTTCCTTGAATCCAACCATGCCGAATTCGCTGCCCGCTTCCGCTCTTAGAATTGTCATCACGCGATTGTTTTTGATTTCCGATTGCAGATGTCGATCCTGCGCCGGCTTTTGCCAAAGCGTGTAGACTTCGGGCTTGCCGGCGGCCTCGACAACGTCAGTAAAACGTTTCGTCTTTGTTTTGAGGACTTTCATGCAGACAAAAAGTCCGCCAGAGAACTACGGCAAGGAGGATCAAACTACCGTTGCTGCATTCCTGCCCTGGCGGGGTTCGTCAGCCCTCAATCCATAGCCCCTGACGGAGAGGAAACTTCCTCGCAAGATCGACATCGTGCAATCGGGTTTTTATCATCGGCGGCCGGAAACGGTAAAGGATTGGTGGATCGAGCAGTCCCTTGCTCGATGCTACTAATGGCGGCCAAGCCGCGATATATTTAGAGTCGTCCGCGGAGCGGCCGATCCACCTTTGCTTCGCGCGTTCTAACCGAAGGGCAGGTTCGCTTTGACTCGCGCCACGTCGGTCTTGTCGAGCAAAGCCATCTTGCCGAGGTGTCGTTTGCGCTTCGCGCGCTTGCACGCCATCAAATGGCGGCGGGAGGATTGCGCACGTAAAACCTTGCCGCTAGCGGTGATCTTGAACCGTTTCGCGACGGCTTTGCGGGTCTTGCTGCGAGCGATTGACTTCGGCATAAGGCGCGAAAGATAGGTGCGTCGCATCTTTTGACAACTGCTTTCCGATTGGGCATTGAGCGTTCGACGTTTGCAACGATTGTTAGGCGTGGAGAACGCCCCGACCAAAAAACCGCATGTCGTGATCATTGGCTGCGGCTTCGGCGGCCTGGAAGCGGCAAAGAAACTCGGCGATCAAAACGTCTCCGTCACGATCATCGATCGAACGAACTATTATCTGTTTCAGCCATTGCTTTATCAGGTGGCGACGGCGGCGCTCTCGCCGGCAGATATCGCCGCGCCGGTGCGGGGCGTTCTCAGCAAATACAAGAACATCGAGGTCATCCTCGCCGAAGTGCAGTCGGTCGATGTGAACGCAAGAAAAGTGAAGATGGTCGATGGCGAGCTCGATTATGATTATTTGATTATCGCGACCGGCGCGAGGCACTCCTACTTTGGCCACTCGGAATGGGAAAAACTCGCGCCCGGTCTCAAGAGTTTGGAAGACGCCATCGAAATTCGCCGGCGTATTCTGATGGCGTTCGAGTACGCTGAGAAAATTTCCGACGAAGCCGCGCGCAAAGCTGCGATGACTTTTGTGATCGTTGGCGGCGGGCCTACCGGCGTGGAAATGGCGGGCGCGATCGCGGAAATTGCCCGCTACACTTTGGCGAGGAACTTCCGCCACATCGATCCTTCGCAGGCGCGGATCATTCTGGTCGAAGGCGAATCGAAAGTGCTGGCATCATTTCCAGAGGATCTGCGCGACAAGGCGACGAAACAACTTGTCGATCTTGGCGTCGAAGTGCGCACGGGAATTCACGCGACCAATCTTTCCGAGCAGGGTCTCCAGGTCGGAAACGAATTCATTCCGTGCCGTGTGAAAATCTGGGCGGCCGGCAACACCGCATCGTTCGTCGGTCATTCGCTCGGCGTGCCAACAGATCGTGTCGGCCGGGTGGTTGTTAACGACGACCTGACGATTCCCGATCATCCGGAAGTGCAAGTGATCGGCGACCTCGCGAATTTTTCGCATCAAACGGGCGAGCCGTTGCCCGGAGTTTCACCGGTCGCGATGCAACAGGGCCGACACGCCGCGCGGAATATTCTGACGATGATCGACGGAGAAAAACCGCGGCGGTTTTGGTATTTCGACAAAGGAAGCTTGGCGACCATCGGTCGAAATAAAGCGGTGGCCGACTTGAAGCTGGTGCATTTGACCGGACTCCCGGCCTGGCTGGCGTGGTTGTTCGTCCACATCATTTTCTTAGTCGGCTTCCGAAACCGGTTCGCCGTGCTTTTTCAATGGGCGTGGGCCTATTTCACATTCAACAAAGGCGCGCGGCTGATCACCCGAAACTTCCAATCCGAACAGCGACCGCCAGTGTAAAAATAGTTAACGAATCAGCGATTTAATGATTTAACGATTGGCATGACTACCCTCCATCGTGCCAAGCAACTACAGGTCAGAACAAAGCAGTTCGCAGTTCGAACAATCAAAGCGTTCGCGCGACTGCCGAAAGATGAGGCAGCTCGCATTGTTGGCCGCCAATTTCTTCGATCAGGCACATCGCTAGCGGCGAATTATCGAGCTGCGTGCCGGTCACGATCCGCTGCCGACTTTATTTCAAAGATTAGCATCGTCGCTGAAGAAGCAGATGAGACGCTCTTCTGGTTTGAGCTGTTAGTTGAATCAGAACTGATCAACCTATCTCTCGTTCGTCCATTGATGGCCGAATGCGAAGAGATCTTGAAGATTTCCTCGGCATCGCTCGCGACAGCCAAACGTAATCGCTAAATCATTAACTCGCTAAATCGCTAAATGGGTCTGCGGATTGGGATAATCGGAGCCGGTTCGGTTGGAACGTACTACGGCGCGAAGCTCGCTCACGCCGGAAGCGACGTGCACTTTCTAATGCGCGGCGATTTATCGGAAGTTCGGCGCGATGGAATTCTTGTGCGCGGACCCGGAGAAAATTTCCAGGTCGCCAAGGTCAATTGCTATAATTCGACCAGCGACATCGGGCCTTGCGACTTGGTCATCGTCGCGATCAAGGCGACATCAAATCACGATCTTGTCGATCTTGTTCCACCGCTTCTTCACGAAGAAACGATGGTGCTGACCTTGCAGAACGGTCTGGGAAATGAGGAATTCCTGGCAGGACATTTCGGCGCTCAACGAATTCTCGGCGGACTTTGTTTCATTGCCGTGGATCGACATTCCAAAACGGAAGTTGAGCGCTACGCGTATGGCCAAGTGATTCTTGGCGAATTTGGTCGGCCTGCGCAACCGCGCACGCACGGAGTCGGCGCGGAATTTACGCGCGCGAGTGTCCGTTGCACCGTGACCGACGACCTCGCGCTCGAACGCTGGCGAAAATTGATTTGGAATATTCCGTTCAACGGATTGTCGATTGTCGCTGGAGAAATCGACACCGCCGCCATCGTTGGCGATAAGAATTTACGAGCACTCACGCTCGATTTAATGGAGGAAGTTATCGGAGCGGCGAACAAATGCGGCCATCCACTGCCCAAAGAGGCGTGGCGCAAACACATGGAGCGTTCGGAAACGATGAGCGGCTACAAACCCTCGACTCTGCAGGACTGGGAAGCTGGCAAGCCTTTGGAAATTGAAGCGATTTGGGGCGAACCCGTCCGTCGCGCCGCGGCCGCCGGCGCCAAAATGCCGAGAACTGAAATGATCTACGAGTTGCTCAAGAAACTCGATCAGGTGCGGCGCTCGCAATGAAGCCGATTCCACGAATTTCTGTTCACAATTTGCAGCGAAAGATCCGTGTCGACGTTGTCGATCTTGAACAGTTCGCAGGAAAAGCGCTGGCGCTTTGCCTGGATCTACCAAACACGAAGAGGACCGACCTCGAAATGCTGAGTGAGGTTTCGGTTATGATTGTTTCCGACCGGCGAATGGCGTCCTTGCATCATCGCTTTATGAACGCCGCGGGTCCGACCGATGTGATCACATTTCAGCATGGTGAAATTTTCATGAGCGCGGAAATGGCTGCCCGCAATGCGCGACGGTTCGGAACTTCGCGCGCTCACGAGCTTCGGTTGTACATCGTTCATGGATTGCTCCACTTGCATGGGTTTGACGATCGAACACAGGCCGGAGCGCGGAAAATACGAACGACGCAGGAGAAAATCCTGGCCAAGGCGGCGGTTTGAACTGGGACCACGCTGTGATAGCATTTTTGCCATGAGCGCGCAGCCAACTCGGAGCGGGCTGATCGCAAGGAAGGACTTGCCGCGGTGAGTGAGATGGAGACCGAACGAGGATCTACTTCAACCGTCGAAGCGCCGGCCACGGAAAAGGAAACGCGCGATCAGGATGAGCTCGACATCCCATGGCAAGTCGTCGTGCACAATGATCCGGTGAATCTGATGACCTACGTAACGATGGTCTTTCAACGGGTGTTTGGTTACCCGCGAGAAAAAGCCGAACGCCACATGCTGGAAGTGCATCACAAGGGGCGATCGATCTTGTGGTGCGGGGTGCGCGAACGCGCCGAATTTTACGTGCAGCAACTCCACACTCATCTCCTGCTTGCGACGCTGGAGAAGGTCGTTTGATATGGAGATTTGCCGCAAGGGTGAGGCGTTGCAAGTTTCCGATCTCGATCCTTTTCTGGCTGAGCTGCTGCGGCAAATCCCGGCCAGCACCAATCCTCAGGGTGAAACGGAAGCCGAGGCACGTTTGTTCAGCCGACCTTCGGCGGAAAAAGAAATTTGCGCGGAGTGGAAAAGTTACGTCGAACCGGAACTGCGACGCCTTTTCCGAAGCGCGACTGAAACCGTTGCGGAAGATCTCGTGCAACTAAACGGCAACGAAAAATCGTTACGCAATAGCACTCTGATTATTCCGTTCGAGCACGCCGATGCCTGGCTGAACGCCCTCAATCAGGCGCGACTGGTAATCGCCGCTAAATATAAGTTTTCAGACGTCGAATTGAACGATCATGACCGTTCCCCAATTGGTTCGCGCCGCGATCTCGCCCTGTTTCAGGTTAACTTTTACGGTTTCCTGCAGGAATTTATTCTGCGAGAGATGCAGACCGGATAGCGCGATTTGCTATTTGCTGTCGGAACCCGATTGATCCTGGCTGCGCTCGCGCACCATGGCCATCAAGCGTTCCTTGATCGCGTTCGAAGCCTTGGCCGGCTTTAGACTCAGAGCGAACGCTTCATGCAGGCTGTAGCACTGATTGATGAAGTCCTCGGCCGCCGCACCGTATTGTTTGCGCGCAGCTTCAAAATCCGACAGCTCTTCCGGCTCGAGCGCACCGATGACGTAGAGCCGCGCGCAATTTTGAAATTCCTCAAAGCTCATCTTTCAACTCCTTCAAACTGTCGTATATCTTTTTCAAGCCTAATTCGAGGCGGGTCTTCACCGTGCCTAATGGTATATTCGTATTAGCCGCGATTTCGCGCTGGCTCATCCCCTGAAAAAATGCGAGTTCGATCACCTGCTGTTGGGCTTCCGGTAACGAACTTATCACTTTGGCCATCAAAGCGCGCGTGTCGGCGAACCTAATATCCTCTGCCGTTGCGTTTTGCACCCAGGCTAGCGGCTGCTGCTCGGGCTCCGCCTTGAGACGCTCTTCCGCACGCGAATAAGCCTGTTTTTTTCGCAAAGCATCAATGGCCCGCCGGCGAGTTAGGGTTACAATCCACCCGAGCGGCTTGCCTTTCTGCGCCGAAAAATTCTTCGCCTGGTTCCAAATTTCCATGAAAACCTCCTGGAGCAGATCGTCGGCGTCAGTGTCATTATGAACGATCCGCAAGATCAGAGCCTTAATGATTCCGTTGTAACGATCATAAAGTTGAGAAAGCGCGTCTGCCTCGCCGCCCTGAATCCCCAGCATAAGATCGACATCGCTCGGCACCCCGGGCTCATTCTCAACCGCGCGCACCAAAGATTTCTGCGGCGGCGCTGCTTCGTCGTCCGAGGACGACGCGCTTTGCAACTCGGAATCAGCTGCTGAAGACACGCTCAAGCTTTAATTCCTTCGGCTAGGTGCGTCCAACATTATCCGCCGCGCCGCAGGCGGTGATAAGCCTTGACCGGCACCTAGCCATCTGAATACGATCTCGCCCGCAACGCACTCTTGTAAAACGCTGCGTTCATCCAACTTAAACTCACATGAAAATCATCATCTCCTTATTTGCATCGGCATTTGTTGCCGCCGTCGCCATCGCACAGGAAGAATCCGCGTCCCCAGCCGAAACGACCGCGCCCGCGACGGAAGAAAAGGCATCGGCCACTGTTGAATCGACGCCCGAGGCGACGACTGCTCCAGTCATAAGCGCTCAAAAGAAAGAAGAACCAACCTCCGCAGCTCCGGCCTCAGCTTCCGGCGGTCAGAAAAAAGAAGCGCCGACAGCAGCAAAGCCGGCCGCAGCGAAACCTGCCACCGCCGCCGCACCGAAGGCCGCCGCAAAGAGCATGAGCGTCAAGGACATGGAGAATGCCTGGGAAGCTGCAGTTGCTAAACATGATGCAGCGTCGATCGAAGGATTCATCGCCGCGGACTTCGTCGGCGTCTCCTCGAAAAGCAAATTCATAGACCGATCAGATCTGATCGGTGAACTTAAAAAAGACAAAGACACCTATAAGTCCGCCAAGAATGAAAAACTGAACGTCAAGATGTTTGGATCAAACGTCGCAGTCGTGACCGGTCGGGCCCGCGAAGTCGGGACCGGCAAAGACGGCAAAGCGTTCGACCGCACTTTCCTGTTTACCGACACCTGGATGATGCGCGGCGGAACATGGCAATGTGTGGCGTCGCAGGTCAATAAGATTAAAGGCTAAGCGTCGCCATCGTTTGCTTTGAAAGCGGCCACGGCAACCGTGGCCGCTTTTGTCTTGGTCGGAGGTCGATGTCAATCTTTGCTCCGTACGAAGCCTATGATTGCGCGGCGCGTTTTGTGCGGCAAAGGTTAGTTGCATGCCGGCGACAGCTAAAGAACCCGATCCGCTTTGGTACAAGGACGCGGTCATCTATGAGCTGCATGTCAAAACTTTCGCGGACAGCGACGGAGATGGCGTCGGCGATTTCCGCGGCTTGATCGAGAAGCTCGATTACCTCCAGGAACTTGGCATCACCGCGATCTGGCTGTTGCCGTTTTATCCTTCGCCACTCAAGGACGACGGCTACGACATCGCCGATTATTTCGACGTCAATCCGAACTACGGAACGCTCGACGACTTCCGTGCCTTTCTGGCCGAGGCCCACAGGCGCGGATTGCGCGTCATCACTGAGTTGGTCATCAATCACACTTCCGACCAAAATCCGTGGTTCCAAAAATCGCGGAGGGCGTCGACCGGCTCTCCTGAGCGCGAGTTTTACGTTTGGAGCGACACGCCGGAAAAATACAACGAGGCGCGGATCATTTTTAAGGATTTCGAAAGCTCAAACTGGTCGTGGGACCCGCTGGCCAAGGCTTATTACTGGCACCGCTTCTATTCACATCAGCCGGATCTGAACTTCGAAAATCCCGCCGTCCATGACGCGGTCGAGAAGGTTTGCGATTTCTGGCTGGGCATGGGCGTGGACGGCCTCCGGCTCGATGCAGTGCCTTATCTTTACGAGCGCGAAGGCACGAACTGCGAAAATTTGCCCGAGACGCACACCTACCTGAAAAAGCTGCGCGCGCACGTCGATCAAAAATTCCCGGGCCGGATGTTACTTGCGGAAGCAAATCAATGGCCCGAGGACGCGGTCGCCTATTTTGGCAGCGGCGACGAATCGCACATGAGTTTTCACTTCCCGCTCATGCCGCGCATGTTCATGGCGTTGCAAATGGAGGATCGGTTTCCGATCATCGACATCCTCGATCAAACGCCGCCGGTCCCGGAAAATTGTCAGTGGGCGATGTTCTTGCGCAATCACGACGAGCTTACGCTTGAAATGGTGACCGACGAGGAGCGCGATTACATGTGGCGTGTTTACGCCAACGATCCGCACGCGCGCATCAATCTAGGCATTCGTCGCCGGCTGGCGCCGTTGCTCGCCAACAGCCGCCGCAAAATGGAGCTCCTCAATACCATGCTCTTTTCCATGCCCGGGACGCCGATCATTTACTACGGCGACGAAATCGGCATGGGCGATAATATCTATCTTGGCGACCGCAACGGCTGCCGCACCCCGATGCAATGGAGTCCCGATCGCAATGCCGGGTTTTCCAAAGCCAACCCGCAGCAACTCCATCTTCCCGTCATCATCGATCCCGAGTACCACTACGAGGCGGTCAACGTTGAAAATCAGCAGAAGAATTTGTCGTCGCTGCTTTGGTGGACGCGACGCGTGATCGCCATGCGGAAAAACTTCAAAGCATTTTCGCGCGGGACCCTCGAATTTCTTTTTCCGGACAACCCCAAGGTCCTGGCGTTCATCCGGCGTTATCAAGACGAAACCGTGCTCGTGGTGGTAAATCTTTCCCGCTTTGCGCAGTCAGTTGAGCTCGATCTGGCCCATTTTGTCGGCTCAGTTCCGATTGAAGTTTTCAGCCGCAACCCATTTCCAACGATCAAAAAGTCCGCTTACGTCCTGACCCTCAGCCCGCATTCGCATTACTGGTTCACCCTCCAGCCGCAAACTGAACGGCGCCGTTTGGAGAAAAAGCGCGTCATCCCGACCCTAGCCACACGTGCCGAATTGCAATCGTTGCTTGACGACGGCGAACGCGCGCGCATCGAAGGCGAAGTTTTGCCTGAATACATCGCGACTTGCCGATGGTTCGGCGCCAAAGCCCGCTCGCTTCGCCAAATGCGAGTCCTGGAACGGTCCACGATTTCTTTGGAACCAAACGCTGCGCAATTCTGGTTTGTCGAAGTAAGCTATCTCGACGGTCCGACTGAAAACTATGCGTTGCCGGTCAAGATCGCGTCCGGCGACAAAGCGCGCACCATTTTGCAATCCACGCCGCATGCGGTCATTGCCCACTTCGACGAGGGTTCGATTCTGTTCGACGCAGTTTGGGACAGCGCTTTCCGGGAAGAACTGTTTCGCCTCATGTTAGATCGACAACACGCCAGCGGACGCAATGGGAAACTCGTCGGCGTAGTCAGTCCGCGCATTGGCAAGATCGCGACTGCGCCGCCTTCAACCATGATTAGCGGCGAACAGAGCAACTCTTCGATGCTGTTTGCCGACAAATTCTTCCTTAAACTTTACCGGAAACTCGAGGACGGCGTTAACCCGGACGTTGAGGTCACACGTTTTCTCACGGAGCGTGCTCAATTCGGAAATGTGCCCG
This sequence comes from Chthoniobacterales bacterium, assembly GCA_035948375.1. Taxonomy (GTDB): domain Bacteria; phylum Verrucomicrobiota; class Verrucomicrobiia; order Chthoniobacterales; family UBA10450; genus AV40. The sequence continues at coordinate 9,364 of DASZJH010000072.1, forward strand.
CGTTTGGCGGCGCGATTGAATATCGCCGCACCAAATCGCAGCCCACTGTTGTTTGTTTGTTGCAGGACGCGATCTCGAGCGAAGCCGACGCCTGGACGATGACACTCGATCATGTCGGCCGTTATTACGAACGCGTGCTTTGTCGCAAAGCCGAGTTGCAAAATGAAACCGCGCCGGCGGCCGCCCTCGTGGACGAACTTGTCGGCGGCGTTTATGCCGAAAAAGCGAAGCTGCTCGCCCAACGCTCGGGCGAATTGCATCTCGCGCTCGCGTCCGTGAAGGACGAGCCGTTGTTCGCACCAGAGCCGTTCAACGCCATGGCCCAACGTTCGGTTTATCAAAGCATGCGCGCTCTTTTGCGCCGCAACTTCGATTCCCTAAAGAAGAAATTGCCCGATGTGCCCGAACATCTTCGCAGCGAAGCAAAGGAAGTGCTCGGGACTGAAAAGGAAATTCTCGCCCGCGAAAAACGTCTCCTCGACCGGAAGACTAATGCTGCGAAAATCCGCATCCACGGCGACTATCATCTCGGCCAGGTCCTTTCTACCGGAAAGGATTTCGTCATTCTCGATTTCGAAGGCGAACCGGCGCGGCCTTTGAGCGAGCGTAAACTCAAGCGCTCGGCGCTGCGCGATGTCGCCGGGATGATGCGCTCGTTTCAATACGCGGCTTACAGCGCTCTTTGGCAACCAGCCATGCGAAGCGAAGACGTCCCGTTTCTCGAACACTGGGCCGACATTTGGTATCGACAAATGAGCAGCGTCTTCCTTCAAAAATACTTGCAGACCACCGCCGACTCGACCTTTGTTCCGCAAAATTCGGACGACCTCCAGATTCTTCTTGAAGCCTACCTCCTCGACAAAGCCGTTTACGAAATCGGCTACGAGCTCAACAACCGCCCAGACTGGGTCGTCATCCCCATCCGCGGCATCAAACACATTCTGAAATCGGCCTGAGAGAACAGTGAGAATTTTCGATTTTCTCGGAGTCACCGCTGCCGTTCTCATTATCATCCCTAGAGGCCACGCTGAATTATCAGCCCAATCCGAAACATCGATCGTTCGTATCGCGTCAAAGGATGGCACTCCCATTGCCACGGAATGCGCCGGCTCGGGTCCGAATCTCGTCATTGTTCATGGAGGGACTGGCGATCGCACCCGCTGGAGGCCTTTGTTTCCGCTTCTCTCTCCAAATTTCACGGTGTGCGCGATGGACCGTCGTGGCCACGGGAAAAGTGGCGATTCCCCCGATTATACCTTGCAACAGGGAGCCGAAGATGTGGTCGCCATAGTTAACTCCCGTCCAGGCCCCGTATTCGTGCTGGGCCATTCTATCGGTGGAGTGTGCGCTCTGGAAGCGGCATTCCTTAGCGACAAGATTTCCAGGCTCGTGCTCTACGAACCGCCGTTGCAGGACCGCAACCACGGCGCGGTCGCGACAAAGATGGAGAACATGATCAAAGGGGGCCAGCGCGAGCAGGCGTTGGTCACTTTCCTGCAGGAGATCGTTATGATCTCGCCGGGCGAGATTGCCGCAATGAAAGCTCGGCCCTCCTGGCCGGCGCGAGTGGCCGGTGTTGAAAAACAGATTCGCGAGATTCGCGCACTCGACGAGTATCGTTTCGACGCCAAGCGGGCGAGTGCGTTAAAAGTCCCGACCCTGCTTCTCACCGGTAGTAAAACGGCGTCGCCCGACCCCACGCGCGCCATCGAATTGCTGATCGCTACCTTGCCGAATCGGAGCCTGACGGTCTTCGAAGGTCAGGAGCATAATGCAATGGACACGGTGCCGCGGGAGTTCGCCGAAGTGGTCACGAAATTCTTGCTCGATGCCCGAAGCAAACCCGATTAGCTGTTGGCGAAGTATCAGTCTGTGTTTATAAACAGCTCGGAAAGGGTTCTATGATTAAATATCTCGACCAGATCGACCAGGACATCGCGGAGAAACATCTCTTAAAGCATCCATTCTATCTCGCGTGGGCGCGCGGAGAATTGACCAAAGAGGCGCTGACTGATTACGCGAAGCAGTACTATCATCACGTCGCCGCGTTTCCCACGTATCTCTCGGCCGTGCATTCGAAGTGCGACGATCAGCCGATTCGGAAACAAATTCTTTCCAATTTGATCGATGAAGAAGCCGGCTCGCCAAATCATCCCGAGCTTTGGAAACAATTCGCAGAAGCGCTTGGCGTAAACGATGTCGATCTTGCGAAGACCGACAAACAGCCTGAGACGGAAAACCTGATCGAAACGTTTTGCTCGGTTTGCAGCAACGAATCGACGACGGAAGGTTTGGCCGCACTTTATGCTTACGAATCTCAAATACCGGCGATCTGTGAATCGAAGATCGACGGATTGAAAAAGCATTACGGCTTCACCGATCCGAAGGGTTATGAATATTTCTCGGTCCACATCGATGCTGACAAAGAACATTCCGCGGCCGAGCGCGAAATGCTGAGCGCGAAGATCGACAATCGAAACATCGACAACGTACGCGCATCTGTGAATCGCGTTCTCGATGCGCTTTGGGAACTGCTCTCCGGCGTTTGCCGAAGACACGCGATCGCGGGCTGATTATCTGGGCGTAATCCCTTCGGCCAAATCAACGTGGAAACTTTGTTTCACTTTGTTTTGGCCGAACGTTAGCTCTGCGTTGTAATCCCCGGCCGGCAACAATCGTTTCGGATCGTCGCCGCCATACTCAATGCTTACGTCTTTGGTCGGGCGCAGGTCCCAGTTCAATCGGGTGAATCCTGGCGTGCCGGGCGCCTTCAAATTCGCCACCGGTTGCCCGGTCGATTTCGTGATTGCGACTTTAATCTCGTCGCCGGTGAATTCCTTGACCCAGACCGTGAAGAGCGCGCCGTCTTCCGGGTTCTTGCCACGATAAACGCCTTTGCCGTTTGAATCGACGAATCCCGGCTGCAAATATGCGCCGGTGACATCGCGCACACTAAATAGATGCGCCGGTTTTGCCGCAATCTCGGGCGTAAACTCGCGAAACGGCATCGTGTCATCCAAAACGGCAACGCTGCGGCCGTGCGTAGCAACAACGAGATCGCTTGTCCGCGGATGAATTTGAATATCGTCCACGCGTACCGGCGGCACATCGCCAATCCGAACCCAATGCGCGCCTTGATCGAAGGACGCGAACAATCCGAAGTGTGTTCCGGCATAAAGTAACTTCGGGTTCACTAAGTCCTCGCGAATCACCTCAACCGGATCATTCGCCGGCAAATCTCCGACAATCGGCGCCCAAGTTTTGCCGAGATCGCTCGTGCGCAAAATCATCGGTCGATCATCTCCGACGCGATATCCGTTCACCGCAACGTAAGCCACATTTGGATCGACATTCGACGCATGAACGCACACGACCCATTGGCCGCGCGCGGGCTCGGGCAGATTGTTCGTCAGTTCGGTCCATTTGCCGCCGTCGTTCTCGGTAATCCAAAGACGACCGTCATCCGTTCCCGCCCAAAGCAGTCCTGCTTTCTTCGGCGATTCGGCCAGGGAAAAGACGACGCCGTACGTTTCCGCGCCGCTTCCGACCGCGTTGGTTTTGTTCGGATCGTTATGCGTCAGATCGGGACTGATCACTGAGTACTTTTCCATTCGATCGGTTAATTTGAAGACGCAGTTGCCGCCTAGATAAATAACGCCCGGTTTGTGTTTGCTCGTGACCATGGGCGAATTCCAATGGAATCGATAACGTGCCCCGCCTTCAGTCGGTTCCGGCCGCAAACGCCGCAGCTCGCCGTTGCGCAAATTAATCCGGTGCACTTCCCCACCCTGGCTCTCCGCGTAAAACGTGTCGCGATCGGTTGGATCGAACAGGACGTAGAAGCCGTCGCCACCGGCGAGCGCGGTCCAATCCGAATTGCGGATCTGTTCTTTACTCGGCATGGCGCTCGGCCCAACCCAGTTCTCGTTGTCCTGTAATCCGCCTGCGATCCGGAAGTACGGTTTCGAATCGTCCAAACTGATGCGATAAAACTCGCCGCCCGGAAACTTGTTCAAATGATCCCAGTTTTTTCCGCCGGCGAAACTTTGGTAAAGACCGCCATCAGTTCCGAGCAGCAATCGCTGACAAACCGGCGGTTTCGGGGGCTTGTTCTTGTCTTCTGGCTTTGGGGGCTTCGGCGCAGGTGCGGTTCCAGGCTGGATCGCCATCGCGTGACAATCGGGATGAATTTTCTCAGAAAGGTCTTCCCGGAAATTCTTGCCACCGTCATCCGAGACGAGCAGCGCGAATTGCAAAAGATATATTCGCTGATCGTTCGAAGGATCGATGCGGATTTGGCTGAAATAAAATGGCCGTGGATCAATCGCGCTCGTCCGCGTCCAATGTTCGCCGCCATCCTCCGATCGAAACACTCCGCCGCTTTTACTCCGCAAATCGCTCAATGTCCCCGAACCGCCTTCGTAACTTTGGGCGACCGCCATGACTACGTTTGGTTTGCTCGCGGCAACAGCGAGTCCGATTCGTCCAGTTTGCGCTGGAAGTCCGCCACCCAATTTCTTCCAAGACGCACCGCCGTTTGTGCTTTTGAAAATTCCCCCGACATCTTCGCCGTTGGTCGCGTTCGGGCCGGAAACGAAACTCCACGGCGTACGCTGACGCGCGTAAAGCGCCGCATAGATCACTTGCGGATTGTTCGGATCGAGAACCACGTCGCCACAGCCGGTGCGCGCGTTGTGCGGTGCATTCGCTTGCAAGACCAGCTTCCAGCTCTTGCCGCCGTCCGTCGTTTTATAAAGACCGCGTTCGCCGCCGTCGGTCCACAAATGTCCCATTGCCGCGACATAGGCAGTGTCGGGATTTTTTGGGTCGACAACGATCCGCGCAATGCAGCGACTGTCTTTCAGGCCGACGTTGTTCCAGTGTTCGCCGCCGTCGGTCGTTTGATAAACGCCGTTTCCCCAATCGGAAGAATTCCGATCGTTTGCTTCGCCGCTTCCGACCCAGATCACATCCGAATCGGACGGCGCAATCGCGATGGCGCCAATCGAGAGCGCCGGTTGTTTGTCGAAGATCGGGTCGAAGGTTACGCCGCCGTCGCCGGATTTGAAGATCCCGCCATGACCGAGCGCCACGTAAAACACGAACGGATTTCGAGGATCGATTGCAATATCAGAAACGCGGCCGCCCATGACTGCCGGGCCGATTGGGCGCGCCTTGAGATTTTTGAATTGCACGTCGGTCAGTTGCGGCGCGCCGGAGGCGGGTGTGGACGTGACCGAAGCTGACAATGCCGGACTCGTGCCTTCAGGCGAGGCAGTTGGTCGCGAACCGAGAGCCCCAGGAGAAGAAGCAGGCGGCAATTCTTCCTGGGCAAAAGAAATTGTAATGAGTAGCAGGCCGGACACTACAACGAGTCGAGTGGTCATAAAATTGGAGAAGAAATCATGGCGAGTTGCTGCCGCAGAGCAAGCAGATCGCTGTTGTTGCGCGACGGTAATCCCGGTTATTGTCGACCCTGTATGACGCAGGGTGTGCTGGAAGGAAAGGTTGGAGTTGTTTTTGGTGTCGCCAACAAACGCAGCATCGCATGGGCTATTGCCCAAGCGTGGGCGAATGCCGGCGCCCGTTTGATTTTCAATTATCAGGGCGAGCGGCTGAAGGAAAACGTCGAGGAGCTGACCGCCGCGTTCGGCGAAAAGACGCCGTTGTTTCCGTGCGATGTTTCGAACGACGGCGAAATAAAGAGTTTCTTCGAAAAGGTCCGCGGCGAGACCGACCGTGTCGATCTTCTGCTTCATTCAATCGCCTTTGCGCCGAAGGAAGCGCTCGAAGGCGATTTTGTGAGCACGACACGGGAGGCGTTTCGCATGGCGCACGACATTAGCGCCTACTCGCTGGTCGCGCTCGCGCGGGAGGCTGCGCCGTTGATGACCAATGGAGGAAGCATCGTCGCGATGACTTACTACGGGTCGGAGAAAGTGGTGCCGCACTACAACGTGATGGGCGTGGCAAAGGCGAGCTTGGAGGCGTCCACTCGTTACCTCGCTTACGATTTAGGTCCTAAGAAAATACGCGTAAATTGTATCTCGGCCGGGCCCGTGCAAACTCTGGCCGCGCGCGGGATTAGCGGATTCTCTCAAATGTTAAAACATTATCAGGAACGCGCACCGTTGAAGCGCAGTTGCGAACCGAGCGAACTCGGCGCCACCGGCGTTTTTCTGGCGAGCGACGCCGCCGCGGCGATAACCGGTCAGGTGATTTACGCCGACGGTGGTTATCAAATCATGGGAATGTAGTCAGCGTGGATCGCCCCACGAACATGATCGCTCGAATCTGGCACGGTTGGACGTCACGAGAGAACGCCGAAAAATACGAAAAGCTCTTGCGAGAGGAAGTCCTGCTCGAAATCGCGAAGCGGTCGATCCCGGGCTACAAGGGCGCGGAGATTTTCGTTCACGAGGCGGAGGGTGACGAAATGGAATTCATCACGCTCTTGCGTTTTGAAACGCTCGACGCAGTGAAAATTTTCGCTGGTAAGAATTATAAAGCACCGGTCATTCCACCGGAATGCAAGAAACTGCTCAGGCGCCACAGCGAAAAATCACGCCACTACCGAATCATCCAGATTAATTGATTCCTGCAAGCCGATCGCTTGCCCTGCAACCGCTGTGCAAGCAGGTTGCCAATCATGACACTGGCCGACCCATTGCGTGAATTGCTCGGGAACGAGATTATTGCCGACGATCCGGAAACGCTCGCGGTTCACAGCGGCGACAAGTGGTTTGCATCCGAAACGCCGCAAGCCGTCGTCTTCGCAAGATCGACATCCGACGTGTCGAAGCTGTTGAAGTTTGCTTCGGAGCGAAAAATTTCCGTAACTGCGCGCGGCGCCGGGTTCGGCTATGTCGGCGGATGTGTTCCGGCCCGGAAAGGGATTGCACTTTCACTGATGCGGATGAATCGCATCAAGGAAATCAGTTTCGCCGACGCGATCGCAATCGTGGAGCCGGGCGTGATCACCGCCGATCTGAAAACGGCCGCCTGTGCGAAAAAACTATTTTATCCGCCAGATCCGGCGAGCATGGCCGACTGCAGTATCGGCGGAAATATCGCGACCAACGCGGGCGGGCCACGCTGTTTGAAGTACGGAGTCACTCGCAACTATGTGATCGGTCTCGAGGTTGTCATCGCAAATGGCGATGTTTTGCGATTGGGCGGCCGTGTTCACAAAAACAAAACCGGTTTCGATTTGATTGGCCTGTTCGTCGGATCGGAAGGAATGCTCGGTGTCGTCACCGAAATCGTACTGCGACTACTTCCGCTACCGCCCGCCCGCGCAACCATTTCCGCTGCGTTCGCCAAGATGTCCGAAGCGGCAGCGGCCGTTCAGCAAATATTCGCGAGTGGATTTTTGCCCGCATCACTTGAGATCGCAGACAGCTTCACTCTGGAAGCCGCGCGGAAAGATCTTGGAACCGCAATCGTGCCGACGGGAAACGCCCATCTTCTTGTCGATCTCGATGGACAGGAAGAGAGCGTGCGCGGCGAAGCGAACGCGATTCGAAAATTGCTCACTGAAAAGAAGGCCAATGCGCTGGAGATGGCCACGGGCGAAGAGAATTGCGAGAAGCTTTGGGCGTTGCGCCGGCAATTCAGCAATTCGCTGCGGGCAACCGGTTTGACGAAGTTGAATGAGGATGTCGTTGTGCCGCGTAGCCGCATTGTCGATCTTGTCGAGTTCGCGGAACAGCTCCAGGCCAGGCACGGATTTCCGATTGCCTGCTTCGGTCACGCCGGGGACGGCAATATCCACGTGAACATCATGGCGGACCGTTACAATCGCGACGCCGCCGTACGCGAAAAAGTCGAGCAGGCGCTGGACGATCTTTTCGCGCAGGTGTTGGCCTGGGACGGAGTGATCACCGGCGAACACGGAATTGGTCTCGCAAAGAAACGATGGTGGCCGGAAGCAACCAGCGAGCCGGTGCGCGACCTTCACCGTAAGCTCAAGCAAGTTCTCGATCCCAACGGGATTCTAAATCCCGGAAAATTTGTCGACTAAGGATTTTTCTTAGCCGCGGCAAAATTCATTTTGAATCTTTTTCAAACGCCCCGCGTCTAAACTCTTGCCGTGCGGTAGTGCGGTGGGTCATATGAAACTGGGAAAGATCACACACACTGTGGCGGCGTTGCTGTCGTCGATTTCATCCTTGTTTGCTCATGGCGCGATCACCAAGGCCGAGCCAACGAAAACAAAGTTGACAAAAAAAACGGAAAAGAAATCGGAGGGCGAGCCAATTGTCACCATTAATTCGCTCGTGTTCGCGCCGAACCACTTGAGATCAGCCCCGCCTCAACCTGGCGAAAGTTTTCCTTGGAAACGCCAGATTGTGACGACGATTTTCTGGATTGGCGAAAAGCCGACTGAAAACAATCCCGTGCCGAACCGCGCGAGCTCGTGGGACAAACAATGGTCGAAAAGTTATGGTGGCTTTGATGATCCAAACCCCGCGCGTCGGGAAGGTTTTATTCCCGTAAAATTTACGCCGCGCCAGAATCCATTTTACTGCGCGCTTCCTTACAACGACAAAGCAGCCACCGGCCACCGCGCTGAAGCGCCGCGTGTCGTTCCGTGGTTCAAGGAAGCTTATCAGGGCCCGGGCGTTTCGGTTTGCAAAGACCGTTGGATCGCGATCCGCAAGGGAAACAAAGTCGCTTACGCGCAGTGGGAGGATGCCGGACCGTTTCGCACCGATCATTGGCAATATGTTTTCGGCAACGAACGACCGAAACCAAATCTGAATCGCGGCGCCGGTCTCGATGTTTCGCCGGCCGTGCGCGATTATCTTGGTTTAAACGAGACCGACGTGACCGATTGGCAATTCGTGGAATTCAAAGACGTGCCGCGCGGTCCGTGGTCGAAGCTGGGCGAGAACAACACTTTCGTCATCAACGATCGCAGGTCCGGCACGCGCTTGGCCGAAGCGAAGAAACCGCGCGACCCCGAAGTTCAATTGGTCACGGAATAACAACCGACGCGCAAGATCGACAATCAGTGATCGGCTGCCGCCGCCGGTGGGTTCTGTCGCTGTTCGCTCACGCGAATAAAAGCGAAGAAAAAGCCGGCCAGACACGCAGTGACGACCAGAAATATGAACAGGAAAGCTCCAGACCGAATCGACCGATTGCGTTGGCTTGCTTGTTTCCAATTGGCGCGCTTTTGGTTCAGTTCCAACTCGAGCAATTGCACTAATTGCTCCGCTTCCTCAAGCTTGGGGCGAAATTGAGCCTGGTTGGCCATTACGGTGAAAAACCGCAACTCTTGTGCCGAATTGGCGCCATACCGCACACCGCAAGATCGACATCCTGTGAGAAAGATTGACTCGTTCTGGCACCGTCGCTGCTATTAAGACGTGGGTGCACTCCACGTTTTTCCAAAAAGTGATCATCTGCGCCGTGTGCGGCTTCCTGGCCGCCGCGCTCATTGAATGGGCGAGAGTCTTTGTCGAAGGCGCTGACGACGCGCTAAACAAAGGCTACAAACACCGCGCGGTGATGGATACGAGCAAATAAAGCGAATTGCCGCTGGCGTCCACGCACATAACTTGGACGCAAATGAAGATCGGGTTCGCCCAGATCAACCCAACCGTCGGCGATTTGCCGGGCAACTTCGCCCGGATCGCTAAATCTTACGAGCGATTGGCTGCCGCGGGAGCCGATCTGGTGATTACACCAGAGCTGGCCGTCACCGGTTATCCGCCGCAGGACCTCGTGTTCAAATCGCGGTTCGTTCCCGAAGCTCTTGAGATCGTCAAGCAACTTCATACACGCGTCGGTCGCGCGGCGTTGCTGGTCGGCTTTGTCGATCGAAACGAAAGTCGCGGACGGCCGTTTCATAACGCCGCGGCTTTGCTCGTGCGCGACAAACCGATCCGCGTCGCTCACAAGTCACTCCTGCCCACCTACGATGTCTTCGATGAAGATCGCTACTTCCAGCCGGCGGCCAAAGTTGAGCCGTTCGATTGCGGCGGTAAAAAAATCGGCGTCACCATTTGCGAAGATATTTGGACGGAACATTATCTCCCCCGTCCGCTTTACGATTGCGAGCCGACGCGAAGCCTAATCGAGCAAGGTGCAGAAGTGATCGTGAATTTGAGCGCGTCGCCGTTCACATTGCAAAAGCCGGCCATTCGCTACGAGATGGTCGCTGCACTGGCGCGCACTTATCATCGCCCGATTTTTTACTGCAATGCGATTGGCGGGAATGACCAGCTCATTTTCGATGGAAATTCCATTGCCGTGAATTCGTCCGGCGCCCTCATTGCGCGGTTACCGGCATTCCGTGAGCATGAGGAAATCATTGATAGCGACTCAACGAATGTTGTCGCGTTCCGGGAAGAATCGACGCCAGAACAACTCTTTCCCGCGCTGTCGTTGGGCTTGCGAGATTATTTGCGCAAATGCGGTTTCAAATCCGCCGTGCTTGGACTCAGCGGCGGAATTGATTCGGCTGCCGTGGCGGCGATCGCAGTCGAAGCTCTCGGCAAGGAAAACGTCGTAGGCGTTTCGATGCCGAGCCAATACTCATCTCGCGGCAGCGTCGACGACGCGAAGATGCTCGCCGAAAATCTCGGCATCAAGTTATTGCACATTCCGATCGCCGAGACGTTCGCTATTTTCAAGAGTCAGTTTAAAGAAATCTTTTCCGGGCGTCCCGAAAACGAGACCGAGGAAAACATGCAGCCGCGCTTGCGCGCGATGACCTTGATGGCGCTCTCGAACAAGTTTGGCCATCTTGTTCTTTCCACCGGTAACAAAAGCGAGCTCGCCGTCGGCTATTGCACAATCTATGGCGACATGGCCGGCGGCCTCGCGGTGATTAGCGATGTGCCGAAGACCATGATCTACGACCTCGCACGCTGGATAAATCGGGAAAAGGAAATCATTCCAAGATCGACAATCGACAAACCGCCGAGCGCGGAATTAAAACCAAACCAGAAAGATCAGGACACGCTCCCGCCCTACGAAATTCTGGACGAGATCCTGCGCCTCTATGTCGAGGAGAATTTGAGCGCACGCGATATCATTGGGCGCGGGTTCGACGAGAAAACCGTGCGCTGGGTCCAACGCCGCATCGATCTCAACGAATATAAGCGCGAGCAAGCCGCCCCCGGTTTAAAAGTCACCTCGCGCGCGTTCGGTTTGGGTCGCCGCATGCCCATCGCCCAAAAATACGTCGATTAGTTCATGGTGCGCTTCTGCCTTCTTGTCGCCGTTCTGTCTTTCGCACTGACCGCGCGCGGCGCTGACCGCCCGCTGTCGATTCCGATCCAAATCACCCACGCTCAAAACTTCGATCCCTCGCCCTCGCCCGATGGCAAGCGGCTCGTATTCATTTCGATGATCTCCGGAAAGGAGCAATTGTTCACGATGAACGTTGACGGTTCTAATATCGCGCAGCTGACGCGAGATGACTCCGATCACGAGGATCCGGCATGGTCGCCGGATGGAACGCGAATCGCCTTTGTCCTTATTGCCGGCGGCAAGAACAGGATCGCGGTCATGCGTACTGATGGCGACAATGTTGAAGTACTGACGCCGCCGGAGCAGAACACGATTCACCCGAACTGGTCCTCCGATAGCAAGCGGATCATCTACTGCACGAACGACGACTTGGAGCCGCCCAAGAAGAATACTGCCGAGATCTACTTCATAGAACTGGCGACCAAAAAGATCGCGTCGATCATTACTGGTGGAATTAACACTTACGGTTCCTGGTCGCCCGATATGCGCCAGATCGTGTTCCGAAAAATTATTGGCGAAGAAAATTCCGAAGTTTTCTTGGCGAATAGCGATGGATCAAATCTGCGCAACCTGACGAACAACCCATTCTTCGACGGCTGGCCGGCTTGGTCGGCGGATGGAAAACAAATTGCTTTCGCCTCAAACCGCCGCGGGCACGGTTATCAAATTTTTGTGATGAACGCGGACGGCACGAATGTGCGATTGGTCGCGAACACCGAAGGCCGAGGGACCGCGCCACGCTGGGCGCCTGATGGAAAAGTGATCTACTATACAAACTGCGTGGAGAAAGACTACGGCGCCGACTGCGAAATTCTCGTGGCGCGATTGACCTCTAATTGACGACCAGCTGTCGCATGCCCATCGCCCAAAAATACGTCGAATGAGGTTAGGCGAAAAAATGTTCGCCTTTAATTACGAATATTTGTCTAATTCTCGTTAGACGAACCGCTCCTGCTGCTGGTGAAGTACGCGCTGCATGAATTCATCCATTTGACGAGAAGTAAATAAGCGCGACGCCGTGTCGAATGGAGCCTTTGGAAGGTATTGTTTTCCCTCTCCTTCTACTACGAAGCTCAAAAAGTTTTCAGAAAGCTTGTAAGCGCGTGTAATCAACTCAGTGATCTGCCAAGGTTTTGTCGAGTCGTCCACACGATCGAGAGTGAGATGGGCAATCCTGCGACCTATCGTGTGGAATTCTGGGTTCTGCAAAAAGTGGCCCGGCGAACGATAGCCGGAGTAATAGTGTGAACGAATATCGTTAGGTCGTCCGTCCCCCGGATCAAAAAACTCGTCTAGAGCGCGGATACTAATAAGCGAACTTTCGACAGTCGCATTACCAATAACCTCCATTGCAATCCCCGGACCGATGACAGCTTTGTCTTGCTTCTTCGTTTCCTCCATTGGGTGAGGCAGGATCAACCACTCCCAAGCGAACGCAACGGCCGCTTGATCAAGAAGGCTGCAAAAATCGATTACCCCTCGTCGAAGTTGCTCAACCGTGTGCGGCATTGACGAAATTATAATCCTAGCAGCTCGCGCTGCCACGGAACGAGCAGCGCGTCGGCGCGCGAGGGATCGGCGGCAACAGCTTCCAAAGTCGCGCGCGGTGCGATGAAGAAAGATTCGATCTGCAATTCTTTCGCGGCGTGATCGCGATTTTGCCGAAGTTTTTCGATTCGCTTTATCACTTCGGCGGTTGGGCGCGTTCCTGAACGGCGGGGCCGGACGGGCCAATCCTTCTCGGGCAACTCTAAACCGCGTCTTGCCGCTTCGCGAAACATGGCGCGGCGGCGATCGGAAAAATGTTTGTAGTCCGGAGTCTCGCCGTGAGCGAATTTTTCAGCGGAATGAATCAATTCTCGATTTTGCAAAATATGAAACGGCGGATGATCGACTGCCTCGGCTTCGCGCTCCCGCCAGTTCCATAGTTCGCGCAGAATTGCGGACGCGCGCCCCCGCAACGCGCCGGCACCGGAAATTCGCCAGGCTTCATCGACATCGCGCTCGCGATCGACCGCCGCTTGTTCGAGCGCGCGCTGGCAAGATTGCCGGAACCATTCCATTCGGCCGCGCGATTCTAATTCCGCTTCCAAGCGCTCGGCCAGCGGCAGCAGATAACGAGTATCGTTGATCGCGTATTCGGCCATCTTTTTTGAAAGCGGCCGCTGCGCCCAGTTCGCTTTCTGCGACCCCTTCGCCAGCTCGATATTGAAATAATTTTCCACCAGCGCAGCCAAACTGAACTCGTGAAGGCCGATCATCCGCGCAGCGATAACGCTGTCGAAGATTCGTTGCGGAACGAAATCCAGATTGCGCCGGAGCAGTCGGAGATCGTAATCAGACCCGTGGAGCACAATCGCCTTGTTCGCGAGCGCGTCGCGCAACGGCGCAAGATCGACATCCGCCAGCGGATCGACAATGAAATCGCCGCCAGGAACGCTGATCTGAAGCAGGCAAAGTTTTTCGCGGTAGCAGTGAAGACTGTCCGCTTCGGTGTCGAGAGCGACGCGGTCGACTGATTGGATGTGGGGAAGCAGCTCGCGGAGCTGCGACGCGTTCGCTATCACTTCAATCCACTCAGAAGCAACTCGGCGTTGGTTTTGGTCGCATGCAGGTTGTCGATCAACTTTTCCATCGCCTCGATCGGCGGCAACGCGGCCATGGCTTTGCGCAATTGCTGAACCCTTTCCCATTCTTCCGGGTGATAAAGCAAATCTTCGCGCCGGGTTGCCGACAGCAGCGGATGAATCGCCGGATAAAGCCGCTTTTCCTGCAGCGCCCGGTCGAGATGCAGCTCCATATTGCCAGTGCCTTTGAACTCTTCAAAGATCAATTCGTCCATGCGGCTGCCGGTTTCAGTCAGCGCGGTGGCGAGAATGGTAAGGCTTCCGCCTTCCTCCACATTTCGGGCGGACCCAAAAAACTTCTTCGGCTTGATCAACGCCTTCGACTCGACGCCTCCCGACATGATGCGCCCTTTTCCGGGCTGCAAGTTGTTATAGCCGCGCGAGAGGCGAGTCAGACTGTCGAGCAAAATCACCACGTTCCTTTTCATTTCGACCAAACGTTTCGCGCGCTCAAGCACGAGCTCCGCGACCTGCACATGCCGCTGCACGTTCTCGTCGAAGTTTGAATGATAAACCTGACAATCAATCTCGCGGGCGAGGTCGGTGACTTCTTCGGGCCGCTCGTCTACCAGCAGTAGGATTAGGACGATCTCAGGGTGATTCACTCGAATAGCTTTGGCGATCTCTTTGAGCAGAATCGTTTTGCCCACTCGCGGTGGCGCCACGATCAATCCGCGCTGGCCGTGCCCAAGCGGCGCAAGAAGATCGACACCGCGCGCGCAAATCGAGTTGGTCTTTGGATTTTCCAGCATGATCCGCCCCTGCGGGAACTGCGGCGTGAGTTTTTCGAAATCGGTTGGCTCTTTCCATTGCTCGGCCCGCTCGCCCTCGATGGTAACGACGTCATCGAGCACCAGACCTTTCTCGCGATCGCGCGGGAGCCGGAGTTTGCCGCTCAGTTTTTGGCCGGGGCGCAATCGATACAGCTCGATGGCAGCGCGCGGGACGCACACGTCTTCCGGCACCGGCAAAAAATTCAGCTCGGGATAACGCAGCAATCCAAACGAGTCGCCCACCTGATCGAGAAACCCTTCGGTTGTAACCGTTGTCCCCTGCCCCAGGGCAGCGCGGCAAATGTCCAGGATGTGGTGATGCCGGGTGCGCGCGGGGTGAAGATGCAAATCGAAATCGCGCGCGACCAGGAGAAGATCGTCGGTTTTCTCCAGCTCGTTGATGCTTAATTCGGCGCGCGTTGTAGCTGCCGCCGTCGCGGTGGCGGGATTCTTCGCATCCTTTGGAAGATCGACATCTTCCGCCGTTTGATTCGTCACTTCGTCCATTTTTCCTGCTGCCAAAGTTTCACCAGGCTCGCAGCCTGGTCCGCCAGCACAGATCGATCCGCATTGTTCCAAACGACGTGATCGGCCCGCTTGATTTTTTCTTCGAGAGGCATCTGTGATTTGATCATGGCTTCGGCCGGAGGCTGCTCGACGTTCATTTTTCGCATGAGGTTCGCCAGCTGGATGCCGGGCGAGCACGCCACCACGACCACTCGGTCGCACAGGGTTTCACCATCGGTCTCATAAAGAAGAGGAATGTCTGCAAAGAAAAATTCGGGAGATGTGCGGTGTTTGTCCGCTTCAATGCTCCATTGCCTGCGAATCCGCGGATGGAGAATTTTTTCGAGCGCGCGCCTTTTGACGGCGTCCTGAAAGACTATCGCGCGAAGAGCGGCCCGATTCAAGCCGCCGTTGGGGGAAAAAATGCTGAAACTGAATTCGTCCAGTAACTCTCGCTTAATGTCGTCAACATCGACAAGCTCGTGCGCAGCCTGGTCGGCATCGAAAAATCTGGCAGTAGGAAGAATCTCGCGGAGACACTGAGAGAACGTGCTTTTGCCTGTGGAAACTCCTCCCGTAATCCCGATTGCTGGCATATGCGCTGCCATCATTGAACTAAATCCGGGAAAAAGAAAAGCGGCCCGTGCCTTGAACACGAGCCGCTAATCTAACTTAGGTCGCTGTCTTTAGGACTGGAACGCGTCAGGGACAACCTACCGACACCACGGTCCCGGTCCCAGCGTGACCTGGATTCGGCGCATAGCCAGGATCGGTTTTAATAACCGCGGTTTCCGGAATGTTGCCGGAAATCGTCGAGCCTGATTGAGTTACCTTACTCGATACAATCACCTTAATGAATGATGCAACACTGCTTGGCGGTTGGGAGCTGTTACCCGGATCGCTCTTCCAAGTGCCGCCACATGCCGGCGGGTTGCTGCTAGGCGCATTTGCATAGCCCTTGAAACTCGACGGCGCCGATCCCCCGCTCAGCGAATTCGATTTCGCCCATTGCGCTCCCCAGAAAGTGACCTTGTTGCCTACCACTGCACTGCGATCGCCGATCACAAAGCTGGTTGGAGTCGGCGGAGGAGGCGGAGCGCACGCGCTAGGACTGGTTAGGAAGGGCCTGTACTTAACAACGCCATCGGGATCGATGATTAGTTCGCCGGTCCCGCCAGGATTGCTGGCGATCGTCGGGCCAGTTGAAGATCCCCACCAATCATTCGTTGCATCGAGGCTGCCCGGTCCACCCGAATAACCCGCAGTATCCACTTCAAGTCCGCCAGCGGGATATCCGGAGATGTTATTAAAGTTGATCGTAATATTGGAGTTGGCTCCTATTCCAAAACCGTCGTCAATACGAATGGCGCGGCCCGCTCCGTCGGCCAATCTGTTGCAGCTAATCGATAAGCCGCTCACGGCACCAAAAATGCGGACGTCGGCTGTCGCAGCATCGGTCGAATTATGAATGTTGTTCGTCCCGATCGAGGAGGACGTGACGTTGGCCAATCCGATCGCCCGGCGGTTCGAATCGAACTCGTTATTTGAAAACGTGATGTTCGATCCACCAGCGTTCACCATGTCGATCGCGCTGTTGGTATTGCCAACGAACTTGTTGCTGTCGACCACAACGTTGGTCGCGCCGAAATTCACGTCGATGCCCGTTCCGCCATCCGGTCCGGGATTATTGTTATTCTGGATCAAATTGTGATCGATGCTGGCCTGAATCGCGCCGGTGTTGTCCATCTCAATTCCGATGATGTTATTCTGAACGATATTGTTCCGGATTTTGAACCCGCCCTGTGTGCCGGAGAATCCAGGGTTCATCCAAATGCCCGCGATGGTGCACGGGTCAAGCATCGTCGACCCCTCAACGGTAAAGCCGTCCAAGACCACGTTGTCCGCCAATATCTGGACGGGCGAACACGCCATCGTAATTATCGATTCGTTCGCGCCACTGCGGGTGCGGGCGTCCACGCCGTTTTGCGCACCGAGGACCGTCAGCGTCTTATCAATCGAGACCGACTCATTATAAGTACCGGGGCAAACCGTGATCGTATCCCCCGCGCTCGCAGCGATCACCGCAGATTGAATCGTCGGGAACGTGCCAGTGCAAGGAAGCGAAGTGGCGTTCCCGACAGTGAGCGTGGCAGCTGTTGCCGTGGCGATTCCGCTGATAGTTAGAGCCGCCGCAACGAGGGCGAGGCCAAGACGTCTTATTTCGTAGATGTTCATGTTCGTTTGGGTTCTTATTGATTCGTAAATGACGGCGCGAGCGGCCCTGTCAATTGCCAAGTGCTTGTTGCGTAATTTCCCCGAGCTCTTGCAGCGGCTCGTCATACCCCGTCGGTCAACAACGACTGCCAAGTTAGCGCGAACGGGAGATTTCGCTGAGCCGCTTACTTTTTGTAGGCCGGGATTTCCGGCAAGGCTGGCGGCTCGACCGTTTCCTCTTCTTCCTCCGCTTGATTGACCGGTTGCCCCGCCGGATTCACCAGCCGCGCGGTCACGAAAATAATCAGATTTCGTTTGATGTGTTGATCAACATTGCTCCGGAAAAGCCGCCCAACCAGAGGCAGATCGCCGATAAACGGTGTCCGATCTTCAACCTTCTGGACATCTTCGCGCATCAAGCCGCCGAGTACGACGGTTTGTCCGTCCCAGATGCTAACACTGGTCGTCACTTTTCGGGTGCTGAAAATCGGCTGGTTGATCACGTTGTCGGTTAGGATGATCGCCTCCGTAGTCGTGCCGAGCAGCGTGCCTGGAGAAAATCCAAGCAAAGCTGGATTCACGGTCTTGATGGGACTGCCGTAATTGATGAAACCTTCGAACTCGACCACTTGCGGAACCAGATTTAGATCGATCGTGATTCCGTCCGGTCCAACAACCGGTTCCACCTCCAACGTCACGCCGGTGTTGCGAGTTTCGAAATTGGAAGGGGTTGACGGACCAACCACCGGCAACGCGATTGTTGTTGTCGTCGAATTGCTCGAACCGCGTCCCTGAATATCCGGCACCTTGGGCTCGGTAAATTGCGTCGGGTAACGAAATTCGCGCACGATCTCAATAACTGCGCGCTGACCGCTCTTGGTCGTAATCTTTGGCGCGGAGAGAAGATCGATCCCTTTTTTCTGGTTCAACGCGCGAATGACAACTTGAAACTGCGGATCGGTAAACACACCGGACAATCCGAAAATTCCCGGCGCAAGCGAACTCGCTCCCATGTTTGGAAACAAAAGCGCGTCGATCGCATTCGCGCTGATGGCGAGCTCCCCGCTGCGGTTGCCGGCGGTCACCGGAAATTGTCCGACCGGCTTAGTGCTCGCGGGTGGAACGAACGGCCAATCGGCCGGATTCACCGACGCCCCGGTTCCGGAGGTGCCGCCGCCAGCAAAGAGTTTGTGATTTCCGACATTGAACTGACCGAGAAGCCAGTCGAACCCAAGCTCTTTCAAATTGTTTTGGTTAATCTCGATAA
Source organism: Chthoniobacterales bacterium (assembly GCA_035948375.1). Lineage (GTDB taxonomy): Bacteria > Verrucomicrobiota > Verrucomicrobiia > Chthoniobacterales > UBA10450 > AV40. The sequence goes on from DASZJH010000072.1 coordinate 28,017, forward strand.
ACTTGGCCTCGATCTCGACCTGTTTCGGTCCAGCGACGCTGGCTTGTTCGATGATCGCGTCTACAAGCTCGAGATTGTCGGCGGTGTTGCGAACAATCAGGCGGCTGCTTTGCGGAAGGAAATGCGCGCTTGCTCCCGGTGGAAACGGCACTCCCTGACTTTCTAGAAATTCTTTCGCTCCTTCGCGATTGACCAACTGATGGCCGCCGGTGGATTCCTCGGTGTCTTTTCCGGTACCCGTGGGCGCCGCGCCTACAGGCGCAGTGGCACCAGTTTTGTACGCAGCTCGCTCCAGCGCCGACGGTCCGACATTAACGCTTGTACTAATGAATCCTGGCGGAACGCGATATTCCTTTGTGATCAGATCGTTGCTTTGTTCGGTGATGGGAATGATCGACACCGCGTACGGTTCAACCTTTATCTTCAACCCGGCTTGGGCCGCGATGTAACGCAACGCTTCTCCAAGCGGAATCTGATTTAGGGTGATCGTGATCCTCGCTTCCGAAGGAGAAATGGGCGCGGCGGGAACAACCGCCGGCGCGACGATCGGTTTCGCCGGAAGCGGAGTCGTGATTGCAGACGAGGGTGCACCTTCTAGTGGAACTCCGGTTGATCCTGGCGGCGGTTGCGCTGGCTCAACCGGAACGGCGGGCGGCGCAATCTGACCGAGAGGCGCAAGTCGCAAAACAAGGTCGATGCCTTTCTTGCCGTCTGGATTCGGGTCGTTGGCCGCAGCTTGCTGACGTAGAAAATCGATCGCTTCGCGCACACTAGCGTCGCGGAACTCAACCCGCGGAATGATGATCGAATTTAATTTTTGAGTGATTCGCGCGGTTCCGGTCACGTCGCGTTGAAACGACTCGGCCAGGGGCTCAACAGTCTTGCCGTATTGCTTGACCGGATTCTCCCACCCTTTTTCTACCTGCCAAACCGCCCGGGCCCGAGTCTCGTTGTACGCTTCCTCATTATAATTATATTTTGTGTTGTCGATCTTCTCCTCGCCCCGCCGCGCCGCGGTGTTGTAAGGATCGATTGCCAATACTTGTTCGTATTTTTTGAAGGCTAGATCGAACCGGCCGGAATCGTAGTAGCCCTGGGCATCGGCCAGCAGCTGTCTAACTTCCCGAACCTTTTCGATGAACTTTGAGCCCATCGTTTTATTGAAATATCCGGGCTGTTGGAGATGCGCGAGTACCTCCAAAGCTGGCCGGCAGTTTGGAACATAACGGTCCTCCAACACTTCGCGCAGAACCGATTCGGCCTCGGCAAATTTGCCGTCGGCAATGTCCTGTTCGGCCTCTCTTACCCCGCTCTCGCAAAATCCAGCCAGCGCGCCATCGTGCGCTTTGGCCGAAGTGACCGCGTCGGGCAGAAGATTAAGTGCGGCGCGAAATTCATCGTGCGCCAAAATATAATTGCCCGATTGCATTGCGGCTTGGCCGCGGGCCAGTGCCTCTGTTCCGCGCGGCAGTGCGGCCTGGCGCCGCTCGATTTCACGCTTGGAAATACGGTCGACACTTTGCGCGACCAAGCCTGATGTAAAAGCCAGCTTTAGTCCTACAAAAAGGAAGGCGACACACAACCACCCTGGGGAGAAATTTGAGTTCATAAGGAAGGGGGAATTAAGGATTGAACAGGCCAATTTCGATCGGCTCGTCTGCCCGTTGCGAATTCACGATCACCGCCTTGGCCGGTTCAAGGTCTACGAGTTTATATTTGATGTCTTCTTGAGGTTTCAATGAAAATTCCTGGTCTTTTCGAACTTGAAATTCCTGTCGGCTGGCCCACGTATAAACCAATGTCGCCACTGATTCGGGCGACATCGCGACTTTCTCTTTCACGAGCGTTAGGTGCTGGTGCGTTTCCTGTTGCTCGATCGTTAATTCGGAGACATCGACGTTGGTTCCGTATTTGTTCGGCTGATATTTCTCGACAAACTTCGCGACATTGAACCGCGTGCCTTTGATTGAGTCGCCGACCTTCACGAACTGCGTCGGCCGTTTCATGTCGATGGTGTTAATGGCGAACGAATCACCGACCCATGAGGAGAAGACGAGCCGAAACGGTTCCTCGGTCGCCGATTTTAGTTTCAGTTTTGTGTAATACTCAGGATGCGAGTTTGGATCGGTCGGATTGGTGTGGCCCGACCATTCGTCCAGATTGTTGAAACCATCGCCGTCCAGATCCTGCTCGAGCACATCGGCGTCGGCGATCGGTAGTCCAAATTGTTCCAACCACTCGTTCGGGACGGGCGGATGAACTTCGGTGGTTTGCAACGTCGCCGGAAGTCCGTTTGCGCCGATGAAATGTTTTTCCGGAACGAACAACCTCGATCGGCCGCCAAATGTCCATTGCGGTGGCTGATGTAATTTTTCGACGGCGACGTCGAGTTCCTGCGCCTTGACCAATGGCGACGCCGTTCGTAACGCCGGCGCTGGCGGCATGATCGCGAGCTGCGAACTAAATTGTGCCGCCCTGCGCCAGATGAAAATCGAACAAACGAAAAGCACAATGGCGGCCGCGATTAGCAGCAGTCGTTCATAATTTGTGCGGACCCAATCCATATTAAAAAGGAAAGCGAACCAGCTCGATTTTCGTCGCTGTTTCCAGGTGCTCGTTACCAACGATAAATTTCAGCGCGCCCGCCGGACTTGTCGCTCCGGCAGACGTCGCGAGATTAGTCGCGTTTTGTTCTCGCGACGGTCCTTTCTGCTGCTCGTTGCGCACTTGCAACGCACGGACAATGAAAAACTGGCGATCAGAGCTCACGGTTTGGTTCAACACCTTCCGCATCGCCGAAGGCGAAGCGGTGAACGTAAGATCGACAACGGCGCGCTCGATGATGATCGGCACGGCAGTGCTGGCCTTCTGCCCAATCGGAGACGCTCCCGGCTCTGCCGACGATGCCATCGCGCGTTTCATGGCGGTGATTCCATCCACTTTGGCGTCGATCAGAATCGCGATAAGCAATTCAATCTGCTGAAGCTCTTGCCCGAGACGTTGCGCCTCCTTTTCATTCGCTGGCAACGCCGCGACGAATTCATCGAAGCCGAGATAAAAATTCTCCGGTAATTTCACTCGATTCGCCCGCGCTCTTTCGGTCGTGGACAAAATCGCCTGACGCAGCCGCGATTGAAATTCATTTGGCGCGAGCGGCTGGTCCGGCACCACATGGTCCTTCAATTCCTCTCTTATTTTGTTTATGGCCGAGCCGTAGTTTTCGAGCGCCACTTGTGTCTTGTGAAAGTTGTCCTCACTGGGAAAGGGATTGAGATGTTCCAGGCGAACGCGCTCGGTCACTACTTCGCTGAGCTGAGCCGATGCTTCGGCAAACGCACCTTTGGCGTGAAACAGAAACCACAGCGCGAAGATCACGACCGCCCCCAAGGCGAGCAGGAAATTGCCGAGCCAGCGATTTTCGCGATACCAGTTCATGGCAATTTCAACGGCTTCTTGAAATCCAGATGCAGCTCGTAGGGAAATGCCCACTCGGTGTTGTTCGGAATCGTCGATTTTATCGCGCGCGCCTGATTGTTCGGATCGACATTGAAAAACTGGGAGCCGACGAGGTTACGAAAATAATCGACGACCACTTCCTGTTGCTTTGGCTGATTGTATAAATACAGGCCCCGCAATAAGAGACCGTCGATCGTTGGATCCTTGCTTGTCGATCTTGCGGGAGTTGGAGCAGTTTCCGCTCCGCGCTTCTCGCCAACGGGCGCCGGTTTCCCACCGGACATGGGCACCAGCTCGGTGATCCAAATATTTTCCTTCGGCAGTCGCGCGTTTAGGTCTTCCAGGATTTCGGCCCAGAAAAACCGGTCAGAGATCGCCGCCGTAACCGGAACCGCGACGTTATCGAGCGAAATCGCCTGCTTTCGCAAGTTGTCGATCTTCGCTTCCGCAGCGCGCATTGGCGCGTTGATTGTTCGAATTCTTTCAGTAGCAGCGCGCGCGACCTGGGCCGCGCATAAGTAATAAAAGCCCCAGCCAAGCAAAGCGAGGAAAACCGCCGCCGCCGCCCCGAGAAAAAACGGCCGGCGTTTTTCAAGTTCCTGCCTGCGCGCGACGCTCGCCGGACGCAGATTCAGTGACATCGGACACTCGCCGGCCGAGCGCAACGCCAGCCCGACCAGTTCGCCGAGCAGATGAGCAGAGCGCGTCAACTCTTCGACGGGTGCGGACGCGGCAACCGTTACATTCCGAAGCGAATTGAAAAATTCTACCGGTGTCTGCAATTTTTCCTGAAAGAACTCGCGCATGTAAGGTGTGCTCGCGGTCCCGCCGCAAAGAAACAATCGCTCGGGCGCGCTGCCCTGTTGTTGCGCGCGATAGTGACTGATGGAACGCACTACTTCCGTGTAGAGGCGGGTCATGGTGCTGCGCATCAGTTTGGAAACACGCGCCACTTGTGGATCAGATGGCTCGGCGCAGGCGCTGCCGAGACCAGTAAAACCATCGCGCCTCTTCCTAACGTCTGCTCCCGCAAACGACTCGCCGAACTCCCTGGAGATCGCCGCAGTTACCGAGCTTCCGCCAATGGGTATGCTCCGAAAAAAGATCTTCGGCGGCTCAATGAAAAGCAAATTGGTCGTGCGGGCGCCAATGTCGATGAGCAACGAACAGCCGCTTGGATCGCTGTAGTTGTAGCGAAACGCGTTGTAGAGCGCCATCGTCGCAACATCGACAATCGCCGTGCGCAATCCGGTTTCTTCGACTGCACTATTGATCTCTTCGAGCAGGTCAGCCTTGATTGCCACCAGCACCACTTGGACTTGCTCCTCGCCGCCGCCGCCGATGAGCTGATAGTCCCAAACCACTTCATCGATGGGAAATGGCACGTTTTGCTGCGCTTCGAAGGCGATGATTCGCTCGATCTTTTCCTGCTCAATCGTCGGCAATCTCAGAAACCGCGTGAACATAGACTGGCCAGAAATTGCATAGTTCACGGCCCGGTTGTTGACCTGAAGTTCGTCGAGAAGTTCCAGCAACGCGCTCGACTCGGCCTGATCTATCATCTCGTTCGCCGGGTCGATCAGCGTCTCGCGCGAGCCGTAATTGAGCAGAATCAGTCCGCCTTGCGGGCACAATTGAAATTCGGCCAACCGGATCGTTTGCGATCCGAGATTGAGACTAATGATGCGGGGGAAGCGAATCATTTGGGGGATGATCACTGCGAACAGCCTCATATTGCACTAAGACGTGGTCCGACAGCCAGCCCAAAATTTCCGATCGCGATTGCCAACCGACTAGATCAATCGATCAATGCGCAATCCCTCATTCGCCTCTCAGAGAGATTCCCCTTGTTCAGGGATTTTCGGGAGACGGCGATCTCCACCCCATTTAACATTTCCTATCAAATGGAAGAATTGCGCTTATACGGCAGCGCAAACTAAGCGGTGGAATGGTGAGGAGGAATTCCGAGGGCGCGACGTAGCTGCTGAAAATCGACCGGTTTGGTGAGGTAGAAATCGCATCCCGCCCGCAGACCGCGCTCCCGATCCACGACCTCAGTTCGCCCCGTAACCGCAATTGCTTTTAGGCCGTGAAGTCGTTTTGCTTCGGCCACGAGATCAAGACCATCTCCGTCTGGTAGATTCAGATCACTAACTAGCGCATCAAAGCTCATCGCGGCCAGACGGTTGCGGGCATCCTTGATGTTCTTGGCGATCACGGTTTGGCAGCCGCATCGACTCAACAACGTGGCTAATACGGTTCGGGTGTCACAATGATCTTCGACGACCAATATACGCATATACCACTCCTCTGATCTGAATCATTGGTTACAGGTTTGTGCAACCTTGTGCGAGCATTTTCCATGACAGATGCAGCCAAGGATCAAGATTAGGCAGCGCGTCAATCGGAGTCGTTATTGTCCGTCCTCGAGCGGTTGGCGCATTACTTCGAGCGGGAAGGACTGATCAGTTCAACATTCTCGGGTAAGCAAACCCGTGTAGAGCCGTCGTCGAGCAATACAATCATGCTTCCG
>DASZJH010000073.1:0-24455 GCA_035948375.1 Chthoniobacterales bacterium
ACCAAGGATCGCGTGAGCTACGCGATTCGTCAGAACAAACTCACGTTTCTCCTAACGACGCCGTTGCGGACGGGCAACCCGATTGCTGATCACATTGCCAAACACGGCGACGGCGTAAAAGCGATCGCGTTGAAAGTGAAGGACGCGACTTCGGCCTGGAACGAAACGACGAAACGCGGCGGCAAAAGTTTCATGAAGCCGACCACGCTTAAAGACGACGCTGGAAAGTTGGTCATGAGCGGCATTCACACTTACGGCGAAGTCGTTCACCTTTTTATCGAGCGCGAAGATTACAGCGGGGTGTTTATGCCCGGATTCGAGAAATGGGAGTCGGATTACCGCCCGTCCGAGACTGGCCTGGAATATGTCGATCATTGCGTCGGCAACGTCGGCTGGAACCAGATGAATCCGTGGGTGAAATTTTACGAGGATGTGATGGGATTCAAAAACATCCTGACCTTCGATGACAAAGACATCTCGACCGAATACTCGGCCTTGATGAGCAAGGTCATGAGCAACGGAAACGGTTTCGTGAAGTTTCCGATCAACGAGCCGGCCGAAGGCAAAAAGAAATCGCAGGTGGAAGAGTACCTCGATTTCTATGACGGCGAAGGCGTCCAGCATGTCGCGATCGCGACCAAGGACATCGTGAAGACGGTGACCGAGATTCAAAAGCGCGGGGTCGAGTTCCTGCACATTCCGTCAACTTATTACGATGAGTTGCCCGCTCGCGTCGGCCATATCGATGAAGACCTCGAGCCGCTAAAGCGACTCGGCATTCTGGTCGATCGCGACAACGAAGGTTATCTGCTGCAAATCTTCACCAAGCCGGTAGAAGATCGGCCGACGCTTTTCTTCGAGATCATTCAGCGCAAAGGCGCCAAGAGTTTCGGGAAAGGCAATTTCAAAGCGCTGTTCGAAGCACTCGAAAAGGAACAGGAACGGCGAGGGAATTTGTAAGAGGAGGTAAGATCGACAATGCCATTCTATCAACGACTCGGTGAGCTGCCGAGGAAACATCACATCTGGTTTCACCGCAACGGCGCCGCGCCGACGTTCAAGAACGAAGGCATCGCTTACGAACACGTCATCACTACGGAAGGCTTCAACGAGGCCTACTCGATCATGTATCATCTGCGTCCGCCCACGCGTGTGCGCAGCGTCAAGCTGCTGAAATGTGAGGAGCTGAAAAAAGCGGCGGACAGTCCGTTGCGCCATCACCATTTGCGCACGGCGAACATCGCGCGGAAGGGCGATCTCTACAGCGGCCGTATTCCAATTCTCTTCAATCAAGACATGACGGCATGGCGCGCGCGTCCGGAAAAGCCGTACGGCAAGTTTCAGTACTACAAGAACGGCGGCGCCGACGAGATCATCTTTGTTTTCAAAGGCGGCGGTACGGTCGAAACGATGTTCGGGAAACAGCGTTATCGTGCGGAGGATTACATTGTCATTCCGCGCGGCATCACTTACCGGCTCGTGCCCGATAAGGTGGAAGAGGAAGATTATCTGATTCTCGAGTCAGCTGGACCGGTGCGAATTCCGAAACGTTACATGAATGGCGAAGGCCAGATCAAAATGGGTTCGCCCTATTCAGAGCGCGATTTTCACGGACCGACCGAACTGGATCCGATCGACAAGGAAGAAGATACCGAGATTCTGGTGAAGGACGGTCCGCGCTGGACTTGCGTGACGATGGCGCAACATCCATTCGATGTCGTTGGATGGGATGGCTACGTGTATCCATTTACGTTCAACGCCCAGGACTTCGAACCGATCACGGGCACCGTGCATCAACCCCCGCCGATCCATCAAACCTTCGAAATTCGCGGTTATGTTGTTTGCACATTTGCGCCACGGTTTCTCGATACGCATCCCGAGGCCGTCAAGATTCCGTGGGTGCACGACAACGTCGAGGCCGATGAGGTTTTGTTTTATGTGCGTGGAAATTTCGGATCGCGCCGCGGCATTGAGCCGGCGTCGATCACCCTGCATCCGCGCGGGATTCCGCACGGGCCGCATCCGGGCACGATTATGGCGAGCAAGAACGCGACGCGAACCGAAGAGCTCGCGGTCATGTTCGACACCCAACACACACTCGAACTAACTGAAGCAGCCGTCGCGCTCGACGACGACAAATACCCGCTGAGCTGGCTCGATTGAGGAGTTGTCGATCTTGCGAACCTACGATCCAGAAATTGAAGCCGAAGATCGGATTGCGCAGCCGCTTCCACCTGGTCAGCTAGGGAAGCTGACAAAAATTTATCACGATCTGCTGAATGCGATCGGCGAAGACGCAAACCGGCAGGGACTGGTCAAAACGCCGGCGCGCGCCGCGCGCGCGATGGAGTTCATCACGCAGGGTTATCGCCAGAGCGTCGAAGAGATCGTCAACGACGCCATCTTTGATTCCGATGCGAGTGAAATCATTTTGGTGAAGGACATCGAACTTTATTCGATGTGCGAACACCATCTGCTGCCATTCATCGGCCGGGCGCACGTGGCTTACATTCCCAACGGCAAAGTCATCGGCCTTTCCAAGGTGGCGCGGATTGTCGATGTTTTTGCGCGTCGTTTGCAAATCCAGGAGAATCTCACAACCCAGATCGCCGAGTCGCTGATGGAATGCCTGGAGCCGAACGGCGTGGCGGTTGTGGTCGAAGCAAAACACCTTTGCATGATGATGCGCGGAGTTGAGAAGCAGAACTCGGTCATGAAAACGTCCTGTCTGCTCGGCTCGTTCAAGGAAGACGCGCGCACCCGATCGGAATTCCTCTCGCTCTTAAAAGAATAGCGCCGTCATGCTTCTGACGGTCAGCAAACGGCTTGAGTTTTCGGCCTCGCGCAGATTGTTTGTGCCGCGCTGGACCGAAAGTGAGAATCTGGCTGCCTTCGGCGAGGAGAGTTGCGCAAAATACGGAACGGGGCGCAACTATGTCGCCTATTTTATTTTCAGCGGCCGGGTCGATCCCGTGACCGGGATGCTGATCAACATCAGCGAAATAAAACGCCGGGCAGGCGACGTCGTCGACAATCAGTTCGACCACAAATTCCTGAACGAAGATAATCCCGCGTTCCGCGAGGTGCCGCCGACCGCTGAGAACATCGCTCGCCAATTGTTCACTGATGTTGCGCCGCTCTTTTCCGATGCCGACGCAAACCTCGTGGCGATTCATTTGATCGAAACGCCAGATCGCAGCGCCACGTTTTACGCTGACGGTTTATGCGACGGTAATTACTGGTTTGAGTTTTCCGCCGCGCGACAAACCATGTCGCCCAGGCTGACGGCCGGGGAGAACGAGCGGCTTTTCGGCAAAGGGGCCGGAATTCATGGCCACAATTATCGTGCGCGGCTGACCTTTCAAAAGCAAAAGGGCGATGGACCCATCGTTCAGCCGCACGATGTCGATCTTTGCCTCGAATCGCTTCGGGAAGAACTGGATCACCGAAATTTGAATGAAGACGTCGTCGGCTTGAAAGATCGACCGATCACTACGGAAAGCCTGGCCGATTACGTTCGGGAACGCGTCGCGGCGTCGCTTCCGATTCACAGAGTCCGTTTGCACGAGCGGGAAGATTTCTTTGCAGAGGTCTGGAGCGAGCAAAATTTTCTTCTTGGAATGCAAACCCGATTCGGCGCCGCGCATCGATTGCACGTTCCGTCGTTTTCCGATGACAAGAACGCTGCATTATTTGGCAAGTGCGACAATCCGCGCGGGCACGGCCACCTTTATCTCGCCGAGGCGACGATTGGCGGACACTACGATGAGCGCAGCGGAACGGTTTACGATTTCATCGCCTTTCGAAACGCGCTCGCGGAATCGGTCGCGCCCTGGAAAGATCGACATCTTGACCTCGAAACCGAAGACTTCCGCGAAATTTCCTCCACCGGCGAAAATATTGTCCGCGCACTTTGGAGCAAGATCGACAGCCGCGTCAACCAGCAGCTCATTCGATTGCGCTTGTGGGAAACCAAGAACAATCGGTTTACGCTGCGGAAAACATGAGCAATCGAATCCTCGTCACCGGCGCAAGTCGCGGAATCGGTCGCGCGATCGCCGAAAAACTCGCCGCGGCAGAAGTCACGTTGCTCCTGCACGGTCGCGACACCGTTGCGTTGGCCGAGACCTGCAAAGCCGTTCAATCCCGGTGCGCCGGAGTCGTGAAGTTGATTCACGATCTTGCGACTGAAAAGGGCGTTGCCGGTCTGATTTCGCAAGTCGGCAGTGATCCACTCGATGTTCTGATCAACAACGCCGGGATCGCGGTAGTAAAACCGTTTCGTGAAATCACTTTCGAAGAATGGAAGCAAACCATCGGCGTGAACGTGACCGCGCCATTTCTCTTGATGCAATGTCTGGCAGGTCAAATGCCGCCGGGTTCAAGCATCGTGAACATTCTTTCGGTTGCCGCGAAAATCGGCTTCACAAACTGGAGCGCGTATTGCATGAGCAAATTCGCGCTCGAAGGTTTGTCTCAATCGATTCGCCAAGAGCTGCGGGAACACTGCATCCGGGTGATCAATATTTACCCCGCCGCGACAAACACCGAAATCTGGGACGAAGTGGCCGGGGACTGGCCACGCGACAAAATGATATCAGCTGCCGAAGTAGCGCAGGCCGTCGCCTACGCGCTTTCCCGACCGAACGACGTCGCGGTCGAAAATATTACGCTCTCAAACGCCGCTGGAAATCTGTAAGATCGACAGCCGATGATTTCGCCTAACGACATTACAGTCAACGTCATCGCGTCCATCATCGCGTCGGCGTTTTTCCTGGCCGCCGGGTTTATCTGGGGAAAATACAAGGAACGCCGCCGAAAATTCGGGCGGAACCTGGAGGAATACGATTTTTATCCGTTTACGGTTTCGCGCGAGAATTTTGGCGAATTCAATCTGAACAATTTTCGTCTCGGCATGCATTACTTCCTCAAGAACGAAGATCACACCGCGGCGCGTCAACTGATCTTCATTGGCGAACAAAGCAATGTTCGTGCGCTACTTGAACCAGCCGAGCAAAAGGCTTACGCGCAATTGTTCGACAAATACGACGGCAAGAAGATCATCGATGACACGCATGAGTTTCTCGAAAACTACGAGCGGATCGTGCGATTGGTGGGGAAATCGTTTCCAAATACGGGTATCGAAATTCTCCTGCACAATCTCGCGGATCCGGCGCATTCGCTCATCACGCTAGAGAACAACGTCACCGGGCGACATTTACGGGATGGAGCGACCAACCTGCTGATCGACTTCAAACGCCGGCAGCTTCAGAACGAAGACAAACTCAATTACGAGCTGAACATTGGAAGTCGAAAGTTCAAGTGCACGAGCATTCCGATCAAACGCAAAGACTACGGAATCGTCGGCGGCATCTGCATCAACATCGACGCCAATTACATCACCGAGGAGGTGCTCCAGGATGGACAACGGATCGAAACGTGGTTCCGGAATTTTCTCCGGACCGACATGCAGCTGGACGAAAATATTCTAAGCAAGGACGAATACGCCAGGGCGCTAAAGGGGAAACGCCATTTTAAGGACGAGGCAGTTTAAAATCGGGTCGCCATCTCGAGCGAACCGGAATAACCGAAACACGTAATCGGCTTGCGCGTGTTAAGCAACGATCCGTGAGCATCATCGCATTTATCGAAGGCATGGTTGAATCCAAAACCGCTGCGGACCGCATCATAAAGAGAGAATGTATTGTTTAAGGAACTATCCAGTGTCGCGCGGATTCATCGTTGGCGCCTTATTAGCAACGTGTATCGGTACCTCTTTTACCGGGGATGCAGCGCCCGACGTTTCCGATGATTGCCAAATTGGCGCCTATCGCTTTGCCGACGAAGAGATTGTCGATATCGCGCGACCCGAAGGCAATGCGTTTCGCTGGCGTAAATTCGATGGTAGCACCGGAGTTTTGCATGAAAAAGCGGACGGCTCTTGGACGAGCACGCTAGGATGGACAGATCGTCCAGATGGACATACGGCTTCTTTCACTGGTTGCGTCAACGGTGAAATTGAATTCGACGGTAAGAAAGCTCACCGGATCCCGTTCGATGTGACTGACGTAGTGTTTGAAGGTCGCGCCGGAATAAAGCTCGCTGGCAGATTAGTGCTGCCAAAAGGCAATGAGCGAATTCCGGTCGTGGTTCTTGTTCACGGAGCCGAGAAAGAATCTGCACGCGAGTCGTATGCGCTCCAGCGACTCTTCCCGGCCGAGAATGTTGGTGTCTTCGTTTATGATAAGCGCGGCACCGGGGGCTCGGCAGGCAAGTACACGCAGGATTTCGATACACTCGCAGACGACGCCGTCGCTGCCATGCGAGAAGCGAAGCGAATTGCGGGCGCACGGTGCGCCAGGATCGGATATCAAGGCGGCAGCCAGGGCGGCTGGGTCGCGCCGCTTGCTGCAACACGCGGGCCTGTCGATTTTGTTATTGTTAGTTTCGGATTGGCCGTGTCCGTCATTGACGAAGATCAGGAGGAGGTTGCACTTGAAATGCGCCTCAAAGATCATAGCCAGGAGGAGATTTCAAAAGCGCTTGAGGTTGCATCCGCAGCCGAGGCCGTGTTTGAGAGCAATTTCACCAAGGGCTTCGAGCGTTTGGACGCTGTGAGAGCCAAGTATCGCAACGAGCCTTGGTACAAAGATGTACATGGCAACTATACGCATTTCATCTTGCCCTACACGGCGGCCGAAGCGCGCGAGAAGTTTAAGGATTCTCTCCCCGGCACGCCATTTCGTTACGACCCAATGCCTACGCTTCGCACCGTCAAAGCCCCACAGTTGTGGGTTCTCGGAGAAGACGACCTCGAAGCGCCGAGCGCTGAGACAAGTGGCCGTATCAAGATGTTGATCGCCGAAGGGAAGCCAATTACCCTGGCTCTATTTCCTCACGCCGAGCACGGAATGACCGAGTACGAAATCGCTTCCGATGACAAACGCGTCTCGACTCGATACGCACCGGGCTACTTCGCCATGATGCGCGATTTTGCGCGAAATGGCCAGCTATCGGGCTCCTATGGGTCGAGCCTTGTCGTCAAACCGAAGATGGATTCGCCGCCGGTCACTGGAGCAAAGACGAGTACGCCAAAGCCCTCAAAGGCAAGCGCCACTTCAAAGACGAGAGCGTTTGACGACGTCTATCAGTGGCCGAACCAGTAAACAATCCGTTCGACTGTCAATCGACAATTCGATTCGACGTCGTTTATTTCCGGGATGCGGCGAGCGCGGCCTGGTATTCCGGCTTCTTGTGATACTCGACTAGCCTGAACCCCCAGCCGATCAATGTCGTTAAATCTTTGGTCTGCGCTTTCTTATCGTTAAGGAATTGTCCAACGCGCGTTTTGAGTTTCGGTTGTTGGTCGGTCGTGTCGAGAATCTCGAAGATCTCCATCGACAATAGCCAATCTTCAGGATGCTCGGCTTGTTGCGTTTCCCAAATCTCGCCAAGCCGCTCATACCCTTTCTGCGTCTCGCGAATCTTGCGGACCTGCGCGTAAAGATTTTCCAGTTTCTTCCGTTTGGCGCCGGATGGAACTTTGATCGTGCGCTCTTTGGGGACGAGCGCGACTTGATTGTAAGCGTCATTGTCCGCAGCGCCGTTGAAGACGGAGCTGATTCGATCGCCGACCGCCATGTCGTAATTTCCCCAGCTTGGATCGAACAAGACGCGATCGCCGTGCTTCGCGGTGCAATCTGAAAAGGTGATCAGCAATAACTTGTTGTCGCGCTCGAGCAGCTTGTCGATCTTGCCTTCAACCGTGATTCCACTTTCGAATTCCAATTTCGTGTTCTTGCCCGTCTTGATTTCGGTTGGTTTCCAATTCCCGATCGGGGAGCCGAAGCCGTCTTTGTGGTAATCACGGCCGTGGCCCTCGAGCTCCTCGTCTTTGTAGGCAAGCGCGCATGGACCTTTAGCGTGCAAATAAATAGGAGTCCGAGCTGGACTGGCATTATTCTGGTCGACAATCACTTCGTTGAACACGCCAGTGACTTGCAGCCCGGATGAGTATTCGCACGTCGCAGTGTTGTTGCACTCAATCGCTTTGTCGATGCCTTCGAGCCCGCCGACCTGATACGCCATCTTGCTCGCAAACTCCTCCAGCACATCGCGCAGGTGGTTGAAATCTCGGCAAACAAACAGCTGGGGTTGTTTCGTTGTGATGTCGAAGGGCTGATTCATTGCGTCGATAGAGTAGGGGATTTTCTTGACGTTCGGTTCGAGACACGAAACCGATTCGCCGATCGATGAGAGCAAGCCGGCGCCGTAAATCTTTGGGTTCTCCAGCGTGCCGATGAGTCCGTACTCGACCGTCCACCAATGCAATCGCGACAGCAGCGCCATCTCAGACGGTTCACCCAGATTGGCGAAACGGCGTTCCACTTCACGTGTCGCCTCGGCGACTTCACTTGCGTCGCTGTTCGGCTGCTCCTTCAAGATCGACAGATGCCGGATCGCTTGATACAGCTCGAAATCTTTTTTCGACGACATCGCTCTCGCGCCGACTTCGCCGAAACGCTGCAAGTAGTCTGAGTATTCGCGATCGACAATGATCGGGGCATGGCCTGCGGCCTCGTGCACGATATCCGGCGCCGGCGTGTATTCGATGTGATGGATCTGGCGCATGTCGCACGCGATCACGAGAACCTTGTAGGCTTGAAATTCCATGAATGCCGCCGGCGGAATAAAACCGTCCACCGCGACCGCGCCCCAGCCGATCTTGCCGAGGATGTCGTTCATCTCCTCGATGCGCGGAATTCGTTCGAACGAAATGCCGGTGTCGAGCAGGCCCTGGAAATAAACCTTGTGGGCGTACTCGCGGAGGAAGAAAACGTTCTGCCGCATGATGAAGCGCCACACCGCGTGATCGACCGGTGTGTAATCGTCGTAGCGCTGATCGACAGCGAACTGCAAAAGGTGCTTCGGCGTCGCCGCGACCGCTGGGTTATTCAGGCTGATCCCGCTCTGAGATTTCATCGACATCCTCCTGAAGTCTAAAATACGATTCGTTTGAGAACGCGGCAAGGTGCTTCTGCAGCGGAGCTCTATGACCGTCGGCTGCGGATTCGCCTCACCAGCCAGACTCCTCCAACGATCGCAATGATCCACGGTGCGAGAAACGCAATCGCTACACCGATCATCCGCAGACTCCACATAATCGCCGCCGCGCTTTGTCCAATCGTGCGGCGCAAGGTGGCGAAAAGCCCTGTGTCCGAAGAAACGACATTTCCTTGGCTATAAACCTGGATCGACAAATCGGCCGGTGCGTTAGCTTCGTCGACTTGTCCGCCAATGCGGTCCTGACGTTCCACGCTGACGTTTTCAACTTTGCCCAGCGAACCGAGCGATTGCAGGAGCGCGTTGTAGTTCTTCATCGGTACGCGCAACGACACATTTGCGTACTCCCGTCCCTCAGGGTCACGACTGAAAGAGGAATTGCGCACGCGGCCGCTTTGTTTTTCGGCCAGCTCGCGAAGTTTCTTCGTTTTCTCATCCACAGCTGAAGTCCGAATTCGCAGCGTCGTTTGCTGAAAAGCCTGCTCCTGCTCGTCGCGTGAGATCGTGATGTTCAGCTCGACTTTGTCGCGCTTGGTCGTGGCGTTCTCCGACATCCCTTCGCCACCTTGGGTAATACGTTGGGTCTGCACCTGGAAATTCTCGACCCGTCCCATCGCCTTCGCCTTGGCGACCACACCGTCGCTTTCTTCAGGCGCGATCAGCATGCTCACGCGCGCGGACATGCGACCGCTATTGTCCCGATCAAGCTGCGCGTTGGTGATCTGCACTTTTGGTGAGGCCAGCGCTTTGAGATCGTTGTAAACCTTTTCGACCTCTGGCGTGTAGAGCGCCAGCTGCGCGCGTTCCTTCAACAAATACTTCGCCGCTTCTTCCAAATCCTTTTCCGCGAGCGAAATCGTCACGGTCGCGAACTGGACCTGCGAATCCCAGAACTTCAGCTCGCCCTGCATCTTCTCGATCTCTTCGCGCACGCGACCGAGCTCTTTCTCGACCTGGAGCAGATCGTTGATGTCGTCGCTTTTCCTTTTCACCATGTCAATCAAACGCTGCTCCATCATCCGCGCATTCTTCAATCGCGCTTCGGTATCAAAATAATTCTTGGTGATGTCTTCCGTTCCAAGCGTTTGGTTTTTCAGCTCGCCCAGTCCCCGAATTTTATGGAGAAACCGATCCAGATTTTCCGGAAGAACTTTGACCACGATCTCGCCTTTTAGTTTTCCGTTCTCCTGTTTCTCCGAGCTCGTCGTTGCGACGTAACCTTTCTCCTCGCTCGCAAAGGCAGTGATCTCTTGCACTGCCTGATCGAAACTTAGAACCTCGAGGTCTACCATCGCGTTCCGAATCAGTTTTCGATTCGCGAGCGCAGCATTCGAAGCAGGAGTTGCTTCCGGATTTGGACCGACCTCCTCGGCCGTCGGAATATCTGACCCGGTAACGATTGTTCGTTCTTCGGTCATCTCTTGTGGTTGGGCGCTCTTAGTTTGAGCCGCCTTTGTAGGACGAGATATATCCTGGCGGATTCCCGTCGCCGGCGCTGGAGGGGCTGCAGGTGCAGCAGCGAAATCGCCGCGTGAGCGCAAGCCGCCGGAAATCTGGTCTGTCTCTTTTCCGCCGCTCATGGGCTTAGACGAAGCGCTGTTCTCCAACAATGTTCGCTTCTTTTCGTCCCGAGCAGGGAACTGGCTTTCGTCCTTAGCGTAGGCGTATCTATTGGGCTCAATCAGCCGTTCGCCAGTGATCATTCGCCCAACTTGGATGAGTGCGAGTAACAACGCCGCGACGGCGGCGATTTGCGTCGCACGTAGTCGGATAAGATCGACAATGCATGTCGCGATCTTGCCGCGACGGAGCGGAGCGCGATTCCGAAAATGGGCGAGCATTCGACTTTCGAACGCGGGGTCCGGCTTCTCCGTTTCGAATTTTTCTTCGAGAGCTTTGTTCATGTTTTTGGTCTTCTGATGAATTCTTCGGCATTCAGCGCAGTCGACGAGATGGACGTACAACCCGTTCCGTTCTTCGTTCGAGAGCTCGTTGTGAAGATCGGCTGCGAGATAGTTATCGATTTCGTCGTGGATGGTCATGGCTGTTCGGCGGCGAGGGCGGGTTTGAGTTGTTTGCGCATTGAAGCGAGCGCGCGACCGAGAATTCCGCGAAGCGAGCCGTTGCTCAGGCCAAGGCGATTCTCGATCGTCGCGTAATCCATTTCTTCGAAGTAACGAAGCGAGAGAGCAGCGCGATGAAGCTCAGGAAGCTGGGCCAGCGCCGCATGTAAATGTCGATCCAATGACGTCGGGTCGGTGGTTTCCCGTTCCGCACTTTCGGGAATCTGTGAAATTGAGACCGCCTGACGTTTTCGAAATACATCACGGGCGCGATGACGCGCGATCATGCAAAGCCAGGCTGGAAATTTTTCCGGATCACGCACCCGCCACCGCGATTTCCACGCTTTGACGAGCGCGTCCTGGACCGCATCCTCAGCTTCTTCGCGATTTTGGAGAATGCCGTAAGCGATGGCGAAAAGTGGGCGGCTCTGAGTGCGGATAATCATTTCAAATGCCTCGCGATCGCCGTGAATGGCGGCCCGATAAACTTCGCGCTCATTGGCGTCCATCATGTCGATCTAAAGCCTAGACGCTTGGGCCCGCGATTCTGCGCGAAAAATCTTTGAATTTCTTCTGTAGCGGCGCTCTATGACCGCTGGAAGCCAGGTCGGTCGGCGCTCACAGAACGCCGCTACAGTCAAAAAATATTGACGGTGTTTCCGACGCTTACCAAGTCTTTGAGTCGAATGGCGTCCCAGTTGGCCAGGCGAATGCAGCCGTGGCTGGCGGCGCGGCCGATCGTTTCGGGATTGTTTGTGCCGTGCATTCCGATGCCCGGTTTGTCCAGGCCCATCCAGACGACGCCGACGAGGTTGTTCGGGCCGGGCGGAAGATTATAGAAGTTCTCGGTACGAACGCCGTAGTTCAGCATTCCTTCGTCGTAGCGGAACCAGGGCCAAGTCGCCGCGCCGACGATCTTCCAAGTTCCAACCGGCGCCGGCAGCGAGGTTGAGCCGGGGGTAATCGGAAAAACGCAAACGAGCTGATTATTCTCGAAGACCTCGAGCAACCGTTCCGGAGTGTCGACGTAGATCGTACGCGCCGCGAATTTTGGATTCGGTTTAATCTGCTGCTCGGTGATCTTTTCGATCTCGAACGGCAACACGTTTGGAACTTTGAGTTCATCGCCGGGTTCGAGATGGTCGCAATCGAGATCGCGGTCCCGATTGAGCTTGCGAATGTAGTCTTCGGCAGAGTGATAACGCTCAGCCACGAATTCGAGCAGCGACGTGTAAGGCAAAAATTTCAGCTTCGCCTGACTTGGATGATCCGACGGCAGATCGCCCACGTAAGCGAGATCGTCGCCTTTAATTGTGTAAGTGGTGAACGTTTGGGGCACTTGATCGAGCATCCATTGATCGACCACGCCGGTCTCGCGTTGGGCTCGCGCATGTTTGAATGAAATGAGCGCTTTCCGGAAAAATTCCCCCATCTTGCCGTCGATCTTTCCCGGGCCGAAGTTGTTGTTGTCCAAAAAAATCTGGAGCCGGGTCGCTGTCTCTTCGTCGTAATTGGGAAGCGCGACAAAGACTTTCGGCGTCGGCTTTGGAGTTGGCGCTGCCGGAGCAGCAATCGGTGACCCTGTTCTGAGGGGAACCGCGCGGACCGGCTGCTGCTGTTGGAGTTTCCTCTGTTGTGCGTTCGCGGCCAACAAGATCGACAACAAACAAATTGAGCACGCGATCCGAATTTTCACCGCAGAGTAATCGCAGCGCCAGCGCGCCTGCGCAAGCTTGCCGTTCCTCGTCACTCAGTGGATCCGATAATCGATCACGCGCCAGCCGCCCGCGCATCATCCTCGGCGCGTCGTTCGACGCGCGATACTGAGTACGATGCGCAACCAGGTAACAAGATCAACATCGCGCAAACAACAGCGAAAATACCGGGTCGCATCCCGCGATCTCACCGAGAAATGTTGACGGGCGCAACACCGCTGGAGTCTCTAGATCC
The DNA here is from genome assembly GCA_035948375.1 of Chthoniobacterales bacterium. GTDB lineage: Bacteria > Verrucomicrobiota > Verrucomicrobiia > Chthoniobacterales > UBA10450 > AV40. Next base: position 13,077 of record DASZJH010000073.1, read on the forward strand.
ATGGCGCATTCCATTTTCCTGACCGGCGGCACCGGTTACATCGGCTCGCGACTGATTCCGACCCTGGTAAATCGCGGACACCAATCAAAAGCCATCGTGCGTGCCGGTTCGGAGAGAAAATTGCCCGCGGGCGCGACCGGCGTTATCGGCAACGCCCTGCAAACGGATTCGTATACGGGGCAAGTCCGCGGCGCGGACACGTTTGTCCATCTAATCGGCGTCGCGCATCCGAGTCCGGCCAAAGCCAAGCAATTCAACGATGTTGATCTTGTTTCGATCAAGGTAGCGATCAAAGCCGCCAAAGACGCCGGCGTTCGCCATTTCATCTACCTAAGCGTGGCCCATCCGGCGCCGGTGATGAAGGAATTCATCGCAGTGCGAAGCGCGGGCGAACAGATGATTCGCGAGAGCGGAATCCACGCGACGTTTGTCCGACCCTGGTATGTGCTTGGCCCCGGTCATTGGTGGCCGTATGCAATCGTGCCGATCTACTGGTTGCTCGAAACAATTCCATCCAAGCGAGAGTCGGCGAAGCGTCTCGGGCTGGTCACCATCAACCAAATATTGAGCGCGCTGGTTTGGGCCGTTGAAAATCCGCCGAACGGTGTGCAGATCGTCGATGTTCCGAGAATCCGGGAGCTCAACCGGACCTTTTCATTGCTCCGATGAGAATCAAAATGCCGGCCGCCAATCCAATTAGGTAGACTAGGAAAATAAGCGGACCGAGATTCAGCCCAAATCCGAGCAAACTATCGACGATGAGATAGAGCGCGAGCAGGATCATTCCGAGTTTTTTCATGCCCCGATCTTTGCTGTAGCAACCTCGCTCTGTCGAGGCGTCTTTCGCAATACGGCGACTGCGCGCCGTGGCTACAGCGTTTTTAAATACTCGAGCAGATCGCGCTTTTCGTTGTCCGACAACTTCGTTCCGTAATCGTGACCGGAATTTGAATTGCCACTACCCGCGGTATCGAGCACGTAACCGCCCTCGTCGGTGTAGCCCATTTCTCTTTCATCAAACACCCGCGACCCGCGGTGAAATGTTTTCGCGCGTTGGTCGGGGGAGGCAAGCAGTTCGTGCATCGTGCGCACCGAGCCGTTATGCAAATAAGGTGACCGCGCCCAAACGCCGCTTAATGTCGCCGCCCAATATTTTCCGGTGCTGCGCACGCCGTATTCTTTCGGCGCTTGGTAACCTTCCGATTCCAGCTCAGCCAGGAATTTGTTGAAACCGTCCGCGAGTTTCTGGGTGAACATGTTTGCGCGGTTTGGATCAGTGCCGACATCCGCAACGGCGAAAAGCCGTTTATCGCCTTCGGGCCCGCCATGACACGAGTTGCAGTTGTTCGCGAACAGCTCCTCGCCACCCTTGGCCGCGCCATTGTCGATGTTGAACGGATATTTCGGTGGCGCGATTCTCTCGGAGAGATCGGTTTGACGTTTTACGTCGGCAAAACTCAGGTCGCCGCGCTTACCGTGCATCGGCGCGCCCAGGCCGAGCGACGCGAGCAGATTTCGCGCGATGGGCGACTTGGTGTTTCCGTCCCAATGGACCCAGGTGCGTTTGTCGACGTTCCAAACCAATCCAAATTTAATCGGCGAATACGGTTGCGGCATGTTGAGCAAACTTGCGGAAAGCAAACCGAACGCGTCGTTGCGTCCTGGACCCGACGCCGGCGGAACCTTGTCCGGCGGTTTGTCCGGAACATGCAGCGCTGCTCGCATGTTGTGGAAAAGCTTCAGCATCAAATGAACGCGCGCGGCAAGATCGACATCTCCTTTGTCGAGCAACTTGATATCCAGCTTCACTTCGGTCGGCTCGATTTTGTGGAGCTCGCCGGCCCCAACGTCCTTCGCGCCGAAGGGATCCGCTTGCATTGTTGATAAAATCTTTTGCTCCTGCTTTTGCCACGCCGCGTTGACGGCAGTTTCCGCGTGATCGCCATGAACCTTCTCGGTATCTGAAACGTAGTTTCTCAGAAACCGTTTCATGTTTTCGGGATCGGAAGTCTTGAACGTCGCGACCAGAACCGATCCGAAAAATGCCTCGACGTTAAAATGGCTCGTGACGCCGAGAATTTGAATCGGTTGCGGCCGCGAGGTCGAACTGATCTGGGCAACGTGGCAGGAGGCGCAATTGATTCCGACGGCGGACAGACCGCCAAGATGCGGCACGGATTTTTTGCGACTTATCCCAATCGGCCAGCCAAAGTCTGGATCGGGAATCAATCCGAGATGCGTCAGATCGCTGGTCGGAAACAAATCTGGGTAGGTCTTGATGAACGCGCGCAACACCGATTCCGGAACGACTTCGGTGCTCATTGAGCCGTGAAGAAAGAAATTCAGATCCTCCTTCGACCAGCTCGGGACTTGCTGAGGCGCGATGTCGATCTTGGGCGTGCGGTCGCTGTTTGTTGTCGCGGATATCAGCCAACTGCCGCCAAAGACGACGGCAGTTACAACGAACGCGATGACGGACACTCGGGGAATTTTCAACGCCATCGGTTTATCGAGACGCGTTTGAAATTTCAATTCGAATCAGGCCGGTCGAGCCAGGTCGCGTCATGAACGCGGTAGTCCACCCGTCGTTTGGATAAGAATATTGTTCGTAGCGCCAGAGCATTTCGAGTTTCGTGCCGTCCGGTTTTTTCCATACGAGCTTTTGATAACGGTTCCGCTTCCAAGTTGGAGAATTTCCGGTCATGAAATTCGTCTCGAAAAAATTCGGCCACGGCATAGCACCATGCTCGATAGAAATCGTTGCCGTGTCGCCGCCGACCACATTTGCGGCCAGCTTGTCGTCTTGCACTGGCCCGAACCGAAACACTTTCCCGGTGAATGATAAGGCCAGTTGCTCATCTTTTGTCGTGCCCACGCTCGGTGTTGCTCCGCCAAGCTCTACTTCGTTCAAGCTAAGATCGACATCATCGACGTGCAGGAGTCCGCCGGTTCCGCTACCTTCATAAATAATCGCAGTGATTGATCGCGCGCTCGTTTCAATTGTCTCAAATCGATCGGCTAATGTTGACAGATCGCGCCCTCGCCAAAGCCAGAGGACGGCTAGCATGATGACAACCACCAGCGCGATGAGGATTTTTCGCATCCGTTTCATCCGCGTGATCCGCGGTTAACTCTTTTTCTTCTGAATGTAATCGTTGATTTGCTCCTCGAGAATCTCGAGCGGCAACGCGCCGTTCTTGAGAACAGTATCGTGAAACTCGCGCTGATCGAACTTGTCGCCGAGCTCTTGTTGCGCGCGCGCCCGCAGCTCCTGGATCTTCATCATGCCGACTTTGTAGGCGCAGGCTTGTCCGGGATTCACAATGTAGCGTTCGATCTCCGACTTCACCTCTTTCTCGCCCATGCCGGTCTTGTCGCGCATGTAGGCAATCGCTTGCTCGCGCGTCCAATGTTTGGCGTGAATCCCGGTATCGACGACCAATCGCACGCCTCGGAAAAGTTCCGCCTGTAATCGACCAAGATCGCCAAAGGGATCTTTGCCGTACCAACCGACTTGTTTGGCCAGCCATTCGCAATAAAGCGCCCAGCCTTCGGCGTAAGCGGTAAACGGAATTACCTTCCTAAACTGCGGAAGCCCAGTGAGTTCTTGCGCGATTGAGATTTGCCAATGGTGGCCGGGCACGCCTTCGTGATACGCCAAGGTCGGCATTCCCCATTTTGGCACTTCTTTCATGTCGCGGAGGTTCGCGTAAAAAATTCCGGGCCGTGATCCGTCCATCGCGCCGCCCTCATAATATGCGCCGGGCGCGGTGGCTTCCTTGAATGATTCGACTCGGCGGATGTCGATCTGTGCTTTCGGCGCAATGTTAAACAGACGCGCTTTGGAATCCGCGACCGCGTTGTCGATCAAACGTCTGTATTCGGCAAGCGCATCGGCGCGGCCTTTGTCGTCGTTTGAGTAAAGAAAGCGCGGATCTTTGCCAAGCTTGTCCATCGAAGCGCCGATTGGCTGGCCGGCAAAACCGTTGGCATCGAGAATTGTTCGCATCTCGACTTCAATCCGGGCGACTTCGCGCAAACCGAGCTCGTGCACCTCGTTGGGCGGCGTGTTCGTGGTCGTGTTCGACCGGAGCGTGTAAGCATAAAACTCGTCGCCGTCGGGCAATTTCCAGACGCCGTCGTCAGTCGTCGTTTTCGGCAGCAACTCCTGAAAGTAGGCGATCAGTTTCTGATACGCGGGATAAACCTGCGTCGTGATTTCGTTTTCAACGCGCTTCTGAAAATCGACGCGCTGTTGATCGTTCAATTTGTCGATCTTTGCGGCACGTTCCTTGAACGAAGTGGCGAGAACGTTTTCCGCGGCCGGCTTGGCCACGAAGTCACTCATTTCTTTGAGCACTTCCTCAACGACGAACCGCGGCGGGACGATCTGCTTTTGCTCGCGGACCTTCAGGCCCTCGAGTGTCTGATCGAACTTCTTCGGCAACGCATCCAATCGCATGATGTAATACTCGCAATCGCGCGCGTTGAAGAGCCGATGCGTGTTCGCCATGAACGACGGATACTGGTTTTGGACCCCAAAGAGCTGATTGACCGGATAATTGTGAAACTGCCATTTCTCGCCCTCCACCTGGTCCTTTACAAACCAGTCGAGGATATGGGTCGACAGTTTTTGCGACGGCGATTGTCGATCTAAGGGATACTCGTGAAGCTGCTGGAGGTCTTTTTTCCAGCGGTCGATCACCATTTGCTGATGCGCGGGCGATTCGTCACTCAGCTTGCCATTGTGGCTGGTAAATCCGAACTGCTCCACCAATCCGAGCTGGCTCAGTAATTCCGGCTCACTGAAAATGACTTCGGCAAAAACCTTCTCGTAAAACAGGTTCAGGTTCCACGGTCGGAACCAGATCAAATTGATCAGAAAAATCGCAATCGCGATGACTGCGAGCAGGACGATCGCAAAGAACCACTTGAGAATGCGTCTAAACATAACGATTTCCTATGATTGAGATGCGGCGTTCTGCGCTGGCGCTGGATTCAGCGTTTTGGAGGCCGACACAAGCCTGTGCAGCTTGGCTGGTTTCGACATGATTGGTCAACCAATCTTTCGAGTAGCACTCCCCACAATCTTCGTGGCGGAGGCCTAGGTAATTTCGGCATGTTTTTCAACGGCCACATGCTACGATTTTAATCGTGCATGATGGAGTTCGCCAACCCAGACGCAGACACAATGAAGTTTCCGTTCGGTCCGGTCAGGTGGAATTCGTCAAGGTCGGCGCCGAGAAATGGCGCTGGCGGGACGTTTATCGCTGGCTCCTGAGCTTGAGCTGGCCGCAATTCGCAGGTTTTGTCGGGATTGTCTACGTCAGCCTCAATCTTCTCTTCGCGATTTTTTATAGCATCGACCCAAACAGCATCGCAGGGAGGACGAGCACAGAATGGTTCCTCGATTGCTTCTTCTTCAGCGTCCAAACGCTGGCCACGGTCGGCTACGGCCACATGTATCCGCAGACACTTTACGGCCACATAGTTAGTACGACCGAAATCATGACGGGGATATTCTTGATCGCCGTAATGACCGGCCTGATCTTCGTGCGCTTTTCGCGTCCGATCGCGCGTGTCCTCTTCAGCCGGTCAATGGTCATCGGGCCGCTAAACGGTAAACCGACATTGATGGTTCGTATCGGCAACGAGAATCACCACAGCATGGTCGAAGCAAAATTTCGGATCATGTACTCACGCGACCAACAGCTGGCTGAAGGGGGCGATTTCCGGTATTTCTACGACCTGAAACTGCATTTCAATCAGTTAACCGTTTTTCCAGCCGCGTTAACTGTGCGCCACGAAATCGATGAGCAAAGTCCGCTCTTCGGCGCGACACCTGAATCGCTCGAATCGGAGCGTGCGTTGTTCTTTGTCTCGGTCGTCGGAATTGATCCGGTCATCGCCGCGGAGGTCCAAACCCAAAAGGATTACACCTTTCGCGACGTCGAGTTTGGTCGCCGGTTCGTGGAGATTTACAAAGTGACCGAAGGCCAGCGGCGCCGATTAACAGTCGATTACCGCCGCCTTCACGACACCGAGCCGATTAATTCGTGATCGCGCCGTTAGCGCCCGATCAAAATAAAGACTCCCGCCGCCACCGCCAAAATTCCCATAAGGACGGTTGGGATGACGAAGGCGAGCAACATTCCCAGCCCGGCGAGAATCAAATAAAGCGCTAACAACAGCATTCCAATGTTTTTGGTGAAGTTCATGATGAGTCTTTCGTTAGGTAAGGACGTCGATCTTTCACGGCGAGAGAGATTTGTCACGACGATTTTCAGCATCTATTCTCGCGGCGACCGTGACCGATCAACGTCGCCAAATCGATAAACCTGAGCCGCGCTGGCAGGCGCTCCTCGCTTTTCTCGCGATCGGCGGGATTTATCTCGCGCTTCCGCGAAACCTGGTTTTCGGCCCGATTTGGTTGTTGCCAACCATCATTGTGGTCTTGCTCGTCCCGACAGTGGTTAGCCATCGCATCGGCAAACGTTCGCTCAATCGCGCTCTCGGCAATCTCATCAACGGGATCACTACCCTCGCGTTAATCGGTTCGGTCGCATTGCTGGTGCGCGCATTGCCCTCGCACCAGGAATCGCCACTTCGGCTGTTATTCTCCGGCGGATTGCTTTGGCTGACTAACGTGATCGTCTTCGCGCTTTGGTATTGGCGGCTCGATGGCGGCGGGGCGACTAAGCGTCACGAAGAAAAGAAATTCGGCAGCACCAGCTTTCTTTTCCCACAAATGCAGATCCCGCACGACGAGCGCCAGCAATTTGCCTGCATTGGTTTTCGTCCGCGATTTGTCGATTACCTCTTCGTCGCGTTCACTCAAAGCTCGACCTTCGGCCCGACCGACGCGCCCTTGCTTGCTCGCTGGGCCAAGATCCTGGCGATGATCCAAATTTTCATTTCGCTCAGCATCGTCATCCTCCTCATCTCGCGCGCCGTCGGCGTTCTTTGAGCAACCGCTGATTACGCGGGTAACGCTGATAAGTAATTCTCTGTTTGTCTTATCCGTTTAAATCCGTGTAATCCGCGGTTATTCTGTTTCTAGTATGAATTTCTGGGTTGGCACTTCGGGTTTCCAATACACCGAATGGAAAGGGAATTTTTATCCCGAAGATTTATCAACAGCCAAGATGTTGCCGTACTACGCCGAGCGATTCTCGACCACCGAAATCAATTACAGCTTTCACCGCATTCCCGCACCGAAGACGATCGACAATTGGAAAGCGCAAACGCCGGAAAAATTCCGGTTCGCGCTCAAAGCGCCGCAGAAAATTACGCACTGGTCGAAACTGAAGGATTGCGCCGACACGCTGGAATATTTTTGCAGAGTCGTGAGCGGGCTGGGGGAGCGACTCGGTCCGGTGTTGTTTCAGTTGCCGCCGACTTTCAAGAAAGACGTCGACGTCTTCAATTCGTTTCTGCGCGAATTCCCGTCGATGCGCGGTGCATTTGAGTTCCGTCACGATTCCTGGTTCGACGACGAAATCTTCGATCTGCTCAAATCACGAAACATTTCGTTGTGCATCGCCGACACTGACGACCTCGCCACTCCGAAAGAAATCACCGCGGATTACGGCTACCTCCGTCTTCGTCGCGAAGATTATCAAAAGAAGGACGTCGAAAACTGGTCGAAGTTCGTGGGCGAGCAGAAGTCGAATTGGAAAGACGCCTTTGTCTACTTCAAACACGAAGAAAGCGGCATCGGCCCGAAGCTCGCGAAGCAAATGATGGAGTTGCTTGGATAACTTCGACAAACTTCCCCCATGTGGGATTACACGCCGAGTTCGCGACGACCGATTTCGGAGATTTTTCGGCGAACGGCGGATGCGGCGACGCGGTTTTGTGTCCAAAACGGAATTCATCCCGACACGATTTCGTATTTGTCGATCCTAGCGGCGATCGCAGCCGCGATTTGTTTTTGGAAATCCGAACAAGCGCGTTGGCTTTTAATAGTCGCGCCGTTGTTTTGTTACCTCCGGCTTTGGTTCAACATGCTCGACGGCATGGTCGCGGTCGCGGCGGGGAAGGCGAGCCGCGGCGGGGAAATTCTGAACGATCTCCCAGATCGCATTTCCGACATCATCATTTTCGTCGGCGTGGCGCACAGCGGATTGATGAATCCGCTAGTCGGCTATTGGGCCGCGATTTTCGCCGTGCTGACGGCTTATGTCGGTCTGTTTGGGCAAGCTCTGGGCGCTCAACGCGAGTTCGGCGGAATGATGTCCAAACCGTGGCGCATGGTCGCGCTGAGCATCGGCACGTGGTTGACGTTTCTTCTCAGCCAGCATTCGGTCGCGCATTTCACGATTCTCGACTGGACCTGTTTCATCATCATTGCCGGCTGCATCGAGACAGTCGTTGTGCGCTTGAAACGGATCACCGTCGCGCTGCAAGATAAGCGGTGATGTCGCCGCAGATCGCGCTGCACGATCCAGTTTTTCGCGCTTACTTCGCAATCGTTTTGGTTTCGCTCGCGATCGGCGGGGCGGTACTTGGTTTTCTGCGCTTCCTTTTAAAACGCGAGACCGCATCAATGTTTCAAACCTATTGGTCGTGGATTCTCATGGCGGGAATCGGCCTGCTGGTTGTTTTTCTCGGACGCATTCCAACAATCGTCGGCGTCACATTGCTCGCGATCTACGCTTTCAAAGAATTCGCGCGCGCGTCCGGTTTGTATCGTGATTGGTGGATGACCGGCGCGGTCTACGCCGGAATCATCGCTGTGGGCATTGCATCGTTAATTTCGCATCCGCGCGGTGAAGAACCGGGCACTGGCTGGTATGGATTATTTGTCGCGGTGCCGGTGTTTGCGATCGCGCTGATTCTTCTCATCCCGATTCTGCGCAACCGTGCCCGCGGCGAATTGCAACGAATGTCGCTGGCGATTGTCGGATTCATCTACATGGGTTGGATGTTTGGCCATCTCGGATTCCTCGCCAACGCGCGCAACGCTTACGGGTTTTTGTGTTTTGTCATCTTTGCCACGGCGGTGTGCGACGTCGCTGCGTTTACGTTCGGCAAAATTTTCGGGCGCCATCCTTTGCGCAGCGAAATCAGCCCCAACAAAACATGGGAGGGCGCGATCGGCGCGTTCGCGGTCGGCATGATTCTTCCCTGGGTCCTGCGATTTTCATTTCCGTTTTTCGGTCCGCGCGAATTGGTCCTGGCCGGTTTGATTGTTGGAATCGGTGGGCAACTCGGTGATCTTTCCATTAGCGTGATCAAACGTGACATCGGCACCAAGGACATGGCCGCGACTATCCCCGGACATGGCGGTATTTTCGATCGGATCGATAGTTTGATCTACGCCGCGCCGCTGTTCATGCACATGGCCGGTTATTATTTTCCGCTCAAATGAAAAAATGGCGTTACGATTCCGCGCGCTATTTCGAGCAAGCGCCGACCGATCGGTTGCGGCAGTTCCCGCGCGAACCCGATATGCTGATTTATGGCTTGCGCTCGCTCGTAGCGCTCATCATTCGCGGACTGTTGCGCATTTACAACGGGTTCGAAATTATCGGGCACGAAAATCTGCGAACGAACCGCCCACTCGTCATCGTCGCGAATCATTGCAGCCATCTCGATACATTGTGTCTGCTCGCCGCGCTGCCATTGCGCAAGCTACACAACGCCTTTCCCGCGGCGGCGTCTGACTACTTTTTCCAAAGCGTCCCGCGATTGTGGGCGGCAGCAGTGATTGTGAATGCGCTGCCATTCGAGCGACAAGCGCGTGTGCGACAAAGCCTGGCGCTTTGCCAGGAGCTACTGGCAAATCCGGGAACCATCCTGATTATTTTTCCGGAAGGGACAAGATCGACAACCGGCGAATTGGGCGAATTCAAATCGGGAGTCGGCGCGCTGGTTGCTGCTAAAGACGTCGCGGTTGTCCCTTGTTTTATTGACGGTTCATTTCGAGCATGGCCGAAAGGCAAGCGTCTGCCGTGGCCGCGCAAGGTCCGGTTGATTGCCGGCACACCGCGAAATTATCGCACGCGAACTGCTGATAAGATCGACATCTGCGCAATCGCAGCCGAATTGCGGAACGCGGTCAACGAATTGCGCCCATCAAATGGAACCTGCTGAGTTAACTTTCAAAAGCTGGGACGGCACGGAACTGTTTTATCGCGCCTGGATTCCGAAGCAGCCCACGGCCAAAGCGCTACTCCTTTTTCATCGGGGACACGAACACTCGGGGCGCTGGCAGGAAACGGTCGATTCATTGGGCCTCGACGACGTCGCAGTTTTTGCGTGGGACGCGCGCGGGCACGGTCATTCCCCCGGAGAACGCGGGACGGCAAACAGTCTCCAGGACGTGACCAAAGACGTGGACTGTTTCGCCCGTCACGTCTCCAAGAGCCACGGCATTCCTTTCGAAAATATGATTGTGCTCGCGCACAGTCTGGCGGCCGTGACCGTGGCGGCGTGGGTTCACGATTACGGTCCGCCGATCCATGGCATGATCCTCGCGACCGCCGCATTTCGCGTAAAACTCTACCTTCCGTTCGCGATTCCGGCGCTGCGACTGTTTCGACCGAGATTCGTGAGGAGTTACGTGAAAGCAAGGATGCTTACTCACGATCGCGAGCAAGCTGCGCGCTACGATTCCGATCCGCTGATCTTCCGGCAAATTGCGGTCAACGTTCTGCTCAATCTCCATGACACGGCGAAACGATTGGTCGCAGATGCCGGCGCGATTCAAACCCCGACATTGATGATCAGCGCGGGTAAAGATTGGGTCGTCAGCCTCAAAGCACAGCGAAAATTTTTCGATCGACTGTCATCAGCCGAAAAGCGGTTTGAGATTTTTCCGAAAGCCAGGCACGCGATCTTTCACGAAACGAACCGACGCCAAGTTGTCGATCTTGTGCGTTCGTTCGTTTTTCAACGTTTTGCGAATGTTGCTGGCACGCCTTCGTCGCTGAACGCTGACACGAGAGGCTACACATTCCGCGAGTATGACCGTCTGAAGCGTAACGGAAGCCCCAAGTTCGCGATTGCGCGCATGGGATTAAAGATGGCCCGACGTTTGAGTCGCGGCATCGAGATTGGATGGCGTTCTGGTTTCGATTCCGGTCTTTCGCTCGATTACGTCTACAAGAACGAACCTCACGGTTCCGGCGTTCTAGGCCACTTGATCGACAGATCTTATCTCAACAGCATCGGATGGCGCGGTATTCGGCAGCGCAAATCAAATTTAGAGAAAGTTCTTCGCGACGTGATTACAAAGGTGCACGGGCAAAATCGTCCGGTGCGAATTCTCGATGTGGCTGCGGGCGTTGGTCGTTACGTGATCGAAGCGATCCGCGCGCTGCCAGGAATCCCGGTCGGCGCGACGCTTTGCGATTACAAGCAGGAAAATGTCGA
>DASZJH010000074.1:0-13212 GCA_035948375.1 Chthoniobacterales bacterium
CTTTACGAGATTTTTACGTTCGCGGCTCCGACTTATCACGACAGTTATCGACCGGTTTTGCGGAGCGATATTCCCTGGATTCACGCCGGCTATTCGGAATTTGCGCCCGAGCTCGGCAACGAATCGAAATATCCGTACTGCCGCGCTTACTAAGTTGCAGTTGCCGCTGTATTCGCGGGTCAGCCCGCAACTTGTCGATCTTCGGTCGTGCTGAAGGTTATTCACAGCTATTCACAAATCGGTTGACCGCGTCCGCGAGCCGCGTAACAAGTAATCCCGAATTCGCACAGGCGGTCGGGTAATGAATCCAAGGAAAATCCCCACGCTGCCAGCAATCAGCGCCACCACGCTGATCTATTTCGTCGTCGGCTACTTTTCTCTGAAGCTGGCATTTGCAAATCCAAGCGCTTCCCCAGTCTGGCCGCCGGCGGGAATCGCGCTCGCGGCGTTGCTCGTCTTCGGTTATCGCGTCTGGCCGGCAATTCTTGTTGGCGCGTTCTTTTTCAACGTCACCCACGCGGGAGATCTTTTCACCTCATTCGGAATCGCCAGCGGCAACACGCTTGAAGCGCTTTGCGGGGCGTGGCTGGTGAATCGATTCGCCGGCGGCACGCGGGCGTTCGATAGCGCGCAGAACGTTTTTAAATTCGCGGCGGCGACCGCGGTGAGCACGGCACTGAGTCCTTCGATAGGAGTAACGACTCTGGCGTTGAGCGGATTCGCGGCCTGGAGCAATTATGGATCGGTTTGGCTAACGTGGTGGCTCGGTGATCTCGCCGGCGGCTTAATCGTGGCGCCACTCCTCGTCTTATGGCTCGTCGGCTCCGGTCGCAAAGCGACGCGCCGGGAAATGGTCGAAGTAGCGTTGCTCTTCACGGTGCTGATTGGCCTCGGCTTCTTCGTTTTCAGTGGATGGTTCCCGAGCGCCGCGAAAGATTATCCGGTCTCCTTTCTGCGTGGTCCGATTGTGATTTGGATGGCGTTTCGTTTCACGCCACGCGAAGCGGTAACTGGTTTGTTCATTTTAACGGGCATGGCGATTTGGGGAACACTTCACGGGTTCGGTCCATTCGTGATGGCGAACGAAAATCAGGCGTTGGTCATACTGGATGCGCGGACGCTTGTAACCGCGATTACAGTCATGGCAGTCGCCGCCGCCATTTCGGAGCGCAATCGCGCGCGCGCTACGCTCGAGCAGCAAAAGGAAGTAGTCGAAGCAGCCAACCGTACCAAAGACAATTTCCTGGCGATGCTTTCCCACGAGTTACGCACGCCATTGACGCCGGTCATCGCTGCAATCGACGCGCTCGAAACCGAAACGTCTCCTTCGGACCTGGCCAAGTGTTCGCTGTCGATGATTCGCCGAAACGTCGAACTGGAGAGCCAGTTGATCGACGATTTGCTCGATCTCACGCGGATCGCGAAAGACAAACTTCAATTACGCTTCGGCTCAATCGACGCCCACGAGGTGATCGCCAACGTGGTGGACATGTCTCGCGCGGAAGCGCAGGACCGCCAGTTGAATCTCCGCCTCAATTTGCGCGCCGGCGCTCATCATGTTCTGGCAGACGCCGCCAAGTTTCAGCAGATCATTTGGAACCTGGTCAAGAACGCGATCAAGTTCACGGGCGAGAACGGCGACATCACGATTTCGACAACGAACCTTGAAGCACAGACGCTGACGATTTCAGTTCAGGACAGTGGCATTGGCATCGAACCGGAAATCATGAACCGGATCTTCGACCCCTTCGAGCAAGGCGAACGCTCGTTTCAGCGACGTTATGGCGGACTCGGTCTCGGTCTCGCGATTTCAAAATCCCTTGCTCAGGCGCACGGAGGCACCCTCACTGGCAAGAGCGACGGCCGCGATCATGGATCGACATTTGTTTTGACCTTGAAAACCGTGGCGCCGCCGGCGCGTGTCGTAAAACTCGCCGAGCCCACACCTGCGACGCGATCGCTTCGGATTTTGCTTGTCGACGATCACCTCGACACCTGCACTGCGCTCGAACGCTTGCTGGTTCGACGCGGACACCTGGTCGCGGCGGCCCATAATGTTCGCTCAGCGATGGAGGCAGCCGCGCGCAGCTCGTTCGACCTTCTCATCAGCGACATCGCCCTGCCCGATGGCACTGGCACAGAACTGATGACTTATCTCCACGCCATTTCGCGCCTTCCTGGAATCGCGATTAGTGGTTTCGGAATGAACGGCGACATCGAAAAGAGTTTCGAGGCCGGTTTTACCGAACATCTGGTCAAGCCGGTAAAGATGGAAAACCTCGAGGCAGCGATCGATCGGGTAATGTCGGGAGCGCCGGTTAAAGAGAACGGCGGTTAGCGATCGTCGAAAAAAATGCGGCGCTCGCAGAGCGCCGCTACAGTTCGGCATGCGCAATGTCGATCTGCAAATCGAAGATGTCGCCTTTGGCGGCAAAGGCGTGGCGCGCGAACACGGCAAAGCGGTTTTCATTCCGTTTACCATCGACGGCGAAACGGTTTCGGCGAAAGTCATCCGCGAGAAGAAACAATTCGCGGAGGCCGAAATCGTTGATCTTCGCAAGAGCTCGCCGCGTCGGACCGAGCCGCAGTGCCCGTACTTCGGTCGCTGCGGCGGCTGCGCTTACCAACACATCGACTACGCGTATCAGCTCGAAATAAAATCACGTCAGGTCCGCGATGTCCTGCAGCGAATCGGAAAACTTAAAGACGTGCCGCTGTTCACGATCGTCCCCTCGCTTCACCCGTACGGCTACCGCAACCGCATCACCGTCCATGCCGAGGCCGGCGTAATCGGATATTTTCAGCGCGATTCCCATCGCTTGATCGATATCGAACGTTGTCCGATCGCGATGGACGAAGTCAATCGCGAGCTCGCTGAATTGCGCTCGCATGATGTTCGCGACGGTCATTATACATTGCGCGCGCGCTCAGAACCGCGCACTTTTTCGCAGACAAATGACGGCGTCGCCAGCGCGCTCCGCGATTCAATCGTTCAGCTGATCCCCGCCGGTCAGGACTTGCTGATCGATGCTTTTTGTGGCGCAGGATTCTTCGCCAAGGCGCTGCGCGACAAATTTGAGCGCGTTGTTGGAATCGATTGGGACCGGTTCGCCATTGCCGCGGCCAAAGAAACGGCGACCGCGAAAGAAAATTACATCGCCGGCGACGTCGAAACAGGACTCCGTTCTGCATTCGAACAGTCCGATGCCGGCAAGACTGTGCTGATTGTCGATCCACCTGCCACGGGTCTGACCGTACGCATGTGCGAAACGATTATCGATCTTGCGCCGGCCACGTTCATTTATGTTTCCTGCAACCCGTCCACTCTCGCCCGTGACCTCAAGGATTTCTCGAAGCGGTTCAAACTCGAATCCGTCACGCCGCTGGACATGTTCCCGCAAACCGCGGAAATCGAAGTCGTCGCACACTTGAAACGACTTAACGATTCAACGATCTAACGATTGATCATGACTCCGCCGAAAGTTCTCGTCGCCGATTCCATCTCCGAGCGCGGAGTCCAAGAGCTTTCGCGGGACGGCGCGCTCGATGTTTCAGTTCAGACGAAGCTGCCGGCAGCAAGGCTCATCGAAATTATTCCTGAGTTCGCGGGCTTGATTGTTCGCAGCGCAACGAAAGTGACCGCAGAAATCCTTAAGGCCGGAAAAGAACTTCGCGTGGTGGGCCGCGCGGGTGTTGGAGTGGACAATGTCGATGTTGAAACGGCGACGCGCCGCGGCGTGCTGGTGCTGAACGCGCCCGGCGGCAACACAGTTTCCACCGCCGAACACGCTTTTTCGCTCTTGCTGAATGTCGCGCGAAAAATCCCGCAGGCCGACGCGAGCGTGCGCGGCAAGAAGTGGAACCGAAAGGATTTTGAAGGCGTGGAGCTCTACAACAAAACGCTCGGAGTCATCGGCATGGGGAGAATCGGAAGCGAGCTCAGCCGGCGTGCCATCGCGTTCGGCATGCGAGTGATCGCTTACGATCCGTATCTCTCGGCCGCGCGAGCGCGCAGTTTGCAGGTGGAGTTATTCGAAGAACTGGACGACCTGCTGACAACCGCCGATTTCATTTCCCTTCACACGCCGTTGACCGCCGAAACTCGTCATGTTCTCAACGTCGAGCGCATTTCAAAGACCAAGCGCGGCGTTCGGATCATCAATTGTGCGCGGGGCGGATTGATCGACGAGAACGCTCTGGCAAAGGCGTTGGAAGATCGACATGTGGCCGCAGCCGCCCTGGATGTCTTCGAAATTGAACCGTTGCCGGAAGATTCGCCATTACGGGCCGCGCGGAATTTGATTCTCACGCCGCATCTTGGCGCATCCACCACCGAGGCCCAGGAAAGTGTGGGAATTGAAATCGCCCAGTCGATTCGGGCCGTGCTTCTCGAAGGAACAATCCGCAACGCGGTCAACATGCCGAGCCTCGACGCCAAAACGTTGTCGATTATCGGACCGCACTTGCGCTTTGGAGAAAAGCTCGGCCGATTCCTATCTCAAGTCGCGCCGCGCCGGGTAGACGAATTGAAAATTAACTACAGCGGCAAGGTCAACGAGCTCGACACCGGCCCGATCACGCGGGCGGCATTGAAAGGTTTTCTGCAAAATGCCGGCGGCACCGACGTCAACGAAGTGAACGCTCCCGCGTTCGCCGAAAGTCTCGGATTAAAAGTAATCGAAACGCGATTGAGCGCGCCCGGCGATTACACCGATCTGCTCGAGCTGTCCGCCAGCGCCGAAGGCAAAACCGTTTCAGTAGGCGGCGCATTTTTTGGCGCGACACCGCGAATCGTCAGCGTGAACAGCCGACCCGTGGAAGCGCGACCCCACGGCGTCATCCTTGTTCTCGAAAACACTGATCGCCCCGGAATCGTTGGACGCATCGGAACATTGCTCGGCGAGCACAACGTGAACATCGCCACAATGTCGTTGAGCCGGAACCAAGCGGGCGGCACCGCCCTGACTATTCTGAATCTCGACAACCCGCCTGACGAAAAACTGCTGCAAGAAATCCGGGCGAGCGGTGATATTCATTCCGCTCAAGTGATACAGTTGTAAACATCGACATCATACCATGTCGGTTATAGCGCACACCTATTCCAAAGACTGGCTCGGTGCGCTCGCAGTAACAGTTGCCGCCGGCATTTTATATTTCTTTACGGCGGCTCGTGACATTGTTGTCGGCGACACCCCGGAATTAATCACCGCCGCCGCAACATTGGGCGTGGCGCACCCGCCCGGTTATCCGCTGTTCACCATGCTCGGGCACGTTTTCAGTCTGATTCCCATCGGATCGATTCCGTTTCGGGTAAATCTGCTTTCCGTCGTTTGCGATGCATTCACCGTCGGCGTCGTTTATCTGATCGCGACCCGTCTGGTGCGGTCTCGAATCGCTGCGGCAATCGCGGCGTTGGTCCTCGCGGTGAATCCCGTGTTTTGGGAATGGTCGCTCGCCGCCGAAATTTTTCCGCTGAACAATCTGCTTGCCGCGACATTGCTTCTACTGCTGGTGATGTGGCACGATGAGCCACCGCGCACCGGCTTTCTTATCGGTGCGTTTTTTGTCGCCGGACTCGCGCTCACCAATCATCAAACCATCGTTCTCCTCGCACCGGCGTTTTGTTTTGTGCTCTGGCGGCAGCGCACAGTTTTATTTGCTCGACCTGGACTCCTCGCGCTGGGCGTTCTTGTTTTCCTGCTAGGGCTGCTGCCGTACGGGTATGTGCTATGGGCGTCAGCGCATCATCCTGTTTACACCTGGGGCAACGTCTCTTCGTTTCACGATGTCGTTCGATTGATCGCTCGACGAAGCTACGGTTCGACGCGACTCGTCAACACACCGGGTTACACCGGTGGACCTGTCTGGCCGAGAATGGCTGCGTTGTTCGTTTCATTCGGCTGGCTGAGCGGGCTCCTAATTTGCGCGGGAACAATCGAAGCTTATCGATCTCGCCGCTGGTATTTTTGGTTCAGCCTGATCGCGTTCGTTTTTGTGGGGCCGTTTTTTATCTGGATCACAAACCTCAATCTTGCGACGGCGCCATCGGCGTTGTTCGTGTTGCAACGCTTCTTTCTACTGTCGCAGGTCGTGCTCGCGCCGTTAGCGGCGTTCGGAGTGTTGGCGATCGCTGAAGTTGTTGCGCGCTGCCTTCCTTCATTGTCGATCTTATCTTTGCGCCTGACCGCTGCCGCTTGTCTGACTGCAATTGCGGGCATAGTGTTTGCGAATTATCGTCACGTAGATCGAAGCCAGAACTTCATCGCGCGACAATTTGGCGAAGACGTGTTCGCGCTCGCGCGGCCGGACTCAATTCTTCTGGTCAGCGGTGACGGCTTTGCGTTTCCGCTGATTTACCTCCAAAAAGTCGAGCACGCTGGTAGCAATATTACGCTCGTCGTTTTGCCGACGCTTTTGGGCGAATGGTACGCGCGGCAACTGCGCGCGGAGCATCCCGATCTTGTGATTCCATTCGATCGTTACGACCGAGAAACCAAAAACCTCAAGGCGTTGGTTGAAGCCAATGCTGACCGCACGATCGCGTTTGCCGGCACACTAGGCGACGATCACAGCCTCGATCAGGATTACTGGCCATATCAACAAGGCTTACTGACCATAATCATGCCGAAATCGCGCGAGGTTCCGCTGGAAACAATCCTCGCTGAAAATGAACAGCTATTCAGCAGGTGCCATCCGCCGGCCCCGGGAACAGCGAGAATGAATACCTTCGAAGCCGACATCATTTCCATTTACACGTATCCCGCGTTGCGATTGGGCGATCAGTGCCAGCACGTAGGATTGAAAGCGGAGGCGCGGGTTTGGTACCAGCGGGCGCTCGCCACCAATCCGCAGTTTTCGCTGGCCCGCGACGCGCTTGCTCGACTGGAACATTGATGCGCATCTGATAACTGTCATGAAATCATGGCAGAGCCCAAAAGAATCCAGGTCGTCCTTGCGTTCGCGGCGCTGTATCTGATTTGGGGATCCACTTATCTCGGAATTCTTTTCGCTATTCAATCAATCCCGCCGTTTCTCATGGCCGGTGCGCGGTTTTTTCTGGCGGGGCTGATCATGTTTGCGATCGCGCGGACGCAGGGCCCGCTAAGATCGACATGGGCGGAGTGGAAAACCGCATGGATTATCGGCGCTTGTTTGTTGTTAGGCGGAAACGGTGGCGTGACTATATCGGAAAAGTTTATCGAAACCGGCCTGGCAAGTCTGATCGTGGCGACCGTTCCGATTTACATCACGTTGCTGGGATGGCTGTTTCGAATGACTCCCCGTCCGCAACCGATTGTCTGGCTCGGTTTGGCCGGTGGATTCCTCGGCGTGGCGCTCCTCCTTGGACCGGCATTGCGATTTTCCGGCAACGGCGGCAGTCATCCCGCCGTTGGAATTTCGATTTTGTTGGTGGGTTCGTTTCTGTGGTCAGCGGGTTCGCTTTTTTCACGCACAGCGAAACATTCAGCGTCGCCATTTCTCGCCGCCGCTCAACAAATGTTCTGCGGCGGCGTGCTTTTGATGCTCGTGAGCTTGTGCGCCGGTGAAACAAAACGTTTTCAACCTGCCAACATTACCGTCCTTTCGCTATGGGCGTTTGCTTACCTCGTGTTGATCGGCGCCATCGTCGGTTACACCGCTTATTTCTGGCTGCTCAGGCATTGCGACCCGGCGAAGGTGGCTACTTATGCTTATGTGAATCCGATCGTCGCTGTGTTGCTCGGCGCATTGTTCGCGCACGAAGCGGTAACGCTGCGTACCTTTCTCGCGGGGGGGTTGATCATCGGTTCTGTCGCGCTCATCATCACGGTCCAACAGTTGAAGTCGAAACAGATGCCGCCCATCACCGCGGCGATCGGGACCGAATGCGCGCGATAGTTGCGGTTAATCCAGCCTAACGAATGAGCCTGATAAAAAGCTTGCTCTAGGGGCCGCATCGGGAGTTCAATCGGAAGCATGAAACGCAAAACTTTGGCAGGTTTGATTGCAGCGGCGTGTGTGTTCAGCAGCGCGACGTTTGGACAAACGGTGTCGATCACCGGAACGGTGACGGTATTTACTGATGCTCAGATCAGCCTCACAAGCGGGTCGGATCTCTGGAACATCGTGAGAAATGCCACGACGACCGTGACGAGCGGAACACTGGCCGTCGGAAACACGGTAACCGTCCAGTGCGCATCAGCCGACGCGACGAAGATAAAGGGCGGAGGCGCGCAGAAAAAAGAATAAGCAGCTGACGCTGCACCGATTATTTGGCTGCCGCCACAGGGATGTGACGTCGCATGCGGTTTTCGCCTGCGGCGCAAACTAAGTCCTTAGGTTTTCCGGAAGCGGCCGAGGACGAATCCGCTGATCGCCAATCCGAGAAGCGGACGTCCCATGTCGATGCAAATGAGCGGCCAGGGATTGGTTTCGAACGCGGAAAAAACGGAGATGGTGGCGTATTCCATGAAGACAAAGGCGAACCAGCAGGCGAGGGCGATTTTCAAACCGCAAAGCGCACTTTCTGGATTTAGCTTCGAGATTACCAGCGCCAGCGTGTAGTTGATGACGACCGCCGCCACGAATGCGAGCACATAAGCGCCGATGTTGTGCGTGCGCTCGATGTCGGTCGCGGCTTTTGCGTGAAGGTTCAGCCAGGTGTCGCCCCAGATGGCGTACCAGCCCCAGCCGATTAGGAAATAAACGACGGCCAGGATCCAAACCACGAGATGATTGAGCTTGGAGTTCATTAGATCGCGGACATTATCCAATTCTCTCGAACGTGATTGCAAGCATCATCCGACTGAAGCGGGCTCACTTTCGGTAACAGTTTCCGCAGGTTTGTCGACCGGCGCGGGCTCGATCGAAACGATTTCGTATTCGCCATTTGGCAATGTTGCAGGTTCGCCGGATTTTTTCCCGAGCAAGGCCTGACCGATCGCAGTTTGATAAGAAATGATATGTCGATCCGGATCACCGTCCCACGCGCCGAGAATGGTGTAGGTCTCGGATTTCTTTGAAGCCTTTTCGCGCACGGTCACGACTGTACCGATCGAGACACGCGATGTGTCCGAATTTTCGAATGAGGTGCCGCGGGCATTTTGCAAATCGCGTTCGAGCTCAGAGCGGCGACGCACGAGTACCGCCTGCATCTGTTTCGCCGCTTTGTATTCAAAGTTTTCGCTGAGGTCGCCGTACGAACGCGCGACCTGGATTTCCTTCGTATTCTCCGGGATTTTCTTCTTCACCAGCTCTTCGTACTCAGCTTTGCGCTTTTCCAGGCTGCTCCATGAAACTACGAGCGGCGCGCCTTTCTCCTGCGACTGCGCTCCGGCGATCATACTCTCGAGGTCGGGGAAAACTTTGACGATGCGCGCGAGCAACGAGCGTTTCGTCAGCTCGTCAAAAAGCGGCGTGAGCTGCAACCGGCGCAGCGCGTCGCGGGCGAGACCGACGTCGGACTTGGCAAAGATGTCGGCGATGAGTTGTCGATCATCGACAAGCAGGCGTTGCAGCTTGCTCGCCCGACCCGGTGCGGAATGCTGCTCGCGCTCGAGCGCGGACAAGATCGCAGCAAGCAATTCCGGATTAATCAACTCGGACCAATCCGCGCGCTCAGTGCACAACCAAACCAGCATTTCGCTGGTGGCGGAATGTTCGCGGATACTGCGCTCGAGCATCGTTTGAAGCTCCGCTTGTTTCCCAGCGTCGCGAAACACGTGCGGAATTTGCGCGACCATTCGGCCATGGACCGACTGCATGAGCTGCAACGCGCGCACGCTCCACCGATCGCCCAGCGCGGTCGGCAATATTTGGAGGATCCGCTTCTCTTTGGCCGCCGGCAGTTTTGGCAAGATCAACACCAACCGTTTCTCTTCATCTTGAATTAGCTTGGTCAGCGTAAAGCCGATATGGGTGGTTCTTAGTTTCGCGAAACGCTCGAGCAAATCATCACGTCCAAGGACTAACTCAAACGTCAATTCGGGATGCAATTTTTGGTTTCGAGCGGCGACGTTCTCGATCGCGGCGATCACCGGCTGCAATTGCTTTTCGGGATCTTTGAATTGCTGATGCGATTTGATGATCTGCTCGAGCGCAGCCAATTGTTGTTTGGGTTGGCGCGCGCGGTTGAATGCTTCGCTTAATTCATCCGCCTGAGACACTCCTTCGGCGCGCATCTGGATCGGTTCGGTTTTTTTTACCGGAATTGAGAATGCGCCCCTCGCCTTCATTTGTTTGCGGGCCGATTCCCACCACTTCTTCCATTCGGTCTCGTTGAACAGATCGGGAATCATCCAATCGCTGATCTCCTGCGCAGTCGCTTTTCCATTGCGGCTTTCCAAAATATTGCGAACCAGCGCGACAGGATCATCCTTGGCGAGCTTCTTTGTCGCGGTGTTGTCAGTAGCTTTACGGGCCAGAAAATGTTCCGGCGGAATCACTTCGAGATTTTCCGCAGCGTATTGAAGCTGCATCGGATGGCCTTTTTTCCCAGCAAAATCGATGACGATCTGATTGAGAAGGAGATTCCACTCGGCCACGCGGCCGAATCCCCAGCTCTTGTGCAGGCAAAAAGTGCCGGGCTTAAGCGCGTTTAGCTTCTCCGCGGCTTTCGAAGTGAGCTTGCTGGCTTCAACGAGTTTCTCGAGCTCCGCCTCCATAAGGTCGAACAAACTACGATGAAGGTTCGCCGCCGCAAGCTACCCGATGTTTGCGGTTGCCGGATAGCGTCTCGCGTGAAAGTCTACGCGCGGTGTCGTCCACGAGTATTTGGTTTTGGATTGCTTTTCATGCCGGCGTCCTCGTCGCGCTGATTGTCGATCTTGTTCAATTCAAGCACCGCGGGCGCGAACTGAGCATTCGAGCCGCCGCTCAGCGCACCGCTATTTGGATCGTCCTCTCGTTGCTGTTCAACCTTCTGGTCTGGAAAATTCGCGGCCCGGACAAGGCTCTCGAGTTTCTTACCGGTTACGTGATCGAGTACTCCCTGAGCGTCG
Organism: Chthoniobacterales bacterium; assembly: GCA_035948375.1. Lineage (GTDB taxonomy): Bacteria > Verrucomicrobiota > Verrucomicrobiia > Chthoniobacterales > UBA10450 > AV40. Next base: position 10,980 of record DASZJH010000074.1, read on the forward strand.
ATAACATTTTCGTTTTCGTCATCATCTTCGCCTATTTTCGAGTCCCGCCGATGGCACAGCACCGCGCGTTGGTCTGGGGAATCGTTGGCGCGCTGGTAATGCGCGGCGTCATGATTTTTCTGGGGGTGGCGCTGGTCGAGCGATTCGATTTTATCCTCTACTTCTTTGGCGCGTTCCTTTTGGTGAGCGCGTGGCGAATGTCTTTTGTGAAACAGGAGCCCAACGACTTTGGAAAAAGCTGGGTGATGCGGTGCTGTTTACGCGCATTTCCAATCACACCAGACTTTCACGGCGAGCATTTCAAAGCCAAATTGAACGGGCGCTGGATGCTCACACCACTCGCACTAGCGCTCATTGTGATCGACGTGATGGATCTTGTCTTCGCTGTCGATTCCATCCCGGCCGTCTTCGCCATCACGCGCGACCCGTTCATCGTTTACACCTCAAACATTTGCGCGATTCTCGGCCTGCGTTCGCTTTACTTCCTGATTGCAAAAATGATCACGCGCTTCGTTTATCTCAAAAACGGACTCGCGATCGTGCTTGCATTCGTGGGCGCAAAAATGCTGCTGCGCGACGTGTTTGAGATTCCGACGCTCCTTTCGCTCGGCTTTGTCATCGGCGTGCTCGGTGCGACCGTTGTAATTTCGATGATCGTCACCAAGCGAAACGATCACGTCGCTCCGAAGGATTCAGTGCCCTAGGAGCGTGAGCCAAAATACTTTCCCGGAAGCGCATCTCGTGCGCCGTCTCGGTCTGTTCGATACCACGATGATCGTCATGGGTGGAATCATCGGCTCAGGAATTTTTATTAATCCATACGTGGTCGCGCAGCAGGTTCCATCGACAACTTTAATTCTCACTGCCTGGGCGTTCGGCGGACTAGTCGCACTCGCCGGCGCGTTTATTTACGCGGAACTCTCGTCGCAAACCTCAGTCAGCGGTGGGCAATACGTGTATCTCCGCGACGCTTTTCATCCCGCGCTCGCATTTGTTTACGGCTGGGCGCTGCTACTCGTAACCCAGACCGGCGGAATGGCAGCCGTCGCAGTCACCTTTGCAAAATACTCTTGCGCTCTCGGAAACCTTGAAGCGAACGACACAATCGCGGCGGTTTTAGCTTCAGTCGCCCTCGCGATCCTTACCTTGATCAATTGTCTCGGCGTGCGCGCCGGAAGCACGACCCAAAACATTCTTATGATCTTGAAGCTAGTGGCAATCGCGGCGCTGGTTGGGTTTGGATTAACCGTGAGTGGATCGCCAGCTGCGACAGTCACAAGATCGACAACTTCATCTCTGGGCATTTGGAATTCGCTCACCGCGTTCGGCGCGGCGCTGATTCCAGTGCAATTTGCTTACGGCGGATGGCAAACATCCTGTTTTGTCGCCGGGGAAGTGCATGATCCGAAAAGAAATCTGCCTCGCGGTTTGCTTTACGGCGTTCTGGGCGTAATCGCGGTTTATTTGTCGGTCAATTTCGTGTGCGTGCACGCGCTCGGCCCATTCGGCCTCGCGGAAACGCACACGCCGGCATCCGCGGTGATGCAGCTCGCACTCGGAGAAACCGGCGCGCGTATCATCGCTGTCGGAATCGCGGTTTCCACGATTGGTTTTCTCAGCCAAAGCATGCTCACCGCGCCGCGGGTTTACTTCGCCATGGCTGAAGACGGATTATTCTTTTCCAGCCTCGCCAAACTCAATCGCGCGCGAGTTCCCGCTTTCGCGATCGCACTTCAGGGCGCGTTCGCGATCGTGATCACGTTAACAGGTCGCTACGAACAGATTTTAAACTATGTCATTTCGGTGGACGTAATTTTCTTCGCCTTAACGGCAGCGACGGTTTTTGTTTTTCGCCGGCGGCGGAAGATCGACCAGCCTTCGCGCGGCTACGGCATAGCCGGCAACCAGACAACCTCTTCAACTCCAGGCCACCCGCTCACAACGTTGTTCTTCATCGCGGCTTGTTGCGCTGTCGCTTTCAGCACGATCTATCGCTACCCGCACAACAGCGCGATCGGTCTGGGGATCATGTTGACGGGAATTCCGGTGTATTTGTTTTGGAGAACGCGCAAGCCGGCAAACTGATGAAGCACAAAGAGTCAGCATTTATGCATTGGGCGAAGACGCGCCCGAAGGTGAAATACGATCTCGCTTTAAGCGGCATTCTGAATCTGCCGATCGCTGAGTTAGACCCGAAGCTGAGGGATTTGGAATTGCACGGCGACAATGGTTA
>DASZJH010000075.1:0-9226 GCA_035948375.1 Chthoniobacterales bacterium
CCCCCTTTCGAGCGGCTGGATTGCCGGAATGGATCTACTGGCACGCGGTTGCTTATACGACCACAGCCTTTGCCGTTAGTTTGTTCTCCGCGCTAGCAGCGGTGGCGATCTATCGCGTGCTCATCAAACTCTCCGACGATAAATACTTCGCCGCGGTAATTGTCCTGGCGACATGGCTTGGCACGCTGGTGTTTCCGTACTCGACTCTTTTCTTTAGCCACATACCAACGGCGTCACTGTTAGTTATTGCCTTCTATCTGCTGTTCGAGCTGCGTGATTCTGCTGGAAGTAGTTCGTTGCCCGTTGTTCGCGTTTCGGTGGCCGGTCTGCTAATCGGCTTCACTGTTTCAATCGAATACCAAGCGGTGCTGTTGGGCGCTGTTCTGGGGTTCTATTTTTTGTGGATCACGTGGCGGCTCGAATCATTACCGCGAGAAAAATTGGGATTGCTCGGCCTGTTTGCAGCGGGATTGGTGGTCGGTGGCTCCGCACTGATCGTCTACAATCTTACCGCGTTCGGTACTGCTTTCTATATTCCTTACGAAACTTATGCAAAGCCCGGCGCGTCATTCTATTCGACATACGGGCAGGGCTGGTTGGGTTGGCAATGGAGCGGATTCAGCAATTTCTTAAACGCACTGTTGTCGATTTTTATCTATCGGCCTAGCGGGCTCTTCTACGTCGTCGTCGGACGGTGGCACATTTATGCCTGTAATCCGGTGCTTTGGCTTTGCCTTCCGGGATTCGCGATCATGCTTTGGAGCCGCGCGTTGCGTGCCGAAGGATTGCTCATTGGAGGAATGGTCGTCGTCTACCTGTTGTTTATCGCGAATTATGGAACATCGATTGATGATTGGGGTGGCGGCCTTTATCTTGGACCGCGTCATCTCATTCCGTTGCTGCCATTCCTAGCGCTTCCCCTCTATTTCGGAGCCCAGAAACTACGCTGGATTTTCTATCCACTGGCCGCGATTTCGATTTTCTACATGTTACTCGGGACCGCAACCGAGCCGCGGATTGCGTTCCCGTTCGGAGACATTGGCCGCGATCTTCTGCTCCCTGATTATCTGACAGGACATTTCGCTGAAAACACAGCTTCGCTCTTCTCCGAACGAAATCTGACTCTCGATTCAACGGCAGCGAATTTGCCGAAGCTTTTGCACGTGCCCGGACATTACCAGCTCGTGCCGCTCATGATTTGCTGGGTGATCGGCGGAGTAACGCTGCGTTTTCTGGCGAACCAGAAGCCGCGACGGTTTTTGGATGTCGGTAACGTTGCTCTTCTCCTATTTGCCGCCTGCATCGCAATCGCACCAATCATTCATCACGCGATGACGGCTCAACCATCCGGCCCGCGTGGGTTGCTCGGTAAGTATTATCGAAATGCAACCTGGCAGAGTGCACCTGCCGACGTCCGGGTCGATCGCAATATCGATTTCGATTGGTCGAAAGACACACCGTATCCTGCCCCATTCAGCGTCGAATGGACCGGCAAGATTATTGTCGATCGCGAAGGCTTTTACATGTTTACGCTTGCGGCCGATGATGGCGCGTTGCTTGAGATTGATGGGAAACAGATTGTCGATGCGACGCACTCGCTTTACCGAGAAAAAGAGCAGAGTATTTCACTTACCAAAGGACTGCACACGATTCGCGTTCGCTATTTTAATCTGATGTTTGCCGGCTCGGTGAAAGTGTGGTGGACGCTTCTCGGTCGGCCTCGCCAAATTCTGCCTACTGAATCCCTGATTCCCGAAAGGTCGCCGCAGTCGACTGGACAGTGATCTCAACTCAGTTGCAGATACGCCGCGAGTCCGTGCTCGCCGCCCTCGCGGCCGAAACCGCTTTCCTTGTAACCGCCGGACGGACGGGTCGGATCGAACTTGTTATAAGTGTTTGCCCGCGGTCACAGGTGAAACCAATTATGTTCGCTCGCGAACACGCTGTGCTTCACCGCGATCTCGAAACTTGAAGCTAGCGCGGCGATCAGGGCCAACATGATCCAGGCTGGAAAACGCGGCGCGACGCGCCGGACAAGATCGAGAACTCCGTAAGTATACAAGAGTGCAAACGGCACGAGGGCGCCACTGATCAACCGACCCGAGGTGAAAAACGGGCGAGCCCGCGACGGAAAAGCACAACGGCCAAAATCGAACATGATCGAGAGCATAAGAAGAAATGCGACCGCCGACAAAAACGCCAGGCCAGCGAAAGTGAGCGCTTTCAATTCAAATTTCAAACGCGTTGGCCCCAGCCAAATTCCGACGAAAGCCATTGAAACAAAAATCAGAGACGTGATTGCGTAGAAGTTGTCGGCGAAAGACAAACTGAGCTCGCGATTGTGCCACATCAATTCGCCGCGCCAGAAGCGTGCGAGCAGTTCGGACCAGAAAACCCAGAGTCCGCGAAATGAAAAGATCGGATGATCGAACCACGCTCGAAAAGGTTTTCTGGTCCAATCCAGGATGACCATTTTCGTAGTCGAGCCGGTGATGTCGCCAAAGTTCGCGCGACACCAGAGCATCCAGATTACGATTGGAATTCCGGCGCACAGCGTCATCACCAACAACGCCGCAATCGGCCGCGCGGTTGGTCGACGCGGCGGAAGAAAGACAGCGGCGAGCGCAGCGACAATGGCGACGACCAACAGAGGTGCGTTGCTAAATTTCGTCAGATAAGCCGCGGCGATTGCGAGTCCGGTGATTGCGCCAAGAGTCACCGTCGGCGGTTTGGAAAACCATTTCAGGAGGCACACGAAAACAATTCCGAAACAAATCGGAGACAAGACGTCGTTGCTCAGGACGTAAAAAACATCCTGAGGAATGAACGCGAGTAGCAACGACACGCCAATGCGCAAATTCGGACATTCCGGCGACACTGTGCGGGCTGAGGTGAAGCCCAACCAAACCAAGATCGACATCAGCAACGCGTTCAGGAAGCGAATCCAGTACAACGACTGAATTCCGCGCAGTCCGAAAAATTTTCCCGCGTTCCACCAAATCGCCGCGACCACGTAATAAAGCGGCGGCTGCGAGGCTTCCCAGTTGATCTCATTTTTCCAAGCGTCCTTGGTCGCTTCGATCACGGGCGCAGCAACCTGATGCGGCTGCTTCCACAACGGCGCCGGAAATTTTCCGTCGGGAAAGTTTTCCGGAGTTTGCAGAAACTCAGGCGAAGCGAAAACGCCAATGTAATCGAGTGTTTTTTCCGTCAAGACATCAAACGTTCGCGGCAGTTTGCCATTCGCGCACCGGACGATCAGATCGAAATGGAGGTCTTCGTCTCCGTTACTGAAAAATGGGAAAGCGGCGGCAAACAAGAACACCCGAAGCGCGGCCACGAGGCCGAAGAGTGCGACCAGCCATCGTTCGTGATGCGAGATCGCTAAGCAGCTAGCTTTCGAGGACATCTTAATCGCCCAAAGAATTTCCCGCGAAGTGGCGACCAGTTTTGCGTCGCGTTCCGACTCATACTCTAAAGCCGACAGGAAAAGCAATCATGCAGACGTTCTTCTTGGTCTTGAACAGAGCGAACTATCTCCATGCGCGCTCATGATTGCCGCCGCGATTAATCTTGGACTGTTGCCGATTTTCCTCCGTCACAAGCTGCGAGTCGCGTAACAATCGCGGATTGCGCGCGACGATTGCGTGACCGATAAGAACGTCGCTCTTTTATGACAATGCTCAAAACGTCGCCCGGTAAACCGTATCCACTCGGCGCCACCTGGCTCGGTAACGGCGTCAACTTTGCCATCTTCGCCGAGCACGCGACTGCGGTTGATCTTTGCTTGTTCGGTGATCTCGACGCGCCGCACGAAAAAGTGCGCGTCCAGTTGCGTGAACAGACCGAACAGATCTGGCACGTGTTCTTGCCCGACGCCCGGCCCGGCCAACTTTACGGTTTCCGCATTCACGGTGCGTACGATCCGGCGCACGGTTTGCGTTTCAACGATTCAAAGTTGCTGCTCGATCCGTATGCGAAGTCGATTGCCGGCCAAATCAAATGGTCTGACGAAATGTTTAGCTACATCGTGGGCGATCCCGGTGAAGATTTGGCGCGCGATTCGCGCGACAATGCGTGGGCGATGCCGAAATCAGTGGTCATCGACAATTCGTTCGATTGGGGCCACGACCCGCGACCGGACACGCCCCTCGCCGAATCCGTGATCTACGAAATGCACGTCAAAGGATTCACCAAATTGTTTTCGGGAATTCCAGAGCAATTGCGCGGCACCTTCGCCGGACTCGCGAGCCGTGAGGCGATTGGCTATCTCAAAAATCTCGGCGTGACCGCGGTCGAGCTGCTTCCGGTGCACACACATCTCGATGACAAAGCGTTGATCGATCGCGGTCTGAGCAATTACTGGGGTTATCAGACGATCGGCTTTTTTGCGCCGCACGCGGAGTACTCAAGCAACCGCGACGCGGGCGCCGACGTAGTCGAGTTCAAGGGAATGGTGCGGAATCTTCACGCTGCAGGTCTCGAAGTGATTCTTGACGTTGTCTACAACCACACCGGCGAAGGAAATCATCTCGGGCCGACGGTCTGTTTTCGCGGTGTCGATAACGCGGCGTTTTACCGGCTGATGGCCGACAATCCGCGTTTCTATTTGGATTACACCGGGACCGGCAACACCGTGGACACTCTTCATCCGCGCACGCTCCAGCTGGTGATGGACAGCTTGCGTTATTGGGTGAACGAAATGCACGTCGACGGTTTTCGGTTCGATCTTGCGACGGCGCTCGCGCGCGATGGCAGCGGCTTCAACAAGTTTCAGGCGTTCTTCAAAGCCATTCAGCAGGACCCGGTGTTGTCGCAGGTGAAATTAATCGCAGAACCATGGGACATTGGTGAAGGCAGCTATCAGGCCGGCAACTTTCCAGTCCCGTTCTCAGAGTGGAACGGAAAATTTCGCGATGCGATGCGGAGTTTCTGGCGCGGAGACGAAGGCCTCATCAGCGAAATCGGGTATCGATTAACCGGGAGCCCTGATCTTTACCAGCACGACGGCCGCCGGCCTTACGCGAGCGTTAATTTCATCACCGCGCACGACGGATTCACCCTGAACGACCTAGTCAGTTACAATGACAAGCACAACGAAGCCAACGGCGATGAGAATTGCGACGGCGAGGGTCACAATCGTTCCTGGAATTGCGGCGCGGAAGGCCCAACGGACGATCCAAAGATCAACAATCTACGCCGTCAGCAGCGCCGGAATTTTCTGACGATTCTCTTTCTGTCCGAAGGCGTGCCGATGCTTTTGGGTGGCGACGAGTTTGGCCGCACCCAGAATGGAAATAACAACGCCTATTGCCAGGACAACGAGATCAGCTGGTTCAACTGGCAGCGCCGCGACAATCAGCTTTTCGAATTCACCAGGCGATTGATCGAGTTCCGGAAACAACATCCGGTTTTTCGCCGTCCAAAATTTTTTCAGGGCAAGCGCGTCGGTGGATCGGAGACTAAGGACGTAATGTGGTTCAATCCGGGCGGCAACGAGATGAGTGAGCAAGAATGGAATTCACCCTTCGTGCGCTGGCTCGGGATGTTGATCAGTGGCGACGTCGACGACGTGGTTGATTCACACGGGGAACCGGTCCGCGACGATACATTTTTGTTGCTGATCAACGCGCACTACGAAGCGATTCCGTTTCTGCTTCCGGGCGAAGAGAAGCTCGAATGGGAACAGATCCTCGACACCGCGATCGAGGAAGGCTTTCTCAAGAAGCCGGCCAAATTTTCTTCCGGCGACGATGTCGATCTTAGAGGTCGCTCGACCGCGCTATTGAGACTGACCAGGGGACTGCAAACGCAGGCGCGGCACGAATCGTGGAAGAAGCGCCCGTTCGAAAGCAAAACGGCGACCGCCGAGCCGGTGCGCACGGGCTAGAAATTTCTTGGAAGCGCCCTTGTTCTCGGACGCGAATCTATTATAGAGACATCAAGCGCAGTTCGATGCGCATTTCGTTCAATGACACCGACATCGCTTGTCATCGTGGCCGACCGGGGAAGTTTGAAAGCGTATCGGGTGGATGAAACGCCGACTCGCGGTCCGAGTTTGAAACTGGTGCAAGCGTTCGACATCACCGACGCTCACGGCAAACTTATCGACAAGGTAACTGATTTCGCCGGGCGTTTTCCGGTCACCGAGAGCGCCGGCCCACATCATGGGCAGGCCTCGACCGCCGAAAGCAAACTCGGAAACGAAACCGATCGGCGCATTAACAGGGAATTGGCCGATCAGATTGCCAACGTCATCAACGGTAGCGGTAAGGAAGGTTGGGCGTTCGCGGCCGCGCCCGAAATTCATTCCGCGATTGTCGATCTTCTTCCGGACCGCGTCCGCAGTCGCATCGTCGAACACGTCAAAGCTGATCTCGTGAAAGTCGAGCCGTCCAAGTTACCAAATCATTTTCGTTCACTTCGTCCGATTTAAGCTGGAGATTGATTTATGCAATTGCCTGTCAACATCACTTACCGCGGCGTGGAAAAATCCGAAAAGATTTACGACCTCGTAATGACTTACGCCGCGCGGCTCGATAAATTTTGCGATCACATCAACCGCTGCGACGTCGCGATCGAACAAACGAACCACACCCATCACAAAGGCAATCCGTATCGATGCCGAATCGATGTCACCGTCCGGCCAAGGCATGAATTGGTTTCCGACGAAGAACAAAAGGACAACGGTTCGCACGAGCCGCTCAACAAAGTGATCCACGACGCGTTCAAGACCATGGAGCGCCAGCTACGTCACCTCGTCGAGAAACAACGGCGGGAGTAAGACGAGTTATCTTCTTTCGGCGAATCCGATTTCCGCGCCAAGGGTTGCGATAAGCGCGCTGCTTAGCTACAGCCAGTACCCAGCGGCCTAGCCGGTGATCTGCGTCAACGTGGCGATAAACACCGCCAAGCTCACAAGCGTGATAATTTTCGAAAGTCGCATTGCAAGATCGACATCGACGATACCGACCGCGCCGCGCGAACTGAAGGGTCGTTGTTTACTTCTTACTTTCCTTGGTCGCGTATTTTTCGGCGCCAAGAAAGTGAAGCGAAACGTACGGCTGATTGCCGACGACCCAGCTATCGTGCGGGATTGGCGGAACGTGGAAGAGATTGCCGGCTTTGAGTTCAATCACGCGACCGTCATCGAACGCAACCGTTGCAGTTCCGGAAAGAACGAGGCCGACGTGTTCAGCGGGGCACCGCGTCGCGCCGACGGTTGGACCGACATGCTCGCTCCATTTCCAGCCCGGTTCATACGTCGCGCGCCCAATCGTCATCCCGCCGATGTGCACCAGTTCGAATTTCCCTTTCGCCATCGCCCGCACTTCGTCGGGCGACTCGAACCGTTTTAAAATGACATCGATTTCTTTGGTGTTCATTTCCGGTTAGGTCCTTTGGTGTTATTCTGTGACCAACACTTCAGCATAATTCTGAATCGAGTGGGTATCGATAGACCATTGTCCCACGCGCTTGTTAACAGTGAAACGGCTTCTGATGAGAGCGCCAACCATGGAATCGGCTGCCTCGACATAGACCCGACTAGGGCGAATCGCGTGAATGTAAACGATAGTCTTAAAATGGATGTCGGATCGGGCAGACACCAAGCTTTGAATCTGCTGCACGTCCTGCTGTGACAGGGAACCGGAGTGTGGGCCGACGACCTGCGCGGTGCAGCCCACAAATGCTAATGCAGCTAAGAGGGGAACGAGCTGGCGCATGGACCTAACGAGAACTAGATGAACAATTGTCCATCTAACAAAATGAAGAACTACGCCGGAGCGCCGGGGGCGTCGGGAAGGGGCGGGCCCTCGGGACCGATCACAATTTGGCGTGGCGGCTTTTCGGGCGCGAGTTTTTCCTCGGGAGGCGGTCTTGAAATTGTCGGCGGATTCAGCATGTGACCGTGCCGAACAATTTCTTCAATCTGCGAACCGTCGAGGGTTTCAAATTCCAGCAACGCTCTTGCGATTACTTCCACCGCATCGCGATGCGCGCTGATTAAATCACGCGCCCGGACATAGGCTTCGTCGGAGAGTCTTCGGACTTCACGATCGATTTCCTCGGCGGTGGCTTCACTGTAGTCGCGGGTGCGAGTGATTTCGCGACCGAGAAAAACGTAATCTTCGTGCTCGCCGTACTCGACCATCCCGAGTCGTTCGCTCATGCCCCACTGGCAAACCATTTTGCGCGCATACCAGGTGACGCCGCGAATATCGCCGGCGGCGCCACTGGAAACATCCCCGAGAAATAATTCCTCGGCGACGCGTCCGCCCATGCTGACGCACAGGTTATCGAGCAGCTCTTTTCGTTTGGTATTAAATTTATCCTCTTCCGGCAGCATCATCGTTACACCAAGAGCCGGACCGCGCGGGATGATCGTCACCTTGTGAAGGGGGTCGGTGTGTTCGAGCAGAACGTTGAGCAGAGCGTGACCGGCTTCGTGATACGCCGTGATCTTCTTTTCCTTTTCGCTGATCGCCAGACTGCGACGCTCGCGTCCCCAACGAACTTTGTCCCGCGCTTCTTCCAATTCGGCGAGCGTGATTCCTTTTAATCCGCGGCGCGCGGCAAGCAGCGCCGCTTCATTGACGACGTTGGCGAGCTCGGCGCCAGAATAACCGGGCGTTCCGCGCGCGATAACCGCAAGATCGACACCTTCCGCGAGTTTCACTTTTTTGGTGTGCACGCGCAGGATTTCTTCGCGGCCTTTCACATCGGGCAGATTGACGGTGATTTGTCGATCGAAACGCCCCGGTCGCAGCAACGCCGGATCGAGAACATCCGGGCGATTGGTTGCGGCGATAATGATCACGCCTTCTTGCGTGTCGAATCCGTCCATTTCGACTAGCAATGCATTCAACGTTTGCTCGCGCTCGTCGTGTCCGCCGCCGACACCGTGACCGCGATGACGGCCGACCGCGTCGATTTCGTCGATGAAGATAATGCAGGGCGCGGATTTCTTGCCCTGCTCGAACATGTCGCGCACTCGGCTCGCGCCGACGCCGACAAACATTTCCACGAAATCGGAACCGCTGATGGAGAAGAACGGAACGTCCGCTTCACCAGCGATCGCGCGCGCGAGCAAGGTTTTGCCGGTGCCCGGAGGTCCGACTAACAGCACGCCTTTCGGAATTCGGCCGCCGAGCTTCTGGAACTTTTTTGGGTCGCGCAAAAATTCGACCAGCTCCTGGACTTCGTCCTTAGCCTCCTCGACGCCGGC
>DASZJH010000076.1:0-6386 GCA_035948375.1 Chthoniobacterales bacterium
CTCGATGAACTGCTCAACAAACTTTTTGTAAATCGGTTTCTCAACGAAGACGCGCGAACCACACAAACAGATTTGTCCCTGGTTTGCGAACGATGAGCGCACGCTGCCGTTGATTGCGGCATCGAGATCGGCATCGGCGAAAATGATGTTTGGATTTTTCCCGCCCAGCTCGAGCGAAACTTTCTTGAACAACGGCGCGGCGGCTTCGGCGACTTTCTTTCCCGTCGCGGTGCCGCCGGTGAACGAGACCGTTGTGATCTTCGGATGCGCGGTAATCGCGGCGCCAACATTTGGCCCGGCACCGTGCACAGCATTGAGCACGCCGTTTGGTAACTCTGCTTCCTGACAGACTTCGCAGAGCAAATACGCGGTCATCGGCGTGAGCTCGCTCGGTTTGGCGATGGCAGTATTACCAACCGCAATGGCGGGCGCGATTTTCCAGCTCAATAAATAAAGCGGGAGATTCCACGGCGAGATCAGTCCGGCGATGCCGCGCGGTTGGCGCAGCGTGTAATTGAACGCGACGCCGTCGGTGACGTGCGCTTCGTTCTCGGTGTGAAGGATCGCCGTTGCGAAGAATCGGAAATTTGCGACCGCGCGCGGAATATCGAGCGAACGCGCGGCGGAAATCGGTTTCCCAGTGTCGATCGATTCCGCACGCGCGAACTTTTCCAAATCGCGTTCGATCAGATCGGCGATGCGCAACAGGATCTTTGATCGCTCGGCGGCGGGTTTCTTTGACCAATCAGGAAAAGCTTTCTCCGCGGCGGCAACGGCAAGATCGACATCTTCCTTTCCGCTATCTGCAACTTGGGAATACGGCTTGCCCGTCGCCGGCTCAACGTTGTCGAGATATTTGCCGCTCTTCGACTCAACGAGTTTGCCGTCGATGAAATTTTTGATTTTGGGCTGCCCCGTCATGGGAGATGCATTGAACTCGTTCGTCTCCCGACTCTCTCGCCGCTACCCTCGCGGCGCAACCGTTCATGTCGCTCGTCCCACTCGCTCCATTGCGCTTGTATTGAAGAGCGTCCTGCCTTGTAATTGGGCAATGAGAAACATCAAATCAGCATTGGGTCTTGCCGCAGCGATCAGTCTTGCTCTGGCCGTCGTTACACTGGCTGCCGACGCGAAATTTCGTGCCGATGGCAGCATTCAGCGAATGAGCAGCGACACGGTATTACTGCGCACCTCCGCAGCGGACATTGAAATCAAACGCGACGCAAAAACCAAAGTTACCGGCGAGCTGAGACGGGGCGGGGCGGCGACGGTGTTTTATACGAAAGTAGCAGGGGAAAATGTTGCCACCGAAATCATTATGGGTGGGGCCACGAAGCCGAACAAGACAATGTAGAGGCGCTTGTGCCAAGCCCCGGTTATTAGTTCGGTGCTCGAGAACAATCATGCCGCTCTGCGGCAAACTACAGGCGGGCTCATTATTGATGAACTAGCAGAAGCCTAAGCACTGCTACAACGCACTCGTGCCTAGGCGGACGCGGCCTCGGACCAGTCCACGGCGTGGGCGCGGACAGGTTGACCGAAACCTTTCAGCGTAATCTCGCCGATGTCTTCAAAGGCGAGGACCTTCCCTTCGCATAACTCGGCGACGACGTTGGAGACAAGAACCTGTTCTGCGTCGGCGTGAGAACATAGCCGCGCAGCCAGTTGAACGGTCACACCGAACAGATCGTTGTGATGCTCGACAGGTTCACCGGCAGCGACGCCGGCTCGAACTTTGAAAGAACGGTCTCTTTTTTCTGCGTTGTGTTTGGCGATCTCACGCTGAACACGGCTCGCGCATTTGACTGCGGATGCTGCCGAGACAAACGACGCCATAATGCCGTCACCGAGATGTTTCACTTCGCGGCCACCGAGATCGGCAAGCGCGTCGCGCACGATTTTGTCGTGAACGGCGAGCAATTCCATGGTTGCTTCATCGCCAAGTTTTCGTGTCAGCGCTGTCGATCCGACGATGTCGGTAAACAAGATCGTGCGAATACCAGGGTCGCGATCATTGGCAGATCCGCCGGGGAGGATCGCGGCGCCGGCGGAGTTGACTTCGCTTCCGCCCATGAACAGATCGGCGACCTCCGGTTCGATCTGAATGACTTTTTCGGCCACGAGACCGTGCGCTTCTCGATGCACTTGCTTCGCTGCCTCGGCATTGGGCGCATGGCAAAGGCAAAAAATCTTTCCCTCTTTTTCGTTGACCCAATATTTGTGATAACTGACGCCGTACTTACTCTGCACCTTAACATCCTGCGCGTGAGCTTTGGCGACATCTTCAGGGCTGACGCCTCCCGGAATTTCGTGGATATCCATGTAAGTCGGCATCCGGCTTTTCTAATTTAGGAACGGGCCTGCGGCAAATTCATCGCCGCGAAATCTGGATGTCGATCTTGGACGGATGCGCCAGGGTTTGGTAAACCACGCAATAACGTTCGGTCAGTTTCAAAAGTGTCGCGATTTGTTCTTCGGTCGCGTCGGTATCGAGTTCGAATCGCAATCGAATACTTTGTAAACCGACAGGAACTTCTTTCGAAATGCCGAGCGTGCCGCGAAAATCGAGATCGCCCTCGGCGCGAACAGTCGCATCTCGGAGCGGAATTTCGAGCGCGGTCGCGACCGCGCGCAACGTCACGCCAGCGCACGCGACCAGAGATTCGAGCAACATGTCGCCCGAGCACACGCTTAGTCCACTGCCGCCCGTCGCGGGATGAAGGCCCGCTTCAACGAGCGCTCTTCCAGTTTGAACATTACAGGTCACGCCTTCGCCGATTTTTCCCTGGGCCCGCAGCGTGATCATCGCCGCTTGGGGTTCGTCGCGATATCGATTTTTGATGGGCGCCTGTAACGATTTCAGTTCGGCGGCGTTCATGATCAGGCCGCGCGCTTTGCTCCGGCCGGTTTGATGTTCTGATTCACGCGAAAGAGATTCGTCGGGTCGTACTTCGCTTTGATTTCAGCGAGGCGCCGGTAATTTTCTCCGTAGGTCGCCTTCACGCGGTCTTCGCCTTCGTCCATCATGAAATTCACATACGCGCCGCCAGCCGAATACGGATGGAGCGCGTCGAAATAATCTTTCGTCCACTTGGTAATTTTTTCCTTGTTCGCCGGGTCGGGATCGACACCGACCATCACCTGCGCCCAGTTTGCGTCGCGATAGTTCCATGCCGTTTCGGTTTTGCCGACGCGTGCCGCTGCGCCATTGATCGGGTACAGATGCATGGTGGAATGCATCGTCGGCAGTTCCCGCGCGAAGCGGGCATGCTGGGCGATTGCTTCGTCGCTGAGCTCGTTTACGAAATCGGCACGCCAGTACCATTGCAGCCCCGGCGGATAGATTGGGTCGAACATGCTTTGCAGCGCGGGCTGGGGCAGGGGACCGACGAAATCGAGCGCTGGTTTTTTGAAAGCGCGAATCGGTTTGAATATTTCTTCCGCTTTGGCCTGGGGCTCCGTGCAGCACCAAATAATGCCGCACATTTTCTTAAGGTGAAGATTTTCGGGGAACGGTGGCCCTGGTGGCACCGTTAGGAACGCGAACCATCCATTCAAATCATCCGGAGCATTGACGATGAATTTGCGATACCACTTCATGATGTCGACGGCGTCGCTCAATTCGTAAAGCATCGGGCCCGCATAAACGGTATCAATCTTGTGAAGCTTGAACGTAAACGCGGTGACGACACCAAAGTTCCCGCCGCCGCCGCAAAGCGCCCAAAAAAGATCAGGATTCTCATTCGCGCTCGCCCGTACGAAATTCCCGTTCGCGAGTACGACATCGGCGGACAAAAGATTGTCGATGGTGAGTCCGCATTTGCGCGTGAGATGACCAATGCCGCCGCCGAGCGTTAGTCCACCGACGCCTGTCGTTGAAATAATTCCGCTCGGCACCGCCATTCCAAACGCGTGCGTTGCATGATCGACATCTCCCCAAGTGCAGCCGCCGCCAACCGTGGCGGTTTGTGCGGCCGGATCCACGCAGGTGTATTTGATCGGGGCGAGGTCGATCACTAACGCGTCATCGGCGATTCCCAGTCCGCCGGCGTTGTGTCCGCCGCTTCGAATCGCCACCAGCAAATTATTTTCGCGTGCGAAGTTCACGCACGCACTAACGTCGGCCACGTCTACGCATTGCGCGATTAATCGCGGTTTCTTGTCGATCATCGCATTGTAAACCTTGCGCGCGTCGTCGTAAGCCTGACCAGTCGGTTCTATCAGTCGACCTCGTAATGCCGCCTTCAGTGAGCTGATTGAACTTTCAGTGAGCGGCTTACTCATAAGTGACGAGTGGACGAGAAGGAGTTATAATCGGTTAGATATGAAACAGCTTCAACTTGTGGCGTTGCTCGGAATCTTTGCCTTCTTCGCTAGTTGCGAAACGACTGAAACGACCGGTGTCGGAAATCAGGAGCAAAAGCGGATGGCTGCGATCCAGAGGGAGCGACAGGAAAACGCGCAGTATGACGAGTCGGACATCAACCTCTGGAACGCGCATCAGGACCAGTTGATGCAAGGAACAAATCCGGCGCTTACTTACACGCCGCTCGCGCAGCATTGATTGCTTAGTCGCCGAATGGCGATCGAATGGCGGTGAGGGGTTTGCGGTCTCTTCTCTCACGCGCTGGTGGTGTTTTATGAACTTCCCATTCTGTTGCTGGCTTGTTAGCCTTCAGAAATGCGAAGCAAATATTTCGTCCTTCTCCTGTCGTTTAGCTTTGCGGTGGCCAACCTGGTGAGCGGGCAATCTCCGTCTCCATCGCCTGCTGAGTCCCCAGCCAAACACAAATCACACAAAAAAGCGGAAGTCAGTTCGGCTGCATCGCCAGAGGCTAGTGCTTCGGCTGCCGGCGCTGAGGCGTCTGCTTCGCCGACTAAAAAGTCACGCAAGAAAACGGCGGCAGCCGAGACTTCTCCTGCATCGAGTGAATCACCGGCGGCGTCGCCCGCAAAGAAATCGCGCAAGAAAGCAGCGGCAACGCCAGCACCTGCCGCGGTAGCGAGTGCTTCGCCGACTGCGACCGAAGCGCCGCTTGAGCCAGCGTCAAAGGGGGCTCGAAAAAAAGCGGCTTTTGCTACTCCTGCTGCCGCTGCGTCGTCGATGGCGTCAGCTTCACCTGCCGAGAAAAAAGGCCGCAAAGGAAAAGCCGTGGCGCCGCCAGTGGCCAGCCCGTCGGCTTCGCCGGAGAAGAAAGCCTTGGCCGACTTTTTCAAGCCGAAGAGTTCGCCAAGTCCGGCAGCCGCGCCAGCTGCAACGGCCTCAACCAAAGCGAAAGCCGAAGCTGCCGCCAGCACAACCGCGGCGCCCGGTGGCGGTAACGGACAGGTTTGGGTCAATACCGAAACCAAGATCTATCATAAGGAAGGCTCGCGTTATTACGGCAAGACAGAAAAGGGCAAATACATGACTGAAGCCGAAGCGATTAAGGAAGGAAACAGGGCGGCAAAGAACGAATAGCGCGATTCCTTGATTGACAATTCAGAAGCGGCGATGGGCGAAATTCTCATCGCCGTTTTCTTTTTGACCTAAGCTTTCCAAAAGTGGAGCGCGATCAGCCCTTACCGCTACCGCCGAACAAACCACCGAGTTTGCCTTTGAGCATTTCGGTTGCTTCGCCCGCGAGTGTGTCCAAGTCGCCGCTCATGCCGCCCGCAAGAAACGAATCAACGTGGCTCGCAATCGGTCCGGGCAAACGATTCTTCAGCGCATTGACGATCACTTCGACTGCTTTCCTTGCATCCTCCTGACTGATGCCTGTCTTTTGCACAACGAGGTTAACTAGTTCATCCATAAGAATTCTCCGTTCGGCCAGTCTAGGACGCTGTTGCAGATCCTCGCAATCGCAATCGCAATTGTGAGGTCTCGAACTAGTGCGAAGGCTTGCACGAACGCCGGCGATTCTATCTAATCGGCGCTATGATGAAATCCTTACTTAGTTTAGTGGTGGCTGGAAGCTTTGCCATGAGCAGTCTCGCGCTGGGCGCCGGCAAAACTTACCAGGTGACTGGACCTGTTTTGGAAGTCAACGACAGCATGATTGCGGTACAGAAGGGAAAAGACCGGTGGGAAATCGCGCGCGACTCGAGCACCAAAGTAAATGGCGACCTTAAAGTTGGCTCGAAAGTAACAATCACCTATACCATGACGGCTACTGACGTGGAAGTTAAGGCCGACAAAGGAGCGGCTAAGTCAGAAGCGAAGAAAAAATAACAACCGTTAGTTGTTCTTTGACGGGGAAGAAGCGCCCTATTGGCAATCGCTTATTCCGCGGCATATTGTCGGCCCGAGCTTCTGGTGAGGTGGCTGAGTGGTTGAAAGCAGAGCTTTGCTAAAGCTCCGTGCCCCAAAAGGGCACCGAGGGTTCGAATCCCTCCCTCACCGC
>DASZJH010000077.1:0-3780 GCA_035948375.1 Chthoniobacterales bacterium
ATACGTTCCCGCTCATTCTCGGATGGGACTTGTCCGGAGTAGTCGAGGAACTCGGACCGGATCCCGCGGCCGCGGGACGGTTCAAAATCGGCGACGAGGTTTACGGTCTTCCCGATCCAACCCGTGGCGGCGCCTACGCAGATTATATTGTCGTCCGTGAAACAGAACTCGCGCTCAAACCAGACTCGCTTTATCACATCCGCGCGGCGGCCGTACCTTTGGCGACGCTGACCGCATGGCAGGCGTTGTTCGACACTGCGCAATTGCAGCCAGGTCACCGCGTGTTGATTCACGCGGGCAGCGGCGGAGTTGGCCACTTCGCCGTGCGACTCGCGAAGTGGAAAGACGCGCACGTTTTCGCGACGGCGTCTACTAAAAATCAGGACTTACTGCGCAAGCTCGGCGTGGACGAGCCGATCGATTACACGAAACAACGATTCGAGAACGTCGCGCGCAACATCGACATCGTGCTCGACACCATAGGCGGTGAAACGCAGGAACGCTCCTGGTCAGTTTTGAAAAAGGGAGGCAATCTCGTTTCGCTGGTCCAGCCGCCGTCGGAGGAGAAAGCCAAAGAGCTTGGAGTTCGCGCCGCGTTTGTTGCCAGTCACCCCAATGGCGAGCAGCTCGCGGAGATCTCGAAGATCATCGATTCGGGCAAACTCGCGCCGATAATCGATCGTATCCTTCCGCTCAGTGAAGCGAGGCGCGCGCACGAACTTAGTCAATCCGGTCACGTCCGCGGAAAAATTGTCCTGCGGGTGAGCAACGGAGACGGAAACCTCACAAGGAAAACAGAGACAGTACGATGAATACGCCGCGTTCTTCAATAGTCGTCCCTGAGGTTCCGGGTTACAGGGAGCTTCAGCGCGAGATGCACGATGCCCTCCGCGCGCAACATCCAGAATGGATTGAGGCGGATGGCAAATCGCCCAAGTGTGACTATTACGAGTCGCTTTTCGCGCAGTTGCTCGTTACCCACCGAACGCATGCACGTGCACATTACGACGATCTCTTAAATATAACGAAGACGGAGTGTCTGTCTGACACGCCGAATTCCACCATGCATGCCGGGTATGCTGAGGCAAGAAACATGGTCTTTTCCAAAGTGACCTCAGCGATTCGATAGTCTTCTCATGAAAACTTTATATCAGAGCAGCCAACAAGATGACTCGGCGGCGCTTTATGAAGCAGCCGCCATTAAGAATGCAATCGGGAATGGGCTCCAGCAAACCCAAATGGTTTCCGATCGGAAAATGACCACCTCTATATATAATATGAAAACAACCAGTGTAATTGACTATATCGTTCAGCGACTTGCTGATGAAGGGATCACTGACTGTTTCGGCGTACCGGGTGACTACGCGTTTCCAGTCGGTGATGCAGTCGATAGCAATCCAAACATCAAGTGGATCGGGTGCTCGAATGAATTGAATGCATCCTATGCGGCCGATGGCTACGCGCGCGCTCGGGGCGCGGCAATGCTGTCGACGACTTATGCAGTCGGTGAGCTGTCAGCGATCAATGGAGTGATGGGCGCGAAAGCCGAGCGCTCACTCGTTTACCACGTCGTCGGCATGCCGTCGTATCAGAACCAGCGCTTGCGCAAAACGATGCATCACACTTTTGGAGACGGCGAATTCGGGAACTTTATCGGAATTTCTGCGCAAGCGGCCTGCTCTCATGCGGTGATCAATCCCGATAACTGCGTGATCGAAATGGAACGCGTGATCGCAGAGGCACGTCGCAATAATCAACCTGCATATATCGTCGTTCCATCGGACTATGCGCTGTCACCAGTGACACTGACTGAGGTGGAGCCTGCGACGCTCAAGTCTAACGAATCATCCCTCAAGAAAGCGGTCGCTGCTATAACAGACCGGATCAAGAACGCGAAATCTATCGTCGTGTTGCCAGCGTTCACGATCTCGCGGCTCGGCTTACAGAAGGAAGCCAGGCAGGCAATAGAGGCGCTCGGGTGTCCATTTGCTACCACAGCGATGGAAAAATGCATCATCGACGAAAGCCATCCGCAATTTGCCGGGATGTATTCCGGCGCGCTGTCCACGCAAGAGACCCGCGAGATCGTTGAAGGCGCCGAGCTGGTTCTTGATATCGGCGGCGTCAGTCTCAACGACGAATCGACTGCGGGCTTCTCTGGGCGACTCGATTTCGGGCGGTTCGTCTCGATCGGTCTGAATGACGTTCGTATCGGAGAACAAGTTTTCGGGAATGTTCGCCTGGCCGACACCCTCGCGGCGCTGGCAAAACTGAAATCGCCCGCGCCTCGGTACAACGGAAAACCCGAGCGTGCTCCGGGAGTTAATGGAAAGTCGTCGGACAAGATTACGATGGATGCGCTCTATTCCCGCTACGCGGCGTTTATCCGGCCAGGCGATAACGTCGTAGTGGAAACCGGGAGTTCGAGCCTGGGACTTCCGCCAATGCCGCTAGCCGATGATGTGCAGGTGCACCTACAAATGTTATGGGGATCGATTGGATGGGCCACGGGGGCAGCCTTCGGGGTAGCGCTCGCCGATCCCAAACGGAAAACAGTTCTCATTACCGGCGAAGGTTCTCACCAATTGACGGCGAACGAGATTGGAAATATGGGCCGCTTCGGCGCTAAGCCCATAATCCTTTGTCTCAACAACGACGGCTACATGGTGGAGCGGGCGCTGGAGCCAAATCCAGATTGGTCTTACAACGATTTGGCAAAATGGCGTTATGCTGATTTGCCGCACGCTCTCGGATGCACCGATTGGTTTACTGCGCGCGTCGAAACGCTCGGTGAACTCGATGCCGCCCTGAAAGCAGCCCGCGAAAGTAAATCGGGCGCCTACATCGAAATCATCGGCGGACGAATGGATATGCCCAAAGGCCTCGCCTTCGCGCACACGCGCTTGAAGGAATTATACGGAGATACGCCGTAAAGCGATGGACGTTTGACTACGGTTTGTCACAATCGTGCCGGGTTCTAGGACACTGCCGAACCAATCGATGAAGTCGTGGAGAATCGAAGTCGTCGTGATCCCGTGGTTCTCTTTGACCGCGCTTATCCTGGTTCTGCTGATCAGTTTCTGGCTCGCTTAGCGCCTCGTCCAAAGGGGAATGGTTGGAATTGTGAACGCACCGAAGGTCAAAAGATTGCGGCGAATCCAAACGGCTTTTGCTGGCGCCGTGGTTTTCGCAACCTGGGGATGCGCACATGTCGCGACGGTGAAAACAACGGAGCCCCGCGTTCCGACGATCGCCTCACGCGAAGACGAACTTACACTGGCAAAACAACACCTGATCGCCGCGACATTAGACCGGTCGTTGACGAGTGCATCGGCCACCGATGGGGACTCCGAGGTTTTCCAGGCGTCCAGCAGGTAAGTCGCGCCGAAATCACGCGATTCAAAGAAAATGCGGATAAATAGTTCAAGGTCTTGAGACTAGCCGAGCTTTTCGCCTTTCCGGCCTCGTTGCCGGACCATCGACTTTACCTCAGCTGCGAACTTAGCGAGTAAAGGAGAGTTGTTGTCCTTCCGCCACACTAGCCCGAAAGCCAGCGGTACATTCAAATCTGTCACTGGCATCAGCTCTACGCCTGGAGGAAGTCGCCCTCGCGAAGCGCTGCTGACGAATGCGACGCCTACCCGGCATGCTACCAGGCTTAGCATAACGACTTCGTCCGACGCTTCTTGAACAACACGGGGTGCCTTGAGGCCGCCGCGCGCACATTTGGCCATTAACCGATCAAAAAAGATTGGGCTTACCCGTCGCGGAAACCAGACG
>DASZJH010000078.1:0-8202 GCA_035948375.1 Chthoniobacterales bacterium
TGTTGCGATGACTCAGCGCCGCGCCCTTCGGATCGCCGGTACTGCCGCTGGTGAAGAGCAGGCTTGCTTCCGCGTGGCCGCCGGTCTTTGGAATTCGCAAGATCCGCAGTAGCAGCCGCGTTGGGCAGAAGATCGACATCAGCCACCAGAAAAGAATTTGCGATTTCAGTCGCGGCATCAGCTCGTCGAGTTTCAAAATGCGTTCCGGCCACGGAAAATCTTTCACGCGCTCCATGAACGCGGTCGCCGTAATTGTGACGCCCAATTCCGCGCGCCGGATGCAGAATTCATTCGCCGCGCGGCCCATGGTGAAGTTGAGATCGACGGGAACTTTGCCCGCCAGCGTCACGGCCAGATTTGCAACCATCGATCCCTTGCTGGCTGGCAAAACAATCGCAATTCGCGGATCGGAAAATTCTTTTCGCAACCAACGGCTGAGCGCGATACCAGCTCCAAGCAGTTTTGCGCGGCTCAATTCGCTGTGATCGACACCATCAATGACCGCGGTGCTAAGGCGTCGGCGTTTTAAACCGCTCACACAGGCTTCGGCAAGATGTCGATCTAACGCAGGCCGCCGGCTGTAACATAATTCACCGAGCTTGAGCAGTTCTTCGCGAACTGTGGCGATATCCGCCGCTGCCGGCTCGAGCGGTTTGCCGAAGGCGACGCTGATGCGATACGGAATTTCCTTCGGCCACTTGGCGAAGAATTTTCCGCCTTGGAACGAGAAGATGGAGCCCCAGAGCCGGTCGAGCCAGACGGGAATGACCGGCGCATTTGCGTGCTGCGCGATCAATTCGTAGCCGCGTCGCAAACGAAGCAACGTCCCGGAGCGAGTGAGCTGTCCTTCCGGAAACAGGCAAACGATCTCGCCGGCGGCGATTTGCTCGGTTGCGCCGCGAATGGCGGAGCGCGCCTTGCGCGAATCGATCGGAATGCAGCCAGCGATTCGCAGAAGGGGTTTCAGCAGCGGTTTGTGATAAAATTCCTGATCGATGATGTAACGAATGGGGCGCGGACACGCGAGTTGAAGCACTACGGCGTCAACCCAGGTGATGTGATTGGGCAAAAGAAGGCATCCGCCGTCGGGCAAATGTTCGAGCCCTAAAGCTCGAACGCGATAAAAGGTTTTGACGAGCGGCCTGAAAAGGAAATGGAGCGCGCGCTCACCGGCGGAGATGTGAGGCATTGTTTGTCATTTACAATTAGCGCGCGGCCATCTATCTGCCAATCGGCAACTGTTAATAGACATGAACCACCGTCCGCCCCCCGGCGCCCGTACCGCATTGGTCCTGCTGCTGGGGATCAATCTTTTCAATTACATCGATCGGCAGATCCTGGCCGCAGTCGAGCCAGAAATTCGAGCGACGTTCTTCGCGCACGGCGACTTGAACGCGATGACGAAGACCGGACTTCTCGGCACGGCGTTCTTGATTACCTACATGTTGAGCGCACCGGTGCTCGGGTTCCTGGCCGATCGCATTTCGCGTTGGGTGATTGTTGGTGCGGCCGTGCTTCTTTGGAGTCTGGCCAGCGGTGGTTCTGGTCTCGCTGCTACGTTCGGGATGCTTTTCGCCACCCGAGTTTGCGTTGGAATCGGTGAAGGCGCGTATGGACCGGCTGCGCCCACGATTTTGTCCGACCTTTACTCGATCGAAACGCGCGGTCGCGTGATGGCGATTTTTTGCGCCGCCATCCCTGTTGGCAGCGCGCTTGGTTACGTCATTGGCGCGGCAGTGATCTGGGCGCACTTGGATTGGCGTTGGGCGTTTTACATGGTCGCGCCGCCTGGTCTGCTTCTCGGATTGCTTTGCTTTTGGCAGCGTGATCCGCGCGTGGCGAGCCACCACATTGTGCAGAAATCCCCGCGGCGAGGTTTGAGTGATTATCTCAAGCTCTTCCGGACCCGTTCCTATTTGGTCAACTGCATTGCGCAAACATTGATGACCTTCGCGGCGGGCGGTTTGGGCTATTGGGTATCGGCGTATTTGGCTTATCGAGGCCAGAGTCCGGCTGCAGGTCGAATCACTTTCGGTTTGATAACCGTCATTGCTGGTTTGAGCTCGACGTTAATTGGCGGAATTGTCGCCGATAAATTGCGTCCGCGTTATCCTGGTTCTTACTTTTTAATCTCAGGAGTTGGAATGCTAGCCGCGTGTCCGTTTTTTATTGTCAGTCTTTACATTCCATTCCCTGCGGCTTGGGTTGCGCTGTTCTTGGCGATTTTTCTAATTTTCTTGAACACGGGTCCATCAAACACCGCGCTCGCGAATGTTTCGCTACCGGCGGTACGCGCGACTGCTTTTGCCGTGAATATCTTTATCATTCACTTGCTCGGCGACGTTCAAGCCTTCTGGCTCCTCGGCTATATCGGCGGACACAGCAACATCCGCGTCGCGTTCCTGTTTGTGTCGGGGATTATTTTCGCTGGCGGACTTGCCTGGCTTTTTGGCGCGAAATATCTACCAGCCGACACCGCGGCGGTAGAGAACGCCACGGCGAAAGCTTAGGACGCCGACTCAAAAGGAAACCGCGGGAAGTTTGCCATCCCGCGATCTTCGCAGGCGAATTACGCCACGCAGCTTAAATTATTCTTGTTCTCCACCAGGTGTCGGAACGGCTTCCGTAGTTCCTTCATGGCTCTTCTTGTGAGAACTCTTGTTACCTGAAGGGCTGGCTCCTGTTTCAGCCGGCTCGGTCCCTTTCCCCTGCCTCGATTCGGTCCCGCTAGAGCCATCGAGGTGGACATCGTAAGCCCGCGCTTGAGCGAGCGCGTTGGCGGATTGGTCAAGATGGCCGGCCTTCGTTTCTAGTTCGCTCAACAGCAGCCAACTGTCGGCGCGATACCATTGCGTTTGCAGACAACCGATCAATTCGTTGATAGCGGCACTTCTTGCCCCAGTCTCATCCAGCAGCTGAATATAACTTTCTTCGATCGCCCAATTGGGCGGACCGGTTCGCGATGCCAGCCGCATTCGCATCACATCGACTTTTCGATTTTCCTTGTGTTCGAGCACGGCCAACAGTCGATGCGCCTCCGCGTCGACGATCGGCATCTGCGTTGCGCGATTAAGCAACTCGCGCGCGACCTTAAACTCATCTTGTTTCAACGCGAGTGCTGCGAGATTGATGATCGCGAGCGGTTGGCCGGGCTTTTTTTGCAGGGCGGTGTGCAAATGAATAGCAGCGTCCTGCAATCTGCCTTCGTTCAATTCCAATCCGCCCAAATTGATTAGCATTCGAGCGGAATCGCCACCGCAGGCGATTGTTCGCTCAAGAAATGTGCGTTGGTCTTTCCAATCGAGCGTGCGCGCGAATGTGCGCACGCCGAGAAAGACGAGCCAAATCAACAGAACCGCAGATGCGAAGACGATTGTCGATCTTCGTGATTGCAGCCGTTCTGCAATCAAGCCGAGCTCGACGGCGATTGCGAGAAATAGGAAAGCGCTCGGCAGATAAATCCAGTGCTCGGCGGCTGTCGCGTTCAACGCAACAATTCCGCTGACGGGCAAGTAGCTGACGAGCGCGAAAAGCAAGCAGGTAAAGACGGCGGGGCTGCGGTTGCGAGCGCGAAACAGCCAATAAAAGAACGCCGCAATCAAAACTAGTCCGAGCAACGTTTGCAGCTCACGCCACGCGGCGTGGGCAAGGTTTGCTTCGCTGAAACCGCTCGGCTGTGTTTCCACGTCGCGATCCATATGCAGATTTAACGGGAACACGATTAACCCCGCGTATTCGGCGACGGCCCGTGCGACGATAATCGGCCGCACGAGCGCAGGGGGCGGAGCCGTGAGCTGTGTCGGAGGATGATGCTCTGCCCCTAAGCGCAGAACGAAGTAGATCGCCGCGACAAAAGCTGTTGCCGCCGCCGTTTTCCAAAAGCCTTCCCAATTCTTTCTAAGCAGGAAAATCAGCACTCCGATGATCGGAAAAATCAGACCGGCTTCTTTGCTGAATGCGCTCAACAGAAGGGCTGTGGCGCTCCCGACAAGTAGAAACAGCTTGCGTCCGTCTCTCGCTCGTTCGGCACGAAGAAGAAGAAAAAGGCCGAGAAATCCAAACGATGCCGCGAGCGGGTCCGCCCGCCCTGAAATATAGGCAACCGCCCCGCTTTGCACGGAATGAACCGCCCAAACGAGCGCGGCGGTCAGCGCGATCGGGCGACTCTTGCGCTGCTCGAATCCGAAACTAAGGAGCAACTCTTCGGCGAAGAACAACAGCGCGATGGCGGCCGCAGCATGCCAAAGCAGGCTGCTAACGTGATAGACCGCCGGTTGAAATCCTGCCAACGCATAGTCGAGCGTGTAGCTCAGCCGCTGGAGTGGCCGATAGAAATCCGAAGGCGTCGCGTCGATGAAAAGGAAATGATTGAAACTTTCGGGAACGAGACGCCAGCTGCGGATTAGCGGATCGCGCAGAATCAGGGCAGTATCGTCCCAAACAAAACCGTTGCGCATGGCCGGGGCGTAGCTGACGAGCACAACAGCGAGCAGAATTGAAACAGCCCAGATTTTTTTCACGACAAACGAGGACATCAATAATCTGAGCGTCTACAATTGCGAATGTTTATGTCGATCTTCCGTGCAGTCTTGTTCGCTGCGTTTTTAAGTGTGGGGAGCACCGCCCATGCCGATGGCGTTCCGGCGAATTGCAGCCAGCTCGTCGTCGCCATCGCGCCGGACTGGAATTCGATGCGTGGGAAACTGCAACGATTCGAGCGCGCAAAGGACGATTGGACTTCGGTCAACGAGCCAATTCCAGTCTTGTTCGGCAAACACGGCTTGGCGTGGGGAGCCGGCCTCGCTGGCCAGGATGAGCCAGGATTGCACAAAAGAGAACGCGATGGCCGCGCGCCAGCTGGCATTTTCGCAATCGGCGAGGTGTTTGGTTACGAACCAAGATTGCCCGTCGGTGGCGATTATCCCTACCATCAGGTCACCGAAGCCGACGTTTGGAGCGATGATCCGCGCTCTCCCAATTACAATCGTCACGTCGTGATCGATTCCACAAACCCTCCTGACAATTATTCCCACGAAAAAATGCGATCCGGTGATTTCGCGTATCATTGGCTGGTCGAAATCCGGCACAATTCCGACCCACCGGTCCCCGGCGCTGGCAGCGCAATTTTCTTCCACATTCGCCGCGGTGTGAACCGAGCCACGACTGGTTGTACGACAATGGCCGAACCGGAGTTGGTGAAAATGGTTACCTGGCTACGGGCGTCGCGGCATCCCTGTTATGTGCTAATGCCGATGGCTGAATACGAAAAGAATTGGCGCGGTTGGAGCCTACCGCCGCCGGAGAAAACGCAGTTGAGATAACAAAAACAACGCGACCCGTTGATTCTGGCGTTGTTTGACGTAGTTGTTAGGCAGACGCTCATGCGAAGACGATCCAATCCCGATTCTGAGCCGAATATTCGGCGCATCGACACCAAAGCCCGCGCGAAGAAACAAACGCACGGATTTCAGGTCCATTTTCTGCGCGGAAAAAATTCCGTCACACGGATGTTTAGCGATTCACTTTACGGCGGAAAGGCAGGCGCCCGCCGGGCGGCGCGACGATTTAAGAAGACCGCGATGGGTCGGGCTCCTAAACGCGGCACAAGATCGACCTTCAAACGTCGACGCAGACGCTAAACGGCTTTTTCGCGCCAGATTTTCCAACACTCAATGAATCCCGGCGAAAATTCGCGCGGTCGCGCCTTGATCCAATCGTCAACGATCTGTGGCGGAAAAGACCGAACCGCTTCGATCTCGCTTGGGTTTGGCCATAGCTCGCGCTCGTGCGATCCGCGATAGAGCCAAATGAATTCAAAGTCGGTCCGCTCGGAAGCCGACAACTTCGCAATCCTTGTTAGTTCGGTACCGATCCCCAATTCTTCGCGCAGCTCGCGCGCGGCGGCCTGATCGTACTCTTCGCCCAGGTTTACATGACCGGCTGCGCTGGAATCCCAGGTCAACGGGTGTCGATCTTTCGCCGGGGAGCGAAACTGGAGGTAAACCTCTCCCCCGGGGTTGAAGATGAGCACATGGACCGCCCGGTGGAGGGAGTTATTCCCATGCACTTGGCTCCTGGGGGCTCCTCCTACGGGCCGGTCTTGTTCGTCCACCACTTGGAACTGCTCTTCCGGTAGATCAGGTCGCTGTGAAGGGTTCATCGGAGAGATCTGATTCGTGACTGCAATCCATTGCTGCAAGGAAAGTTCTTCCGCCCGCGCTTTCGGATTCAATCCAAGCTTGGCGGCGATCGCTTCCCAAGGTGGCACTTCTTCGCGAATTAGTTTGCCGAGTTGCTTTCGTCGTTGCGAGAAACCGCGCCGCACCAGTCGTTCGAAAACGTTATGATCGCAGGCTGGAAGTTCTTGTTCGTCGCGTGGCGAGATACGCACGAGAGCAGAATCGACGTCGGGTCTCGGCAGGAACACGGTTGCCGGAACGGTTCGCAAATACTCGACGCGATTGTGCAATTGAATTTGCAAAGTGAGCGCGCCGTAATCACTCGTGCGCGGGGAAGCTCCGAGGCGTTTCGCCAACTCCTTTTGTAACATCAACAAGATCAGTGATATAGGGCTTGGATATTCAAGGAACTTGATCAGCAATTGACTCGAAATGTAATAAGGAAGATTCCCTAACAACTTCACTCGCTGCTTCGCGTACAAGGATCGCGTATCGAACTCGAGCGCATCGCCGTGCACGATCTCGACATTTTCGCCGGCGAACTTCTCCCGTAAAAATTTCACGAGGCGCCTGTCTTTCTCGATCGCGAGGACATGCGCACCTTTAGCCAGCGCAAATTCCGTCAACGCTCCGAGCCCCGGCCCGATCTCAAGGACGTAATCATCAGCGCTGAGTTTTGCTTGATCGACGATCCATTGGGCAAGATTGCGGTCATGGAGAAAATTTTGCCCGAGACTCTTTACCGGTGAAACGCCGATCTCGCGCAGAACCGCAGACATTTCCGACAGTTTCATTGTAGGATCGACAACCTAGGCGGCGGTGGCGGGAAAATTAAGCCCTTATTGACAGAAAGATGTGAATAAAACAGCCCTTTTGCCGACTTTTATTCACAAGTTATTCAACGCCGGGGCGACGGGCAGGGAAAGACACGTTGTTAAGTAATTGATACCTCGAATTCTACCGGCAGCACCGATAGGTTCGGAAAGGGATTGCGCAACCCGCGATCCAAAACCATAAATTACCTCCTTTTTCATGAGCCTAAATATCGACGCGCTGTCGCGGGCGGCGACCGAAGCCCGCGGACTTTGTATGGATGCAGTGCAAGCCTCGCAATCTGGCCATCTTGGGCTTCCGCTCGGCTGCGCCGAAATGGGGGCGGTGCTTTTCGGTCATGCTCTAAAATATAACCCCGACAAACCGCGCTGGATTGGGCGGGATTACTTCGTTCTCTCGGCCGGCCATGGCTCAATGTTCCTTTATGCCTGGCTGCACATGAGTGGCTACGATTTGCCGATGTCGGAGGTCAAACGCTTCCGGCAATTGCACTCAAAAACGCCTGGCCATCCGGAATTTTTTGAAACACCGGGAGTGGAATGCACCACCGGCCCATTAGGCCAGGGCGTTGGCAATGCGACCGGCATCGCAGTCGCGATGAAAATGGCGGCGGCGCGTTTCAACACGGCGGAGCATCGTATTTTCGATCAACACTGCATTTGTCTCGCCGGTGACGGTTGCATGCAGGAAGGCGTTGCTTCCGAAGCGAGCGCGTTCGCCGGACATTTCGGGCTGGATAATTTGATTCTGATTTACGATTCGAACGCGGTCACTCTCGACGCGCCGGCGACTGCGACCCAAAGCGAGGACACCGCGATGCGGTTCAAGGGTTACGGATTCGATGTTCAGGAAATTAACGGCCAGGACATGCAGGCGTTTCTTGACGCGCTCAACACCGCGAAAGAGAACAACGACGGGAAACCGAAGCTGATTGTCGCTCACACTTTGATCGGGAAGGGGATTCCGGAGGTCGCCGGAACCTACAAAGCGCATGGTGAAGCCGGCGCGAAATTTGTCGATGCCGCTCGCAAAGGGCTTGGCTTGCCGGACGAGCATTATTATGTGTCGAAGGAAACCTACGATTATTTCGCCGAGCATAAGAAGAAGTTGCTCGCCGAGTACGATCGCTGGGAAAAAACCTACAACGATTGGCGGAAGAGAAATCCCGAGCAGGCGAAACTTCTGGAGG
>DASZJH010000079.1:0-3732 GCA_035948375.1 Chthoniobacterales bacterium
ACGTGCTGACCGTGCCGGACGAAGAGCGCGCGTTTTATTCGAAAGGCACTTACGACATCGAATACGATTTTCCGTTTGGCCGGCAGGAACTCGAAGGCGTCGCGTATCGGACCGACTACGACTTATCGCAACATCAGAAAGCGAGCGGCAAGTCGCTCGAATATTTCGATGAAGAGACGAAGCAAAAGTTTATTCCGCACGTCATCGAGCCGAGCGCGGGAGTTGATCGCACGGTGCTCGCACTGATTTGCGAGGCTTATTCGGAAGACGAAGCGCCGGACGAGAAAGGCAAAATGGAAACGCGAACCGTTTTGCGGTTCCACCCGCGTATGGCGCCGATCAAGTGCGCGGTGTTTCCACTTCTCAAAAACAAAGAGCCGCTGGTCGCGAAAGCGAAAGAGATTGTCGATCTATTGCGGCCGCACATGTTCGTCTTCTACGACGAATCGGGCGCAATCGGCCGTCGTTATCGCCGCCAGGACGAAATCGGAACACCGTTCGGCATCACTGTCGATTTCGAAACGCTCGGCGAAAAAGACGTGAAACTGCGCGACTCCGTCACTTTGCGCGAACGCGATTCAATGAAACAGGAACGCGTTGCGATCAAGGATTTGGCGAACATTCTGATTTCGCGAATCGGGTGATGGATCTCGCGAGGTTCCGCGAATACTGTCTGAGCAAACCTGGGTCAACTGAGGGCACGCCATTCGGCGAAACGGTCCTTGTTTTCAAAGTGAGCGGGAAGATTTTCGCACTAGCTTCGCTGGATGATGTCCCGGCGCGGGCGAATCTAAAATGCGATCCCGATCTCGCGCTTGAGCTGCGCGATCGCTACGAACAAGTCAGACCCGGCTATCACATGAACAAGAAACATTGGAACACGATCGAGATCGAAGCGGGAGTTCCGGACGTCGAGATCCGGAAAATGATCGATCACTCGTATAAGCTTGTGGCGAGGAGCGGACCGACAAAAGGGAGGAACGTTCCACCGAATCGCTCGCGCGTGAAGTAACAAAAAGCCGGCGATTTGGTCCAATCCGACCACTCGCAGCGTAGCACGGGGCGATTCTGCACGTCGTTAATCCTTCCACCCTGAAAAGAGGAACACGTCCTCTTTCTCCTGCGGATCTATCGGCGGGCTTTCGTTCAGGGCGATTTTCAGAACCTGAACTGCATGTTGTCCGAGCAGATTTACAATTTGGCTCCGCCACATGTTTAAATAGATACCGAGTCTCCAGCTGCTTCCGCTTTCCGGCGTGGAAGTGATCGAGACTGGCCGACCGATTTCCGACAAAGGAAATCTTCCTACCAGGAAAACTTTGTGACCTGCCTTTAATTCGGACTCGATGCTCAAGAGAATATCCCGAATTGTATCTGGATTCAGCTTCACTGACCGCGCCAGGTAGGCGCGGTGCTGCAAGTGATCGGCAACTGCCGGCACGGAGGTCCAGGGTGCCGTTCCTCGATAATACCGCTGAAATGTCGGCGCATGTGTGAATCTCGTGACAATCACAAGATCATCCTGCGCGGCTGAGTTGGCCACAACCGCCGCGGCCAAGTCACAATTCGTTCTTCGGAGTTCCGATAAATGATATGAGCTCGGAATGAACGCGGCGGCCGTTAATCCGGACCCGACTAGATTAGCTACGGTTAGGCCGATGTTTTTTCGCAGCGTCACGTACACAACCTGCATCGAAAGAGTCGCTGCTGCCGTGAACGGCAACCGATAGCGGGGACTATGCACGCCCGAACTCCACAAAAAACCGAAAGTCGTAATGGCACCGGCCATGACAACAATCATGGCAAAAACGAGTGAGTCACTAGTACCTTTGATGCGATCGAATAAAGGCCGGCGCAGCGACGGCAGCGAGACGACGCTCAAACCGATCGAGAACAACAGAATGCAGACCAACTTGGCAGCAGTTCCGCGAAGCGCCCCAGCCGAGATTAAAGACGACATTCCATTGGAAACGGTTTGAAATTCCCGTTGCAGGGCCAGTTGCTCGTGAGCGTCGCGCATGATTCCTGCGTATGGAAGCAGAGATAGCGCGGCAATCAGGCCCACGAAAAAAATTCCTGCTAACGGGACAAATTGCTTTCGACGGAAAGAGGCGATAATTCCGGCAAGGCAGATGGCGAACAAAATAAGTGAATTCAAATAAAGCGACTGCACGGCGAGGAGGGCGCAGATCGCCGCTGCGACGGCAGTTCCAAGTCGCCACGGCCTGAAGGCCAGGCGCCAAACGAGCCCGAAACTCATCACAATCCCGATCAAGCCCAAACCGTAAGCCCGGAGAGAATCGCCTTCGATCAAGGTTACCGGAGTCAACCCGAAAAGGGCCAGTGGCCAGAGCGGCGCCCAGCGTTCCTTGTCAATCATCCGGCAGCACAGCCAGATCGCGCCAATCAGCGAAGTCCCAATCAAGAAGGCCAGAAGGCGCAAACCAAAGTCGCTGCTGCCGAAACCAAGTGCGATCCAGACTCGCAGAACCGTAACGAAAAGGATCGGAAATGGATCAAGCACAAGGGAATCCCGAAACGCCTGCAGGTTCGGCGCGGTCGCCACATAGAAACTGCTGACCTCGTCGCGCCAAAGTGGACCGGCATGCACCAACACCCGCACATGCAGGACGATCAGAAGCAGGCTCATCACAATCGCAATCGCGAATTCGCCCTGTGTCAGGGCCGAACGACTATGAAACACTTTCACTCGAGAGGTGACGAGGTTATGCCGATGCCGCTCTCACTAAAGGCAAAAACCTGGTAGCCGCTAATCGGAACGCGTCTGGCTCCAAATCCTGAATAAGGCGCGCACGTGGCGACATCCGATCAGGGGCAATTTCAAGAACCTGTACACCCGTGTGGTGCCGGTAGCCCGATGACGGTGCCTGACGGGCACTTCGAGAATAGAAAAGTCACAGCGATGTACGCGGGCAACAAACTCCCACCAGAATCCTTGCTCCATCTCAGCCATTTGCGGACAAATCTGATCGATAACTGTCTTTCGAGCGAGCACGTACGGACAACTGGGATCATGCACCGGAACGTCGTAGAAGAGTTGCCATAGGAAATAAAATGTCCGTGACAAGAATCTACGCCAGGTCGCATCGGTTCGATGAACCCGCCAACCCAAAATCACATCGTGACTGTCGCGGTTTTTCCAAAAATTCCAGAAATCCGCTGGATTGCATTGCCCGTCAGCATCGAGGCATAGTAAGTAGGGCGCCGTGAGAGCCTGCATGCCTTCCCGAACCGCGCGGGAATAACCTTTTCGTTTTGTTTCCACTATTAGCTTCATCGGCAGCTCGTTCTGTAATCGCGCGAGAACGTCCTTGATGTTGTCGGTACTGCCATCTTCGCAGACGATGAACTGCATGGCCACGTTGGGCGAGATTTCATTGTAGATTTCCCGCATCACAAGCTCGATGATTTCGGCTTCGTTATGAACAGGTAGCAGGACTTCAAGCTCCAGATCCTGAATCATGATCAACCGCCTAATTTTAGCTTCTCGTTATTCGCGAAATAACTCAATTATTCCGTGAGGGTCCACCTTTCGAATTCGATTGCACAACGTTGGGGGTCGAACCCTTTCTTCTCAACGTCGACGCTGTAGGTCGGATGATACGAAGTGCTCGCGATGAGGTTGAAGGTCGGCTCAGGTTCGCTGTGTTCGAGGACGAAACGAAAGAGATCTTCGTCGTCCATGTCCCACTCGATCGGATTTTGTTCTTC
>DASZJH010000080.1:0-52877 GCA_035948375.1 Chthoniobacterales bacterium
TGCAGGCGCCGATCATTATGATGTCGCAGAACCGTCAGTCGCATAAGGACCGGTTGCGGGCGAATCTTGATTATCAAGTGAATCTCAAGAACGAGCTTCTCCTGAGCGACATCATCCGGCGCCTCGACGAGCTGAAGAAGAAGTCGCGCGACTGAATCTGCCGCCAGGGACGGCAGGCACCTACAACCTTGTCGGCGCCTGATCGAGAGGTTATGATTCGCGGCGATTAGCTGATGTTCGCCATTTTGTTCGACACGCAGCGGGCCGCGCTCACCGTGGGCGCCTTTATCGGCACTTTTTTTATCGCGTTGAGCTTCGGTCGTCTTCTCAAACGCGGCGCCGGCGTTCAACTCGGAATGCTTTATCAACTTTTTTGCCTGTCGCTGGCGTTTTACGTCGCGCTCGCCGTTTACGGTGTGCAGGCAGACTGGCGGAACCATGTTGGCGCGGTCGCAATCTTGTTGAGCACAGCGCTCGTAGTCGCGCTGATCAATCGTTACGTTTGGGATTGGTATTTCGAAAAGCGCAAACAGACGACCATTCCGCATTTTCTGCGCGAGGTAATCGGCGGGCTCATCTTCTTGATCGCGCTCCTATTGGTGCTCAGCGTCGGCTACCACGCTGAAACTCAATTGAAGGGCTTGCTCGCCGGGTCAGGGGTGGTGGCGATCATTCTCGGATTCGCCGGGCAGAATTTTTTCGCGGGGATCATCGCCGGAATGTCGATCCAACTCAATCGGCCCTACAAAGTCGGGGACTGGCTGAAGATCGGCGAGACCTACGGCGAGGTGCGTGAGATCAACTGGCGTTCCACCCGCATTTGCACCAACGACACGATCTACCTCGACATTCCGAACAACGAGATCGTCAAGAGCACGATCGTTAACCTTCATTACCCGACCGAAGTCCATGCGATGCGGATTCGCATCGGAGTAGATTACAACGTCCCGCCGAATCGGGTGAAAGACGCGCTCTCGCGCGCGGCCACGAATGCCCATGGTGTTCTCCCTAATCCGCCGGTCAAAGTTTTCCTGGTCGATTTCGGAGATCACGCGGTCACCTACGAGATCAAATTTTACATGGGCAATCACGCGCGCATCAACGAGATCAACGACGCGGTTCGCACGAATGTTTGGTACGAATTGAAACGCCAGCGGATCACGGTTCCGTTCCCGATTCGGACATTGCACTTGGAGCGGCGGGCGCCGAGACCGATTCCGGAAGGGCATGAAGAAGCCCGCGCCATCCTGCGCGGCGAACCGCTTTTCCATTGTTTGTCCGACACGCAGATTGATAATTTGGTCAAACAGTCGGAGCTAAATCACTTTGGCCGGGGCGAGCGTGTGGTCGAAGAAGGCCAGGAGGGTAATTCGATGTTTATTCTTTTGCGCGGTGCGGCCCAGGTTTCGGTAGCAAAGAATGGATCGACAATCCCGGTAGCGACGTTGCGTTCGGGCGATTGTTTCGGTGAGATGTCGCTGCTCACCGGCGAAAAACGAAGCGCGACAGTGCGAGCCGAAGGCGATTGCTACGTGATGGAGATTGGCAAGGACGTGATGGGCGAAGTGATTCGCGAATCGCCCGATTGTTTGAAACAACTGAGCGAACTTTTGGCCAGACGCAAAATGGAAACCGAAGGGATTGTCAAAGACGCGACATCCAGCGCCGATCAGGCCGCGAAGCAACGCGAATACACCGCGAACTTTCTCGAGCGTCTGAAGACTTTCTTTGCTCTTTGATCTGTGGCGGCAGGCGTCTCGCCTGCAAAGAATCGCGAACTTCGTTCATTAGATTCCGGAGAACCTAACGAATGAAACATCTGTCAGATCACATACGCCAGCTTTCGCGACGGTATTTTCCTTTACAGTTGTCGCTAGGCTCTGCTAAAGCCTCATACGGGCGGGGCCTCGCGAACACCGGATGGGAATCGCGAAAACCCATTCAAGAGGTCCTTATGAAAAAACCGTTCCCCGCTAATTCTCTGTTTGCAACGCAGTTACTTGCAGCGACCAACCGACGAAAAGTGTGTCGCTGGATCGCTGTCCTCTTGTTGGCCGGATGCACGAACACTCAGGTACGCTGGGACGCAACTAGGATGCGAAAAGACGTGATGGTTTATTACAACGACCAAATCATGGACAACCTAATCAAGGCAAAAAACAAGTTGCCCTTTGTCCACGTCGATATTCAGACGCTGACTTCGACCGGAGGATCGCAAATAAGTGGCACAGTCGGCTACGGCGAAACGACTTCCAACAGTAGTACGCGAGCCGGGGCAACTCGAACTACAACTGATACGACGAGTGCCACACCAAGCCATGTAGTATCTACAGCCGTTGCCGTTGCAGGTACTCTTGCCCATGTAGCCTTGCGCCCTTTTGCCTATTCAGTGACCCCGCAGCAGACCGAGTCACTATCAATTATAGCAGCGCCGGCGCTCGGAGCTCAGGCACTAGCGTCGCCAAGCCCGGCAGCATCGCCCGCACCGAAACCAACGTGGCAAGAAACTAAGAAAACGACGACTGCAGACCTAGAGGAACCGGAAAAGCCAACTTTGATCGTGACAGAGGAAGTGAAGTCGGCGCCAACCCCGTCCCCGATTACTCTCTACAAGCTTTATGACGATTTCGCTCGAGATCCGCCCCGCGGCCACCTTTCCCATTCTCCAGTAGAACCGAAGAAAGGCACTTATGTACCCGGAACGCTGAAGAAAGGGCCCACACCGGAAGGCGGCCCAGAATACTACTTCATCGCCAGCAACAAGGAGGACCAAGAGAAGTATTACGAGTTTTGCAAAGCGTTGTTCACCAAAGGCCAGGCCGGCTCATTGGAAAAGAAGCTCGATGTGATTCAAGCGGCCTCACTGGGATTGCGATGACTGCATCGTTTTTCATCTCCACTTCGCATCTCGAGCATCAGACGCGACAAATTTTTCGAGGCGTGGGCGGCCGCGCAATCCGAGTTTTGCTAATCTTGCAAGGCCTCGTCGTTTTTGCGCGCGCCGACCTTTCTACGCAGGAGCTTCAGCAGTTGGTAAACGGATCAACCTTCACCTTCATTGGCACCATCAAGGAAGTGGGCAACTCAAACGTCTCCGGCTTCGACTCCAAGGATTTTCCCATGATCGTTCAAGTCGACAGCGTCGAGCCAAGTGACCAGCAAGCGCTAAAGAAATTGGGTGATTTAAGGGGCAGCAGATTAACTGTGGCGGTCAATCCCATTTCGAGAATCGGGCTGCAAAACAACGTTTCCGCGGTCTTCTTTGCTGATCCCCTGGTGTACGAGAAACATATCGGCGTCATTGCAACTGCTGTGCCGATCCCTGATAGCAAAGAAGATTTTATTAGACGACTTCAGGCTGCAGCAGTTCGAAAATCTGAGGTACCGCTTCGCACGGAAATAGGCAACGCCGAGTTAATCGTAACCGGTGAGGTCGTTGCAGTCAAAGCATTGGCGAGCAACAAAGCGGTTGATTTAGGATCGATACACAACGGTTGGGAGCTGTTTTCCGAACACCGTCCGCGATGGAAGGAAGCTATCATCAAAGTGGCACAGCGGATCGACAAACCGGAACCGAGGCCGGATTTTGTATCCGTTGTCTTTCCCACCACGCACGACTGCTTTTTCGGACCGTCGCCAAAGTTTCAAGTCAAAGATTCAGGCATCTGGCTGCTTCACCGGAATCAGCTCGATAAGCAAGAGACCGACGTTCTCATCCTCAAATCTGACGAGTACAAGGGCAACAACGTTCAAAGCTACACCGCGTTAGCCGCGGCTGATTTTCAAGACATATCAATGCTAATCAAAATTCAACAAATAATTGGGAGAACGAGATGAGATCGTCGGCATTCAATTTGAGCGGCGGAGGTCTTCTGATAAGCCGGGATCTTTTCGTCAGCACGTTTCTGTTGCTGGCGGTAACCGCTCCCCCTTTTTACGCACAAACGGCCACGCCCACTTCGCCGGGTGTCGCCGCAAAAACACCTCAGGTCACTGTGGTCGACATAATGCCGGAATCTCTAAGCGGCGAGACTGACAACGACAGTGAGCCAAACATTGCGGTTAACCCGGCTAAGCCAAAGGAAATTGCCGTGTCAGCTTTTACCCGGGAACCAATGCTTCGGGCAGACAGAGCACCGATCTTTGTTTCAACCGACGGCGGAAACAGCTGGAGTTTGCGTTCGATTGTCCCGAGTCCTCAGATAACCTGCGACGTTACCCTACGATTCGGCACTTCCTCCGACGTGCTTTACGTCAGCGCGTTAAAAAATGAAAAGGATGACTACGTCAACCAAGAGCTGATAATCTGTCAAAGCGGAGAGTACGCCAGAACCCGCCTGATGGGCGAAGTGTTCAAAGACCGAAAATTTATCGACCAACCGTACATCGCGGCAACGACCGTTGCTTCTAAAGATCATGTCTTCGTCGGCAACGCTGACTTTAACTATTCAAATAACCCAAAGAATCCAAACGCGCAGGCTGTGATTGAAGAGTCTCTAGACGCCGCTCACACCGGCTTCACGCCATTGCCAATCGACTATCGACCCATGACGAAACCGGGAGATTGGTCTGAGGTCCGGCCAGCCATTGCCGCGGATGGTAAAGTCGTTTACGCGGCGTTCAATCGCATAACTAATGTATCCTACCAACAGTGCGGTGAGTCCAAGGAGCTCGCCACCCTGACGTCGGATGTCGTCGTTGTTCGAGATGATAACGGCGGCGCCTCGACAAAACCGTTCAGTTCTTTGGTCGATCCCAAAGGTACGCCCGGCGTCGTGGTAGTGGGAAGAAAGCTGGCTGGCAACAACTGCCTTGGAGGAGATCGTCTCGCCGATGACTTAGCCTTGGCGGTGCATCCTCAAAAGCCGAACATGGTCTACTTGGTTTGGAGCGACTTGGTAAACGATGGCGTCGGTCTACATGTGAAATATTCGACCGATAGCGGGAAGACTTGGTTGGATGGCAAGAGGGACATACCTAACGCCAAAAATCCCGGGCTAGCGGTCAACGATCAAGGGACAGTGGGCTTTCTCTACCAGCAGGTTATGAACACGCCTGAAGGATATATGTGGAAGACACAATTTGAACAAACGAGTGA
This sequence comes from Chthoniobacterales bacterium, assembly GCA_035948375.1. GTDB lineage: Bacteria > Verrucomicrobiota > Verrucomicrobiia > Chthoniobacterales > UBA10450 > AV40. Next base: position 5,099 of record DASZJH010000080.1, read on the forward strand.
CGATTTTAAGACCAGGTCGCAGCCTTTAACCCTGGCACAATTTCCAATCGAGCCGCCACTCTACCAATCTTGTTGCGACAACATATTTCTCGGTGATTACCTTCATCTCATGGCTGTGGATAAGGACTTTTACGGCATCTTTTCTTCCGATAACACCCCTGACCTGTCCCATTTCCCGCACAAGGTTAAGTTTCAGCGACGCAAAAACTTCGATACCAAGAAACTGCTCGATTTGCAGAATCACGAAGGGGTGAAGACCTCCATCGACCCATTTTTCTTTAAAGTCACGGAATAACTAACGACGGCCCCCATCCTATAACCCCGAAATTTATGCTTGCATTTTAGTTGAAAAACCCGCAAACCGCCTAACTATGAAAACCCCTCTGTTAGTTTTAGCTGCAGCAGTCCTAGGCTTGAGTGCCTGCATGATGGTCGGGAACCGCGGCGGCGTAAACCTGGCCGACACCTATGTCGAGATTCATCCTGGAACTGACATCTCATCCGCCGATCAGACAGCGCTCCTGACAATACTGACCAAATACAACAACAAACTTTACTGGGTCGACAAGATCAAGGACAGGCCCGAGGTAGGAAAATTGACCTGTCTTTATGTCCACGAGACATTGTTGGACGAAGTAATAAAGGGTTGGAGCGCCGGAACGTCCTATTCTTCTATTCAGATCGGAATCCGTCCTACCAAGAGTAATTGCGATCAAACTCATCACACGCCGTTTACGCATCAGACGCCGGTTACGCATCAGACGCCGTTTGCGCATCACACGCCTTTTGAACATCACACGCCCAACCCTCATCTTACTAGCCGGAAAGACTATAGTGACTCCAGGGCGTTGGTGAAAGAAGTCACACCCATCTTGGAAAAGTATACTCGCAAGTGATCCCTTGCTGAAAAGCGGCACGCTGCCAGCGTTTAGACTGGCGTTCTTTACAATTCAGTTTCTTTGTATCGTATTGGTCTGTCTCAACGACCTTTGCACGATTTTTTCTACAAGTGCGACCTTTTTCCCAGCTAGTGTTGACCCGTTTTGGGACCGCGCCGCGGAACTTACTCTGGCGCCTTTAGGACAGAATCTGCCGGCGACGAGTCCCATTCGCCAGACCGTCTCTGCTTACTTGAACCTGACAGGGATTGAATCGGGCTACAGTTATTTTGCGCCAAACATTCCGGATAACTACAAGATCGTCTTCGAACTGCATTATCCGGACGGCCGAACCGAAATCGAGCTTCCCAAAGTAAACAGCCGGTCGGCCGGATTGCGTTTCTCAACCCTGCTGGATAAAATGACCGAAACAGAATACGCCCCCCTCCGGACAATGATGGTGAAAATGCTGGCATTTTCTGTCTGGCAAGGCCATCCATCCGCAACCAAGATTCGAGCGGTTCTCGGCACGGTTGATTTGCCATCGCCGGTCGAATTCCGTCTTGGGCGCAAAGAGTCCTATCGTGTTTTGTTCGCCTACGATTTTGACTTTATCACGGAGCAACCATCGCGACCCTGACTCATGGCTAGCTTGTGCAGCGCACTTCGCCGATTTCTTTTTGGACCGCAGTCCACGGTGTGGTTGAGTTTTCTCAGAATAGGCGTCGGCTTGCAGCTTTTTTGCTACGTCCTTTCGCTGCGCTCCGATTGGATCGAACTTCTGGCAGAAGGAAACCGGGGTTTGATCCGACGCGACCTCATGGAAGCGCTGCTTTCGGCGGAAAGCCCGCTCATTCCGAGAATTGGATGGATCGTCGGAGTCGGCACCTGGCTTAATTTGGGCGAAACCAATATCTTATGGTTTTTGTGGGGGGCGATGCTTCTCGCCTCGCTCTTTCTTGTTCTCGGCCTGTTCTGTCGGACTACCAGTGTTATCGCCTGGATTCTTTTTCTCTGCACGGCCAAGACCGTAGAGCCTTTCGGATATGGCGTAGATAACTTCACCGTTATTGGGCTTTTTTATCTTGTCGTCGCACCGGTTCCAGATGGGTGGTCAATCGATGCTCGGCGCCGCGGGATCGGCCTTAAGAGCACTTCACTACAAGGACTTCACCGTCGAGTGCTGCAGCTTCACATCTGCCTAATTTATTTTTTTAGCGGCAGTGCTAAGTGCGCCGGACGTGGCTGGTGGGACGGCACGAGTCTGTGGCGAGCTCTCACTCGGCCGCCTTTTGATATCATTCCGCCGGACATATTAATTCGTTTGGGATTTCTGCTGCCGGTAGCTGGAATTCTGGTGTGCGTGATGGAAGCAACCTATCCGGTATTCATTTGGCCGCGAAAAACACGACTGATTTGGTTCATCGGGGTACTTGGATTGCACGTGGGAATAGGCCTAACGATGGGAATGTATTTGTTCGCCTGGGTCATGATTGTATTGAACATGGCGGCATTCGGACCCGAGTTTGCTTTCGGGGTGCCTAAGTTTTCTTTCATTGCCTCGCTGATTGAAAGGCAGATTGAACCGTCCAGCAGTTAGCAACTGAAAACGATCTCGTTTGTTACTTTGGCGCCATCGAAGCGACGATTTGCTCGAAACGTGGGTCGCCGCGCAATTCATCCCAGAAAGGATGGAGGCGCAGGTCTCCATAATTCATTGGACTGGGTAGCGCCGCTGCGCGTTTGAGCTCGGCCAGCGCGCGATCCTTTTCCCCGGTCCAACTGTAGATGAGTGAAAGATACTGAATTAATAATGGCCCATTGACCGCATCCTTGCTTGGCGGCACTAGCTGCACAGCTCGTTCTCCATGTTCGATTGCTTTCTGCTTGTCTCCGAGGCCAGCTTCAGTCAGTCCGAGAACGCTAAGAGCTTCACCGAAATTAGGTTGTTCGCGCACAATCTTTTCCGCTTCAGCGCGCGCTTTCGAGAATGCCTTCTGCGCTGTTGCAGTGTCGCCTTGGGCCCGCGCGACAAACCCTTCACACCAGCTTGATGGAAACGCCACATTTTCTGTCCGACACACATCCCGGTTAGTAGCAGCCATCGCTCGTCGCGCCGCTGTCCAATCACGCTCACAGACTGCGACGTAAAACCATACTTCCGCGATCTCGGCCGAAACAGTCGGATCTTTCGCAAGGGCCTGCTCGACTGCCGTGTGCAAAGGTTTCGGGTCGGCGCGCCATTCCAAGTCGACGTAGGCGCGGGCTAATCGCGCGAGGAGATCGTCCGGAGCGATGGCAGTCGCTTGGTCAAGAACCTTGGCCTTTTCTGCAAAACTACGCATGTGCTCGTAGGTTTGCGAAAGAGAAATGCGCAAATGAATACTGCGGGGATCCAATTCCAATGCCTTTAAAAATGCCCCCACCGCAGCTTCCCATTTTCCCGCGCGCCGGTCCATGAAACCGGCCAGCTCAAAACATCTTGGTTCGTTGGGAAGAAGACTGGTCGCGATGGCAAGTTCTCGGTGAGCGGCTTCGTAATCGAGATGAGCGCAGTATAAGTGATCAGCCCTTGCCAGATGGACTTCGCCAGCGTCCGGGTTGATGGCTATTGCTTTCTCGATGGCCTGGTCGGCCATTGCCACGCGGCTTGGCGTATGATCGACACCGTAAATGTAGAGTATGTCGTGCGCTCGGGCCAGTTCGCAATAAGCACGGAAAAACGTGGGGTCGCGTGCCACCGCCTCTTCCAGTAGTCGCGCCGCTTCAAGCAAACCTTGATCGGGCTGGCTGCTGAAGTACGACGCATCGATCAAGTTTCTAGCCCGGATAAATGTGTCGTAGGCGATCAAGTCGTTCGTCGGTTTTGCTTTGATCGCAGCCTCTTCGGCCGGCGACAATTTTGCCTTTAGCTGCCCGACAATGTTGACGGCTACCTCGCTTTGAACAGCGAATATGTCAGCCAGCGAGCGGTCGATGGTAGTTCCCCACAGATGTGTATCGCTGCGCGCATCAATTAACTGAACGGTGATCTTCACGTGGTCTCCTGCACGCTGCACGCTTCCTTCGACTATCTTTGCGACACCTAGCGCTCTCGCGATTTCGCGCAGGTTGCGAGCCGTTCCGCTGGTGTACTGCATCACACTTGTCCGGCTAATCACCTTAAGGTCAGCGACTTTCGCCAGGTTGGTCAAAATTTCATTCTGAACGCCATCGGCAAAGAAGCTGTTCTGCGTGTCGTCGCTCAGATTCTCGAACGGGAGGACGGCAATACTCTTTTCGGAGATCGTGAGCAATGGCCGAAAAGGAGAAGTGTCTGGAAGAAATGTGAACATCACAAAAGCCAAAGCAGTAACTCCGGCTAACGCGCAGCCGGCAACGCTCGCCGCGAGTTTTGGGTTCCGTTTTGCCCAGCGCCAGATGCGAACTGGCGGAGATACCGGTCGCGCAATAACTGGTCGACCATCGACCCACCGTTCGAGATCTTCGGCCACGTCGCCAGCAGAGTGATAACGCGCGGTCGGATCTCGTTCCAAACAACGGGCGCAAACTGTTTCCAAGTCACGGTCAATCTCACGGACGATTGACCGCAATCTTGGTGCCGGCTTTTCTGCTGCCTGATGGATGACGGAGAGAGCGTGCTCGCCAAGAAACGGCGGGCGGCCAGCCAGCAGGTCGAACAAGATTGCGCCAAGACTGTAAACATCCGCAGTTGGTTTTAGATTCGCCGCCGGTCCGTGCGCTTGTTCGGGCGCAATGTAACCAGGGGTTCCGAAGATGGTCAGTGTGCGTGTTAGATCGCTCGATTCGTCGAGCCATTTCGCCAAACCAAAGTCGCATACTAGTGGCTCGCCACGACCGTCGAGCAGAATATTTCCGGGCTTGAGATCGCGATGAAGGATTCCTCGGCTGTGTGCGTATTCGACTGCGCGTGCGACTTTCGCCATGAGTGCGATTGCTCGACGTGTATCATTGCGAAGGGCGTCCTGGCTTTCTAACAAGCTACCGCCAGTAGCGAACTTCATGCTGAAAAACGGCAGTCCGTCCTCGCCTTCGCTCACTTCGTAAATCGGAAGAATGTTTGGATGATCGAGGCTTGCGGCCGCTTCAGCTTCGCGACGAAAGCGCACGAGGGTGTCGTGGGACTCAGCGTCATGCGCCAGAATTCGTTTCAGCGCGACGATGCGGCGGGAATGGCGTTGGCGCGCACGATAAATTACGCCCATTCCGCCTCGGCCAATTTCTTCCAAGATTTGATAGTTTCCTAGCCGCCAGTCGGCATCTCGGACCTCAACTTCATCGAGCGCGTTTTCCAAGCTGTCGCCGTCGCAGGTCTCGTCGCCGAAGCCGCGGTAGAGCATGCAATTTAGGCAAAGGCCGCGCCCGACGCGTGATGTCGATCCGCAATTGGGGCACGCGGCCGACTCCTCTTCCGACCCGACTAGGCTGATGACCCCCACGGACTTCATTGCTTACTGGGTAGCGGTTAACGCCGCGCAGAGGTAACGCATCTCGTCCTCCAGATCCTCGGGCCTTTCGATGGTGTCAGCGACTTCTTCACGAAGAAGCGCACGATATCGTTTTCGCAACTGGTGGATCAAACGTTTCACCGATGTCTCGGGCAGGCCGAGTGTCTTGGAAAAATTCGCATAAGAGACATCTTCGCGTTCCGCCGCCAAGCAACTGCTCAGAACGTCAAAAATGCGGCGCCGGCCACGGCGCTCACATTCTTCAGCGAGTCGGCTCAGCGCCCGCTCGACCACAGTCGCGGCCCAGCGCACATCGAAAATCCTTTCGGCCGGCCAAGTCTCCGATTCTCGCGCTGAGATCGAGAATTGTGATGGCAATTCGGACATCCATTCGTCCCAGCGGATAAATTGCACGTCGCCGCCGCGTTTGCGCGCGCGTTGCTTGTCTCTGGCGTCGCTTAGAAAATTTTTCAGCGCTTTCAGCAGGAGCGACCGGAAACGGCCGCGGCTGGGGTCCGCCCGTTCCAGCAAATGGCCTTCAAGCAGTGTCACAAAAAAATCCTGGGCGAGATCTTGTGCATCCGGAACCGAGTAACCGTGCCGGCAGATGAAGGCGAAAATCGGCCGCCAGTAAATTTGACAAAGTTGGCTGAGGGCGTCGCGTGATGTTTGAGCAGTAGCGCGGCCGTCCGCGCAAGAAAGGACCACGCTCCAGCGAGTGGTGGTGAACCGCGCCGGAAAGTCTTCGGCCGTAGTGCCGACTTCCGAGGTCACGGCCGCGAATTATGGTATTTACGTGTTTGTTAGGCAAGCTTTACCTCCGGCTCATTTTTCGGAGTGAGTGAATCGAGCAGTCGCATTTTCGTACAATTTCTCCGGAAATTCGGCCCCGAAGTTCGCGCGAACTGTCGGAGCGCTGACTCTGAATTAAACGGCAAACAGGTGATGCTTGCGCTGGAATCCCTTTAGGTCGTGCTCACCGAGGGAACGGCATGAAATTGATTTACCTAGTTTAGCGTGTGCAACGTCGCTGATTGCGCAGGGCTCACCCAATGATGCCAGGAGTTTTTCCAATCGAAATACAAGATTCACCTCGCTACCCATCAACGTTTCTTCTCTCGTCGAAGGCACACCGCCAATCGCTACGGTGCCGAAGTGCACGACGAATCGGAATGGCGGTCTCTCTCTCGCTTGTTCGGCTTTTAAATCGATGATCGCCGACGCAACATCATCTGCCGCGCCTGGTTCATCCGGCCAATAGGCGAGAATGCCGTCGCCAAGATATTTGTTCACGGTGCCTTCATGCTGTTCGATGATGTTCTTGCAGGAGGCGAGCCAGGTGCTGACGAGCGAGGCGAGTTCGCCGCTAATCATTGATCGGCTCAGCGGCGTGAAATTCTTGATGTCCGCGACGAGCAACCAACAATCGATATTCTCCACTTCCTGCAAGGTTAAGAGAGCATTCGCTTTTAGTTCGGCCGATGACTTGCCGCGCGGCTGATGGAAAACAAATGCCTTGCCGCCAATATTGATCTCATCGCCATCATGCAGTCGGACTGGTTGGTGAATACGTCTCTTATTGAGAAAAGTGCCATTACTGCTGCCTAAATCGACCAGCCAGAACGCGCCATTTTCTTCCAGGTGAATAATGGAGTGGAGGCGGGAAACTTTTGGCGAATCGATTACGAGCGTGTTTAGAGCCGCGCGCCCGATTGAGCAGTTGCCCTCGAGACGATGTTGTTCGCCGCCGTGTTCCAACCAAGCCTCGTGTTCCTGGCGGCTCATGAGCCGATCCTTGTTACCAAAATCGGAGCGGATTGGCAACGCTAGCTCGGGTTCGGAAGATGGCTGGCTGGCGATAACTTGCATGGGTACCTGATTTCACAATCTTCCTCCGGTAAATGGCCTTCAAAGTTCGTATTCGCTTCGGATTTTCGAGTATAGGCAAATAGGCTTTGCCAGAGCTGGAAATCTTCATAGAGTCGTGCGCTTTACCGCGCTAAAGCCATGGCATTTCTTGCTCTAAATTTGCTCGATTCCGGGGTGCAGTTATCGATGTTGTGCGCCGTCATCGGGCTGGTCTTCGCTTTTGTCTTAATTGCGATTGTCGCCCGAGCATCGGCCGGCAATGAGCGGATGCGAGAGATTGCCGGGGCGGTGCAGGAAGGGGCAAAAGCGTACCTTAACCGTCAAGTAGTCACCATCAGCGTGATCGCGGTCATCATCTTTGTTCTGCTTTGGTTTTTTAAAGATCACCCGACCGCAATTGGCTTCGTCGTTGGCGCGTTCTGTTCGTTATCCGCCGGTTTCATCGGAATGCGGATCGCCGTTATTGCGAATGTCCGCACGACGCAGGCGGCCACGAGTTCGCTCACCCGCGCGTTGCGGATGGCCTTCAACGGTGGCGCAGTCACCGGTTTGCTGGTGGTCGGCCTCGCGCTTTTGGCGGTGTCGATCTTTTATACTGTCGCTGACAAAATGGTTAGTCACGACATGGCGATTCGCAGCCTGGTCGGTCTGGCTCTCGGCGCGAGTTTGATCAGCGTTTTCGCGCGACTCGGTGGCGGGATTTACACCAAGGCGGCTGACGTCGGCGCGGATCTGGTCGGCAAAATCGAGCAGGGTTTCGAAGAGGACGATCCGCGCAATCCGGCAACAATTGCCGACAATGTCGGTGACAATGTCGGCGATTGCGCCGGCATGGCGGCTGACGTCTTTGAAACTTACGCCGTCAGTTTGATCGGTGCGATTCTGGTGGGGGCGCTCACGCTCAGTGGAAATTCAGCGGCGACTGTTTATCCATTCGTGCTCGGCGGCATCTCGGTGCTTAGCGCGATCTGTGGAGTTATTTTCGTCAACGTCGCCAGAGGCAAACCAGCGGCAGTTTTGATGGGCGGCGTAGTTACAAGCGCGATTGTATCGGGGATACTGTTCTGGCCAGCGACGCACCTTTTGTTTCCAGACGGATTAACGGTCGCCGGGGTAGCGCGGACGCCTACCCAACTGTATTTCGCATCCGCCGTCGGTCTGGTGATGACCGCAGTAGTCGTGGTGATCACAAATTACTACACCTCGATGCGCTACGGCCCTGTCCAGAAGATCGCTCGCGCGTCCGAGACCGGCCACGCCACTAATATCATTGCCGGGTTAGCGGTCGGCCAACACGCAACCGCTTTGCCGGTCGGCTTCATTGGCATCGCGATTCTTCTCAGTTTTCATTTCGCCGGTCTCTATGGAATTGCGATCGCGGTGATGTCGATGTTGTCGATGGCCGGCATCATCATTTCGCTCGACTCATTCGGGCCGATCACGGACAACGCGGGCGGCGTAGCGGTGATGAGCGGATTGCCAAAGGAAGTACGCGCCGTGACCGATCAGCTCGACGCGGTTGGGAACACGATGAAAGCGGTGACCAAAGGCTACGCCATCGCGTCGGCCGGACTCGCAGCGCTCGTGCTATTCGGATCGTACGTTGAAGAACTCAAAGCGCACAACCCGGCGTTTGCGCAATTTACGTTTTCGCTAACCGAGCCGAAAGTGATCATCGGGCTTTTCCTTGGCGGTTTGCTCCCGTTTATCTTCACCGCGTTTAGTATGGACGCGGTCGGCAAGGCTGCCGGCGCAGTCGTGCGTGAGGTGCGGCGCCAACTGAAAGCCAAGCCCGGAATTCTGACCGGTCAGGACACCCCAGAGTACGGAACGTGCGTCGACATCGTGACCAAAGCAGCATTGCGGGAAATGATCATCCCGGCGTTGCTGCCCCTGATCTTCGTCGTCGCCGTCGCGATCATCAAACCGCTCGGACCGGTTGTTCTCGGCGGCTTGCTCGTGGGAACGATTGTAACCGGATTGTTCGTCGCCATTGCTATGACTTCAAGCGGCGGGGCGTGGGACAATGCGAAGAAATTTATCGAAGAAGGAAATCTTGGCGGCAAAGGCTCGTTTGCTCATCAGGCCGCGGTAACCGGAGACACGGTTGGCGATCCCTACAAGGACACCGCCGGACCGGCAATCAATCCAATGATCAAGGTCGTAAACATCGTGGCGATCCTGATCATTCCGATTTTCTTCTAGGCGCCTTCAGGCAAAGGGCGACGCGAAAATTTAACGCGCAAATATGTTGTCGATCTGTTACAAGAGTCCGAGCCGGACTGGCATTGACAATGAACGAGAGCCATGATTTTCAAATCGTTCGCGGAGAGCCGGCTGGACCGAAAACGCGGGCTTTAGCCAAATCCGACCACGGCGCGAACCCTTTCAAGGTTGTCATCGACCCGAAGGTGCGGCTCGATCTGAAGCGAGCGTTGTTCGATTTGATCGATTATCACGACGAAGCACTGGCCGAGCATTTTGCCGAAGGCAAGTTAGCGCTCGATTCCTACAAGGAATACGTGGAGCTGTTTGCGCGCAGCTTGAAAGAGACGATGGAAAGTCGCGAAGGCGTTTCCTATCTCTTGCGCTCGGTCGGGTTCGAGGTTCCGGCGGAGGAAATTAATCTGCATCCCGAGTTGCGCTGGAAAAAAGGACCGGCGCCCTTCGGAGTGAGTCTGCTTTGAGTGCCGCTAAGGCTTAGTTTCAGCGTTAGCTTCAATCAACGCACGTTCTTCCGGGTTCAGCTGATCGCGCGGAATGGTCGCCATGATCTTCTGGGCTTCGTCCTGGTGATCAGTTCCAAGAAGCGCCGCTGCATACACCGCGCGCCAGGCGGGCAAAGTCTGCTTCCAATCGACTGGGACCGGGGCGATGAATTGCTCTAGAGCCAAGGCCGCGTTGTGCAGGCGCAAATAACCGAGCGCGGCGGTGACGCGATACGCCAACCGGTTTGGATATTGCTCGGCCAACTTTTTGGCAAGGGCGACGTTTTTATCGAGATCTTCGCCGAGCAACAAATTGAGATAGGCGAGCTGATCGGCCGCATTCGGCTCGTCGGGTGTACGCGCTGAAATCTCTGCCATCGCCGCCCGCTGTTTGGTTGTTTCTCCGCTCTTTTGACTCACGCGCTGAATTCCAAGGTATGCCTGGTCGGCGTGCTCGGGAAACCGGGCGAGCTGTTCGTAGGCTTTGAGCGCAGCGGCGGTGGCGCGGCTTTGTTCGGCGTAGTTCGCAACAAAACGCAACTTGAATGGGTCAGTGCCGGACAAAGAGATGGCGTGATTCCAATGTACCTCAGCATCGAGAGTGTTATTACGTTCCTGCGCTGTCCTGGCGTGAAAGCTCTCGATCACCGCCGGGTCGAGCGTGACATCGCTTTGACCGAGGAGCTGGTCGATGTCATTCCAGCGCTGGAGAATGGCCATCGCGTCCAGTCGTGCGAGCAAAAGCTGGTTGTCCGCCAACGCGCGCTCGATCGGAAAAGATGAAAGCACCAGTTCCGCCTGTTGATGGATATTCAACCACCGGGCCAGCGAAATGACGTCTTCGTTCGGCGCCTCTCGCCAATGCTCGATTGTTTCCTGATAAGTGCGCGCGGCATTATCTGGTTGCAGCTGCAAGCGTAAATCCGCCGCCAACAAATCATCCTTGATTGTTCTTGGAGTCAGGCTGCTCAGTTCCTGCACAAGTCGCTTTTGCTCATCAGCGGTTAGCCGCGGTGCGGCGCTCAGAGCTTCGATGGCGACTTGTTTGTAAGCGTTAGATGTCCCAGCAAGTTCCCAAAAGATTTTGCGCGCCTCAGCCTGCTCGCTGGAATCGGTTGATCGCGCGAGAAGTTCAGCAAGCTGAAAACGAGTCGCGTCATTTTCTGGAGCGCGCTTGCTGGCGATGCGAGCGAATTCCAGAGCTTTGGCATCTTCGCCTATCTTGGAGGAGTAACGTGAAGCCAGCTGCAGCGTCCTGGTGTCTGGATTGTTCTTCAACAGTGGATCGAGAAGTTTCTCGGCGAGCGGGAGCCGGTTCGTCTTGATTAGTAATTCGGCGCAATCCTGCCGGTCCTGAACCGTGCATCCCGGGAGTTGGATAACTTTTTGCCAAAGCTCGATTGCTTCAGGTCGGTCGGTCTTCGAAGCAAAGCGGGCCGCGCTGACCAGGGCGTGATAATTCCGGGGATCGAGCTGGAGGGCGACGCGATACTGCACGGCGGCATCGTTCAATTTTCCGGCGTTGAATAGCGAATCACCGCTGGACGCAAAGCGCTCGGCCCGGCGAACTTTTAGCCAGCGGTAAGTCAAGACCCCGACGCCTGCGAAGAACACCAGAATGATCAGCGCGAGAATCCAGCCGCCAAGCTTCCGGCGATGTGCCCCGTGTCTGGACCGTCCGGAACCGGGGCGTTCGCTCATGGGAACGCTAATATTGAGAGGCCGGCCGCGGTTGCCACCGCAAATTTAGCCCAGGGCACGGCTCGATTGCCGGGCAAAATTCCAGAATTAAGCGTTGACTGGGAGGAGTGCTTTGTTTCAGAATCGCAGGAACCTCACAAATACTATGAGAAAGGCATTCATTCTAGGGTTGGTAGCATTTGGAGCCGGTATCTTTGTTGCGCACGGCGACATCATTCCGAGCCTGGACTCGGTTACGGGTTCCACGCCGAATTTTACGTGGAATTACTCGGCCAATGTCACGGTGAACCAAACGATCAATACTGGTGATTTCTTCACCATTTATGATTTCAGCTCGATCATGCCGACTACCCACAACCAACCCAGCGGGTGGACATTTTCCACAGCGCTGATTGGGCCGACCCCATCATTGGTAAGCCCCAGCGACAACGCAAGCCTTTGGAACGTGACCTGGACCTACACCGGCACTACTCCGATCGCTGGCGCTAAAGCTCTTGGAATTTTCTCAGTCGTCGCTTCGACGGATCAATTGAAGATGGGCCAATTTACGGCTGAAGCGACTCGCAGTAACGACCCGACCAACACGAAGATCGACAACATCGGCAATGTTTCTGTGCCGGTGCCCGAATCAACCTCTTTGCTGCCGCTGATTGGTGTTTGTGCCGCCGCGTTGTTCTTCGCGCCGCGCCTGCACCGCCAACGCGCCTGATTAACTTACACACTGCTGTTTCCCTTCGGCCGCCCCGAAAGTTTTTCGGGGCGGTTTTTTTTCGCTGCGTAACCCCTCGGTCTCACGTCGCAAAAGCTCTTGGTTTCCGGGAGGTTGCGTGACAGACTCGCAACCGGTCAATTATGTCGGCGGCACCGGGATCGTCTACGCGCTTGAAGTTATGGGGAGTCCGCGGCTCGATTCCCGTTCCGGGATCAGGGACGGTGCGTTATGGCGGAAACACTGCCTGTGTTGAAGTACGTGCCGATGGCGAGCTAATCGTTCTCGATGCCGGGTCCGGCATCCGGGAGCTCGGCCTTGCTCTCGAAAGTGAATTCGGTTCGCGTCCGATCAATTTGAGCCTGCTGATTACTCACGTTCACTGGGACCACATCCAGGGGTTTCCATTTTTTGTACCTTCTTATGACGACAAAAATCAGATCACAATTTTTGGTTATAATGGCGCCGACAGCGGTCTGCGTGAGATCCTCAAAGGGCAAATGGCCACGCCCTTCTTTCCGGTCGCCCTCTACGATCTGCCGGGAAAAATCCAGTTCGAATCGCCTGAAACAATGGATTTCAAAATCGGCAAAGTCCGCGTTCGCGCTCGAATGATGAACCATCCCGGCGTCTGTGTTGGTTACCGCATCTTCACCAGCGAAGGTTCGATTGCTTATCTTCCCGACCACGAACCGTATGAGGCGTTCAAATTGCACTCAGCCAAGTCACACCTGCTCAGCCCGGAACAGACGAAAAAGCGTGCCCAGAAAGATCGGGCCGAGCTGGTTAAATTTCTTCAAGGCTCCGATGTCTTGATTCTCGATACTCAGTACACGGACGAGGAGTATCAGGCACACGTGGGTTGGGGTCACGGTTCCATCAGCAGCTGCGTGTCCCTGGCTCTGGATGCTGGCGTTCGCAAGCTCATTCTGTTTCATCACGACCCGACGCACGACGACCAGATGATCGACAAGATGGTGCAAACGGCGCGGAAAATGGCGGCTAAAAGCGAGAACTATCTCGAAGTCGAAGGCGCACGTGAAGGCGCGGAGATGACGTTGGATTGAACTGAGTGGAAGCGGCGCGCTTCTCTTGCGTATTGACCAAATTCGGCTTTAGCTCTTGTCCCTCTGTGTTTTCTTGCCTCGTAGTGTAATGGTAGCACCAGAGATTCTGGATCTCTTTGTCTAGGTTCGAGTCCTAGCGAGGCAGCCATCACGTCAACGCTGCAACGCATCGAGATCGGACCGGGACAACTCTTGCAATTTGCTGATGTTGCACGCGTGAAAACGAAATCGCGGACCAAACATTCTCTTTTTCAGATCCAAATGAAAATGTGGCGCCAAGCGTGCCAGCACCTCGAAGCCAGTGTGATCATGAAATTCGCCGACAATCCATTGGCACTGATTCAGAATTGCATCGGGCAGCGTTGAAAACACATCGGCTTCCGCTCCCTCGCAGTCGATCTTGATTAAGCCGACTTGCGTAACGCCGAGTTCACGCAAGACATCGTCTAATCGCCGGATTTCGCACTCTACGGGAGCCGCGGGTTGACCGCGATCTTTGAACAAGCCACGAGTGTTGAAGGCACCGAAATTTACCTTATCGGCCCGGACCGCAATCCGTTGATCGCTCGCCCCAAGACCAAAGTTGAAAACTGTGACACCGCGCAGATGCGCGACATTTTCTTCCAGTATGCGAAACGTGTCAGGATGAGGTTCAAACCCAAAAATACTGGCGTTGGGGAACTGGTCACGAAAATAAATAATGGAAGCACCGATGTTGCTGCCGATGTCCAAAATAACTTTCGGGCTCAAGATCGGAGGAACGTAGTATTCCGCTTTCCTGCCGCGCTTAAGCAAAACTTGGTAAAGAACAAATGGATCGGTCGTTCCCGACCGATATAAAATGTCTCGGCCGGACCAACGCAAGTGGCCCAACAATGCAGACGGAACTACGCGCACCATGTCGGAGGTGAACCGCAACGAGCGCGAACGGACCAGGATCTTGATCATGTTTCGAAAACCAACAGCCGACATGAGCTAAGGTTAGCTGTAACTCGCGCGGTGAAACATGCTAATTAGTTGCTGGTCGGCACGCCGCCGCATCAGAGATCGGAATTCTGAGCGTCGTCCGATCGGGAGCGTTTCTTTCGAAAGAAATCCCGGAGAATCGAGGCGCATTCGTCTTGCAGAACACCGGCAGTGACCTGGCACTGATGGTTGAGCGCGTTATGTTGCAGAAGATTCATGACCGTTCCGGCGGCGCCAGCTCGAACGTCGGGACATCCAAAGATGACGCGGCGAATTCTAGTGTGCACGATGCCACCGGCGCACATCGGGCACGGTTCTTTGGTAACATAGAGATCGCAATCCGTGAGGCGCCAATCACCCACAGCTGCTTCAGCAGCGGTTAAAGCCAGCATTTCGGCATGAGCCGTAGCATCTTTGAGCAACTCCACCTGGTTGTAGGCCCGAGATATTATTTTTCCTTCCCGAACGACAACTGCGCCGACCGGCACTTCTTCCTCGGCGCGTGCTTTCCCAGCCAGGCGCAGCGCCTCGATCATGAAACTTTCGTCCAGTTGCATTTGCCTCGCCTACGTTATTATGGGCGGGCCGTCATCGCCTACGACATTCTGCACCGTCGCGCTGACTCCGGCGGACGCGGCCGATTTGCGCACGTCCCTTAAAGGTCGACAACGAAACCGCTATTCTGGCTCGGTTGCCTGGACAATTTGCTTTACAAGCAAGTTAATTCTTCGGCAGCTTCGAATCGTGCGCTGCGCGGCCGCTGTTTGCCTCGGTTTTATTTTGGTTTCGACAAGCTTTGCTCAGCAGCAGGAGCGCAGCCTGATCGATCGTCTTCTTCGGCCGGACATGGCACTGCAAAACAATGCCCAGGGCAAAAAATTCAGCACTACGCCTGCCGTGATCGAAAACCGCGGTACCGCCGGCACATTTTTTTTGCAGCCTGCTCGAAAAGAGAAGCAGGTTGCTGATCCGCGCAAGATCGCCGCGAAGACGTATGAGTCCCGCTCATTCGAGAACGGATCCCGCGGCAGTTCCTCGATTCAAAATCACGAGGCGAATCTGCCCGGACAGCTGACGACTTCCTCTACCGACGACATTCACGAGACGCACGACTCCCATCTTAAGGTGGCCGACCGAAGCTTTGCCGGCGAACGCCCGTTTCGCGAACAAGGCAAAAGTCAAAAATCTCTCGATCGGCAAAATCCGTCGCTCACCATTGATCAAGTGCGCGACCTGCTGAACAAGAATAAGTAAGCGCGCTGATCCAGCGATATTCTCGGAAAGTTTTGCCGTCGGGGAGCGCGGCCACTACAGTTGCGGATGATGCAAGCCGATGAAGCTTTGGCTGCTCTCAAGAAAGGAGCGTCCCAGATCATAAGCGAAGCGGAGCTGCGCGAGAAACTTGCGCTCGGCCGTCCCTTGCGCGTGAAGCTAGGTGTCGATCCGACCACGGCCGACATTCATCTCGGGCACACCGTTGTTCTGCGAAAACTCCGGCACTTTCAGGATCTGGGACATCAGGCGGTTCTGATCATCGGCGACTTCACTGGGATGATAGGCGATCCAAGCGGACGATCTGTCACCAGACCGCATTTGACGCACAAGCAAGTGCTCGCCAACGCGGAAACTTATCGCGAACAGGCTTTCAAGATTCTCGATCCTGCCCGGACCGAAACCGTCTGCAATGGAGATTGGTTTCGCACAATGTCCTACGAAGATGTGATTCGTCTGAATAGCCGGGTCACGCTCCAGCAAATGCTCCAACGCGAAGATTTCCGCACGCGGATCGACAACGAGCAGGCGATCCACGCCCACGAGATCCAATATCCAATCATGCAAGGGTGGGATTCGGTGATGGTGAAAGCCGACGTTGAATTGGGTGGGACCGACCAGCTTTTCAACATTTTGGTCGGCCGTGATTTTCAGAAAGAGCAGGGGATGTCGCCGCAAGTTGTGCTGACAATGCCGCTTCTCGAAGGGCTCGACGGGGTCAAGAAGATGAGCAAGAGCCTGGGCAATTACGTTGGTGTGACTGAGCCGGCCCAAGATCAATTCGGCAAACTGATGAGCATTTCAGACGCGCTTATGGCCCGCTATTACGAGGTTTTGCTCAATCGCGAACTGTCCAAGAACGCCGATCCATTTGAATCGAAGAAACAACTCGCTTTCGAAGTCCTGGAAAATTATCACTCCCCCGAAGTCGCGCAGAAAGCGCTCGACGAATGGAACGCGCGTTTTAGCAAAAAGCGCTTGGAAGAAGCCGATCTTCCAACACTTGCCGCCATCGCTGACGAGGCTGTTGCCGTTGTCGTCGCGGCCTACTCTCAAGCTTTCGGGATCACGAAATCTCGCGCCGACGCCAGCCGATTGATCAAACAAGGCAGCGTTCAGGTTGATGGAGAGAAGCTCGCCGATCCAAAGGTTAAGATCGCATTGCGTTCCGGTCAGATTTTACGTCTCGATAAGACCCATGCGGTTCGAATCAAATAAAAAAGCACGGAACCAAAGCTCCGTGCTTTTTCATTGGAGTTGCTGATTGAAGTCTAAGCCGCCGCTGCGGTTTCGAACAGCGGCATGATGGGCATTCGCTCCACGTACGGTGTGGCGATGCCTTCAAAGTGGGCGCGAATACTGCGGAGCTCGGCGTCTATAAACGCGTCCACAAAGCCAAATCGGCGATCGAGCCAAGCGAACAGGCGATTCTTGATTCGGTAATGGATCGCCAGAGTGATTTCGGTGCAACTTGGCCGAATCTCGGTGAAATCGATTAGCCCCACTACGTCGAGGTTGCCGCCAACCGACTCGAAGGCGACCTGATCGATCGAATCGCTGTCTACTCCGAGGAGGACTGTGCGCGCTTCAAAGCCGAGCGGACCACGAAAGCTGAAGTCCACCGTTTTCGACGAAGTCACGGTCGCCTTTGTGACCATGACGAACTGGCGCTTATAAGATTGAATACTGGTGAGCCGGGCCTTGGATTCGGCCAGCGGTTGACACATGTGAAACGTTTTTTCAAGGAGCATAAGTAGGGTTGGTTGTTGCCAGGATGTTTAGCAGCGTCGGTGCCAGCCCGATTTGCCTAGGGAGAGGGTAGGCAACCTGCCCAAATTGTGTAAATTTTGATTACACTTGTGTCTATTGCATTGACGAAGGCGGTTTTGGCTAAGGCCTAGGGGTAAGCCCTTCTGGCGCCATTTTTGGGCATCTGTGGGCCAACTCCGCACCCAGTGACGAAGAAGCTGATGGGTTGCGCTACGCTGCGCGGGCATGAGCCGCTTCAATCGTTCGCATCATGGATTGGAAAATCTTTGCACCGTCCGCGCTGCCGATTCGTTCGTCGCAAGCCCGGTCGGGGTGAGGCATCAAACCGAAAACATTTCCTTCGCGATTACAAATGCCGGCAATGTTTTGAATGGAACCATTCGGATTCGCTTCGGGCACGATATGACCACTGTCATCGGCGTATCGCATAATGATGCGTCTATTTTCGTTGAGCTCGCGCAATGCCTTGTCGTCCGCGAAGTAACATCCTTCACCATGGGCGACTGGCATTCGAAGCAGCGTTCCTTCCGGGCAACCATGCGTGAACGCGGAGTCCGGGACTTCAACTCGTAACGTCACCGAATCGCAAACAAACCGAAGCGAACGGTTGCGCACCAGCGCACCTGGCAAAAGGCTAGCCTCGCATAAAACCTGAAAACCGTTGCACGTGCCGAGCACGAGTTTGCCCGCGCGAGCATCGCTGATGACTGCCTTCATTATGGGCGAGAAACGCGCGATCGCGCCGCAGCGGAGATAATCGCCGTAAGCGAAACCACCCGGTAGAACGATTGCATCGTAATCGCGCAGCGATGTTTCCTTGTGCCAGACATAATCGGCCTGCAAACCTTCGACGCTGTTGATGCCCGCGACACAATCCTGATCGCAGTTGGAACCTGGAAATTGGATGACAGCGAACTTCATGTCGATCTAGTGGGCCATGCTGCGTGCGCGTTGCTCCTCATGATAATCATTCACGACTAGGGCGGCATGAATCACTCCCGGAATCCACAATGCCAGGGTGAGCACAAGACTCAGTAGAAAACTGCCCAGTCTGCCCGTCAGCAATACCGCAATCGGTGGACAGACCACACAGAAAAAGAATCTCAATGCTTTCATCTCTTCTTCTTCGGTTTCGGTCGTTGAGCGTTGAGCTTCGGATGTCGAGCATTGGATGTTTTCCTCTGAGCTCGGCCGTTCGGTTTCTGCAGTTCGTAATCCTCGATCACTGGGTTTGAAAGCAGGTCGCGGCAAAGACCGTGCAGCCGCTTTTCAAGGTCGACATCTGTGCCGTCGACATCGATTTCCATGAATTTTCCGATCCGGACGCTGCGCACCTCCGGCATTCCTAAATGTCGCATTGCGTCACGGACAGCGTTGCCTTGAGGATCGAGAACCGCCTCCTTCGGTTTAACGATTACCTTCACCTTCACACGGACATGCTAACTAGGAATGGCTGCACAACAAGCGCGAGGCTGCACCTTTACGGCGTGAGCGATTCGCGCGAGTGTCGCCGCGAATGAAAGCGACCGGTTGGAAAATTCCAGCGGCTTGGCTCACCCTCTGCATTGTTTGGAGCTCCACCTGGCTCGCGATCAAAGTCGGACTGCGTGATCTGCCGCCAATATCGTTTGTCGCCATTCGCTTCGTCATTGCTGCAGCTGCGCTTGTCTTAGTATCGCTCGGCCGGGTGCGCTTGTGGCCGCTTAATCGTGGCGATTACCTGACGCTCGCGTTCACAGGAATTCTGATGTTTGGCTTGAACTACGCCCTGCTTTTTTGGGGCGAGCTGCACATTTCTTCCGGATTGGCCGCGGTTTTGCAGGCGACCATTCCGATTTTCGGAATGCTCTTTGCCCATTGGCTGCTGCCGGACGAGCCATTGCGTTGGCAAAAACTAGTGGGCGCCTTGCTTGCGCTAGGCGGCGTCGCATTGATCTGCGGACGACTTTTGGACTTTGCAGGGGTGTGGGCATTTTGGGGCGGCGTCGGTATTGCGCTCGGGGGCGGGGCGGCGGCTTTCTCCAACGTGCTGATCAAAAAACGCGCGATTCAAATCGCGCCCGCCATGCTTGCGGCCTGGCAAATGATTTTCGGCGTTATTCCGCTGCTTCTCCTCGGATTCATCGTCGATGGAAACCCGATGCGCTTCCATTGGACGTCGATGTCGATCTTCTGTTTGCTCTACCTCGCGATTATCGGTTCGTCGTTCACCTTCTTGTTGCTGTATTGGCTCCTCCCGCGAATGACAGTTACCAATCTGCAAACCATATCACTCATCACGCCGCCGGGCGCGGTGATGTTGGGTTGGGCTCTCGGCGGCGAGAAATTCCCGCTCTGGTCGCTCCTCGGCGCCGCGGTCGTTCTCGTTGGTGTCTGGATGATTTTCCGCCCGATCAAAGATCGTCAAACAGCGGCAGCAGCCGGCGCAGTTCCGGACCGCGGCTAACTCGGAATGAAAAATCGCGGAAGCAGCGGCGTTAGTTACGGACCGTGGTTGGTCGGTCTGGGGGCTGCGCTTTGGGGCACCGAAAGCGCGTGGCGAATTCCGCTCAATCAATTATTCGACGCCGAAGTCATCGTTTTTTGGGAGCATGTGCTCATTCTGTTGATGTTTCTGCCGATCTTGCTGCCGAGCCTCGGCGGGCTGCGCGGGATCGATGCCCGAAGCTGGGGCTATTTACTTTTTTCCGGATTCGCCGGTTCAGCGGTTGGCACAATCTTTTTCACGCTCGCACTTAAGTATGGAAATCCGACCGTCGTGAATGTGATCCTCAATATTCAGCCCGTGATCTCAACGTTGGGCGCGTTTCTACTGTTTGGCGATCGGCTCGCGCCGCGTTTTTTTGTTTACGCCGCGATCGCAATTCTGGCCGGCGTTTTCCTTTCGGTCGAACGACCGGATCTTATCGGCGTTTCGTTTCAACAGGCCGGTCTCAATCTTGGCACTGGCTACGCGTTGATCTGCGCATTCTTTTGGGCGGGCTCAACGGTCGCTGGTCGTGGCGTGATGATGGGAATGCCACTTCGTCTTGCCGCCAGCATGCGCATCGTCGTCGGACTGGCGTGTATGACCTTAATCGTCTTTGCGCACGGCAAGCTTCATGGCGGAGCGCTCTGGCCTGCTACTGCTCAAGAGCACACCGCGAAAGCGATCGTCTTGCTGCTCTTGCTCGCCTCAATCTCGGGTGGCATTCCACTTTTGATTTATTTCGAAGGCTTGCGGCTCACTCGCGCTTCGACCGCAGGTTACTTTGAAATGATGCAGACGCTCGCCGCGGTCGTGATCACGTGGGGATTTTTTCACGCTGCGCTCCGGCCGCATCAAGTTCTCGCCGGTGCCGTGCTAATGATTGCTGTCGCGACGGTCCAACGCGTCCAGGCAACAGTGGAATTGTAGCGGTGGTCTATGACCTCCGGTCAACTGCCAGTCCGGCTCGGACTACGCCGCCGCGCGGCGTTTTTGTTTGACCAGAGCGGATGTCGATCTTCGCCGACCAGATGCGCCGTTGCCGCCGCGTTTCGTTCGGACCGACTGCGAGCGATTGATGCTTTCCTGCAACACTTTCACCAGATCGACAACGTTCGTGCTTCGCGGCACCGCGGCCGGCGCGGGCGGAAGCTGCTTATTCTTCGCTTTGGTTTCGATGATCTCCATCACGGCGTCGCGGTACTCGTCACGATATTTATCCGGCTTCCAATCGCTGGACATGCTCTCGATCAGCGTGTTCGCCATTTTCAGCTCTTTGTCGTTCAACTCCGTCTTCGGCCGATTCAATTCCTCCGGCGTCAGGACTTCGCTCGCGAAGTGCATCAGCTCGAGAACGAGAAACAATCCGTCCGGCTTGACCGCCGCCAGATATTCGCGATTCGCGATCACTACCTTGGCAATCCCGATCTTGCCCGTGCCGCTCAATGCCTTGTGCAAAAGCGAGTACGCTTTCTCGCCACCTTTTTGCGGCTCGAGGAAATACGGCTTGTAGAAAAACTTCGGATCAACCTGCTCGAGATCAACAAAGTCGGTGATATCGATCGAGTGGGTCGATTCGATCCGCACCTTTTCGAAATCCTCGTCGCTCATAATAATGTAGCGACCCTTCTCGTACTCATAACCCTTCACGATCTGATCGGCCGGGACTTCTTTCATATCTGCCTCGGCCACCTTTTTGTATTTGATCGGGCTTAAGTCGGTTTTGCGCAGTTGGCGAAAACTGAGTTTTTCTTCGCGCGTGGCCGGATAAACGGCGATCGGGATATAAACGAGGCCGAAGCTGATGCTGCCTTTCCAAGTTGGACGCATGATCGTTTTTTCTCCTTTGGTTCGTTAGACTAAGCGCGGGGTGACCATTTCCATCAAATGTGAACAATTGTCAATAACTTCCGCGTTAGAAGCAGATGGCGTTCCGGGAATTACGCTTCGCGGACTACCTGCGTTGGAGTTTTATCTTCGCGTAAGCCGAGGAACACCGGCTGCCGCAATTTTCCGTCGCGCGTCCACTCCGCAAATTTAATCTGGGCGACGAATTTTGGGTTTGTCCAATGCATCTTTTGCATCATCGACGGCGTGATTCCCTGCGACCATTGACCAGCCGATTTCGATGGAAGATCGACAAAGGGACAATCGTCGCGTCCTTCGGCACGAATTTTTTTATACAACATCGACAACGATTTTTCGGTGAAGCCGGTTCCGACTTTCCCGGCGAACCGGAGACGACTGTTTCCTTTCTTACTTCCTCCATCGTAGTAGCCGACCAGGATCGCGCCGAAATATTTTCGTGATCCTGCCGGCGGTGTGTAGCCGCCGATCACGAATTCCTGTTCGTTGAGGCTTTTGAGTTTGATCCACGCGCCGCTGCGCCGGCCGGGTTCGTATTTCGAGCCGCGTTGTTTGCCGATCAATCCTTCCAGGCCGCGGCGTTTCACTTCCGCGAGCAACGTTTTCACTTCGCCGGCGATTTCGCCGGAGTAACGGATCGGATCACCGACGTTTTCGCAAACGCTCGCTAGGACTTGTTTGCGCTGTTCGACGGGCAGGTCTAGCAAGCTCCTGCCATTGAGTTGGAGCAAATCGAAAACGTAAAACCGTAGCGGCGCCTTGCGGCCTTCCATCTCGAGCGCTTGCAAAAGCTGAAATGACGAGCGGCCTTCCTCGTCGAGTGCGACGACCTCGCCGTCGAGCACGCATTCCTGAACGGAAAGTTCTTTTACCGCGTCGGCAACCTCCGGAAAACGTTTGTCGAGCTTGTTGCCGTTGCGGGAGATCAACGAAGCTTTCTTGCCATCTTTGACCGCGATCGCGCGGATACCGTCGAATTTCAATTCGTAAAGCCAATCGCCATGAGTTGGCGGTTCCTCTTCCAATCGCGCTTTCATCGGTTCGACGAAGCGCGGCTTCGCGTTTGGCAGTTTCTTTAATGCGCCAGCGACATCCGGCGCTGCTTCATTTTCTTGGCCTACGTCTTGTTCCGGGACTTTTTTTTTAAGCGCAGCCTTGATCCGCGCGTTCAATGTCGATCTTGCGCTTGTATCTTTCTCTTCGCGCTTAGATTCCCATTCGGCGTCGCGCTGTTCCGCGATCTGTTTCATGGTCCGGCCGGTTTTGACCGATTGATCCTCAGATTTCTTCGAAGGCAGCTTTGTGCTGGCGCCGGTTTTCATGATCAACCAGGTATTTTTCTCCCCGTCCCGGCCACGGATCCGGACGAGGGTCCATTCGCCCTGCGCCTTTTTTCCGGCGAGGACGAGATGAAGTTTGCCTTCACCCAACGATTTCAAGGGCTGCTCGCCGTAGACGTAGTAAGCGCCGCGGTCCCAGACCATGACCGTGCCGCCCCCGTACTGGCCTTCAGGAATGATTCCCTCGAAGTCTTCGTAGTCGATCGGATGATCTTCGACTTCGACGGCGAGATGTTTCTCGCCCTGCTGCCAGGGAAGACCTCTCGGCAGAGCCCATGACTTCAACACGCCTTCCATTTGCAGCCGGAAATCATAATGCAATCGGCGCGCATCATGTTTTTGAATCACGAAACGCGAGGCGCCGTGCACTTGTCTTGGAAGCGGCTTGCCGCCTTTTGGCTCGGCCGTTTTCGAAAAATCGCGCCTCGCCTTGTATTTTTTTAGACCCATCATCACAAATCTAACCGCGGATTACACGGATTTCACCCACATCATCTGCCGCCAGAGATGGCGGCAGCTACAACTCGCATGTGCGGTTTGCGAATCAGGGCGGGAAAACGCAATCCGCAAATCGAGAGCGACCGTTACTTACATTCAGCCTGCCGGTGGCTGCGGCGCCAACAAATAAACCTAGGCTTCAGAAGCAAGCGGTTCGCCTACGAGATAACGGGTGAACCGGCGGATAACGATGTTTTCGCCAAGCTCGGCGATTTTCGATTTGACCAGGTCGCCGATGGTTTGGTCGGGATTTTTGATAAAACCCTGCTCGAGCAGACAAACGGTGCTGTAAAATTTGTCGAGCTTGCCATCCACGATCTTGTTCATGACCGGTTCGGCTTTGCCCTTGACCTGCGCCTTGTAAATCTCGCGCTCCGCTTCGATGAGATTTCCGGGAACGTCCTCACGGCTGACGTAAAGAGGATGCGCCGCGGCAATGTGCAAAGTGATGTCTTTGACGAAGACGCGGAAGGTTTCGTTCTTGGCTACGAAATCGGTCTCGCAGTTCACTTCCACGAGCACCCCGACTTTGCCCTGCAAATGAATGTAGGAGGCGACGATGCCTTCCTTGGTCGCGCGCGACGCTTTCTTGCTCGCGCTTGCGATTCCTTTGGTCCGCAAAATTGTTTCCGCCTTGGCCAGATCGCCACCGGCTTCTTCCAAAGCCCGTTTGCAATCCATCATCCCCGCGTTGGTTTTTTCGCGGAGTTGCTTGACGGTTTTGGGGTCAATAGCGGTCTTGGTGCTCATTTGAATTAAACTAGATGCTTGCGCTACGCCCGCTTGCTAAGCGGAAACGCCGGCCATCTCGATTTGTTCGCGAATGCGTGCTTCGCCGCTCGCTGAAACAATTGCGTCGACCAGCTTTTGAAGCATGATCCGGATCGCGCGGATGGCGTCGTCGTTTCCCGGAATTGGGTAATCAATCATTTCCGGGTCGGCATTCGTGTCCACGACTGCAACGATTGGAATGTTGAGCCGCTTGGCTTCGTTGACCGCGTTTTGTTCGCGAGTCGTATCGATGACGATTACAGCATCCGGCAATTGCGCCATTTCAAGAATTCCTTCGAGATTCCGGCGGAGCTTGGCCGCCTCGCGATTGAGCGCCGCGAGCTCCTGTTTGCCCATTTTTTTGTATTCCGGCGATTTCTCGATCTGCTCGATGTAATTGAGCCGGCCAATGCTTTTCCGAATGGTCGTCAGATTGGTCAGCGTGCCGCCGAGCCAGCGTTGGTTCACATAAAACTGTCCGGAGGCAACTGCCGCCTCCTTGATCGCTTCCTGGGCCTGCTTTTTGCAGCCGACAAAAAGAATTTTCCCGCCGCGCCGCGCCACATCCTGAAGAAATTCGGTCGCACGGTGAAGTTGTTTCACCGTCTCGTCGAGATTGATGATGTAGATCTGATTGCGCTGCTGGAAGATGTAGGGCTTCATCTTCGGATTCCAGCGCTTGGTCTGGTGACCGAAATGCACGCCCGCTTCCAAAAGCTCAGGCACTAATTCAACTGTGTTTGCCATACAAAAGCCCGCCGCGAGAGAGGGGGAGCGGCGGACGGAGAAGATGCTCTATCCGACGCCCTCGCGCAACTCGATTTTCAGCTGTTTTTGATGTCGATTTTCGATGCCGAACGGCGGTGTTTTCGTGGCTCGAGAAGGGGTCCGGTGCGCCGGTCAGCTTCACTGGAGCGGCGGTAAACGATTTGCCGGGGAAAATTGCTTTCTGCGCTTGATCGATAGTCAGATATTGAACAGCGAAAGCCGAGGGCGCGACGATTGCCGAGATTGGCAGCGCGACAAAAATGAATTCGGATTTAATCGTCGCCTAGAAATTGAATCCGACTTTTAGTCGGACGTAATATTTTCGTGTTCGAACGATATTGATTCGAAATGATAGCTGTCGAACGGCTTCGCTGGATTGTGATCGGGCGTGAACGTCCTCGCACCCCGTTTCGTAAGCGCCGGGCAATCGATTCCGCGGATGCGAGGGATCTGTCGCCGGAAAATCGTCGTTCGCGTAAACGTAATGATGATTGAGATAAAGTGAGACCTGAAAGTTGTCGGTTAATCCGTATTCCAGTTCCTCGCGAAAATCGAAAACGCTGTAGTCGCCATGTTCCTTCTCCCAACGCGGCGTCATCCGTTGCTCGAATTCCCATTTACCTTGCGGCAGAAGATCAGTCGTCTAGGTCCAGCTAAAGACCGCCTCGTCGGCCCGGGCCGTGACAAGGCAGGGGAAAAATGCAATTGCGAATGCGAACCGAATTTTCAGCATTCCTCATTGTTAGCATCGCGCAGCGAATCCTGCTGTCGGGCGCTTGCCAATTTTTAGCGAATGATTGCAGCGCAATTCAGCGCATTCGGAGCAATCCGCCGCTATTCGTCCTCGAGATAACTACGACTCCGTGGACGAAGAGCGACAAAATGTCCGATCAATTATGACCAGCACGACGAGGGTGAAACAGACGGCTGCCGAGGCGAGGCAGTATTTGCAAAAGGCGTGGATCACGAACGCTTGGAGATAGATCAGCCAAACGCTGGCGAGAGCCATCGTGATGGCGATGACAGTGAAAATCCGCCGGCCAGCAGCGAAGCCGCACGCAGCCAAGATGGCTGAGATAATTGCAATGCAGTAAGCCATTGCGCCAAATCCGGCCAATGGCACGCCTGCGATTCCCTCGGCGTAACGACTTCCCAAGACAGCGGAGCAATCGCCTCCGCACCGAATATACGCGCCTTGAAGATGTTTTATCGTGAGGTAGCCGCTATCCGCCAAACCGATGCATGCGACAAACGCAGCAATGATAGCGATCCGCCGCGACCATCTCATTGATTTGCTTTGGCAAGGGCGGCCTTGATCGCGGCGCGAAAGCCGTCCTCATTGAACTGGGAGTTTGGAACGTTGTAGCCATTGATCACGACCGCGGGAACAGTCTTCACTCCTACTGACTGCGCGTGGTCTTCATCGGCTTCAATTCGGTTCTGGACTTGAGAGCCGTCCATGTCTTTTTCGAATTGGTCTGTATCCATACCCATCTGCTTAGCCTGCTCTATCAGAATGGCGCGGGGCGCAGGTGCTTTCCCCCATATCCACTGAGTCTTATATAGGCGTGCGACCATGTCCCAAAACTTCCCCTGATTTGCAGCCGCCTCCGCGGCGCACGATGCCAGGTAAGCGTGCTCGTGTTCTTTCAGAGGGCAATGCCGCAATATCATGCGCACTTTGTCACCGAATTCGCCTCGGATTGCTTGCACCATTGGCTCGTACCGAGCGCACTGCGGGCATTGCAAGTCGCTAAAGAATTCGATCGTCACCGGCGCGTCAGCCGAACCCAGTGTATTAGCGGACCGAACCTTATCGCCAGGTGCTCCAAAAGCAGGCGCGCCTAAAGCTACGACAAAAAAAGCGAACACAATCCGCGGCGTGTTCAACAACATCGACAAAGCGAAGCTTTTCATCTCGGCACACTATTACTGTCTTTTCGATCCTGCCTCAATGGCGCGGGCGAGAATCCAGCAAAAATCCGAGAGCCGATTGAGGTAACGGAGAAGCTCGAGATTCGGATCTTTCAACGTCGCGACATGCCGTTCCGCTCGGCGACAAATTGTCCGGGCTAAGTCGAGCGCCGCCGAAACAGGATTGGCACCGGGAATTACCCAGTCCTTCGGATAAAGCGATTTGTCCTTTTCAAGATCGACAATCACTGCGCCGACGCGATCAACCATCTTTGCATCGATGACTTGAAAACCGTCCTTCACGTATCGTTGTCGATCTTCCGGCAATGTTGAGAGCTCGCCCATCACGTTGATAAGGTCCTTTTGAACGCTGAGGATTTGTTCGCTAACAAACTTGTCGTCACAGCTTGCGCGAGCGAGGCCGAGCGCGGCGGTGAGTTCATCAACGGCGCCGTACGCTTTAACTCGCGAATCGTTTTTCGGAACCCGCCGTCCGTACATGAGCGACGTTTCGCCTTCATCACCGGTTTTAGTTACGATCGACATACGCCGCCGCGCAATCCTAGCTATTGGATTCGCATAAAGCAAAACGGCGAATCAGCTTGCCGCCGATTCGCCGTTTTGAAGTTCTTTTTAGTGTCAGTCCGGTTCGAACCTTATCCGATTGCCGGCGCCATCTCGGCTTCGTCCATTGCCGGTGCGCCGATCGGTTCGCCTTTCTCGACGAGCCTCACTTCGCGGTGCGCCGGGAAACCCGTTCCCGCCGGAATTAAGTGACCCATAATCACGTTTTCCTTGAATCCGCGGAGACGATCGACTTTGCCGAGTGTCGCGGCTTCGGTAAGCACGCGCGTCGTGTCTTGGAACGATGCGGCCGAGATAAAGCTGTCGGTTTCGAGCGAAGCTTTGGTGATTCCAAGCAACACCGGAACTGCTTCGGCCGGTTTGCCGCCTTTCTCGACGACCTGCTTGTTCTCCTCCTCGAAATCGAGCTTGTCGACCTGATCGCCCCAAAGCAACGAAGTGTCGCCCGGATCGGTGATCTTTACCTTGCGCAACATCTGGCGCACGATGATCTCGATGTGCTTGTCGTTAATCTCGACGCCTTGGAGTCGGTAAACTTCCTGTACTTCGTTCACGAGATGTTCCTGCAACTCCTGCGGTCCGCAGACCTCGAGAATTTCGTGCGGCACAATCGGACCTTCTGTTAGTTGCTGGCCTTTCTTCACGAAGTCGCCTTTGAAGACGATCACGTGCTTGGTCATCGAAATGAGATGCTCTTCTTCGGCGCCGGTTTCCGGATCTTTCAAGATCAAACGACGTTTGCCACGGACTGTGCCGCCCATTTCGACGACACCGTCGATCTTTGCGATCTCAGCAGCGTCTTTGGGCCGACGCGCTTCGAACAACTCCGCGACACGCGGCAGACCACCGGTAATATCCTTGGTCTTGGCGACCTTGCGCGGCGTTTTCGCGAGCAATGCGCCTGCGCGAATTTTCTGGTCTTCTTCGACAATGACGTGGGCGCCGGCGGGAATCGAATAGCTCGCCAGCACTTCCTTCTTGTCGCCGACGATAACGATTTGCGGATGCAGATCTTCTTTGTGCTCGATGATGACGGTGCCCATTAGACCGGTCGCTTCATCGACATCGCGCTTAATGGTCACGCCCGCGATCATGTCACGGAATTCAATCTTACCGCTCTTGTCAGTCAGAATCGGCACGTTGTACGGATCCCATTGCACGAACGTTTCGCCCTTCTTCACATTGGTGCCGTCGTCTTTCGAAATCATCGAACCGATCACGACGTTGTAACGCTCGAGTTCGCGACCCTCCGCGTTGTGCACGCTGATCGATCCGTTCTTAGTCAGCACGATCCAGCTGCCGTCCAGCGCTTGCACCGTTCGCAAATCGTTGAACTGGACGCGACCATCGTTCTTCGCCTTGATGATAGGTTGTTTGAATGTCTGGCTCGCGGTTCCACCGATGTGGAAGGTCCGCATCGTCAACTGCGTGCCCGGTTCGCCAATTGATTGGGCAGCGATAATTCCGACCGCTTCGCCCATCTTGACGAACTGTCCCGTCGCGAGATTACGTCCGTAACACATTCCGCAAACGCCTCGACCGCATTCGCAGGTCAACACCGAGCGGATCTTCAAACTCTCCACTCCGATGCGCTGCAGTTCGGCGGCAATCTTCTCGTCGATGAGCTGGTTGGCTTTGACGATTTTCTTTTTCTTATCGACTGGGTCCGCGATCGTTTCGCAGCTGACCCGGCCGACGATTCGCTGGCCAAGATCGACAACTTCCTCGTCGCCTTCGTAAATCGAGCGGACGACGATGCCGTTTACAGTGCCACAATCTTCCTCGTTGATGATGACGTCTTGTGCGGCATCGACCAACTTGCGCGTGAGATAACCGGAATCCGCGGTCTTGAGGGCGGTGTCGGCCAAACCTTTGCGGGCGCCGTGAGTCGAAATGAAATATTCGAGCACGCTCAAACCTTCACGGAAATTGGATGTGATCGGGCGCTCGATGATTTCGCCGCTCGGTTTCGCCATTAGGCCCCGCATACCCGCAAGCTGACGGACCTGCTGACGATTACCGCGCGCGCCGGAATCGACCATCAAATAGACCGGGTTCAATTCCTTGCGGCCGTCGTTGTGTTCCAAAGTGCGGAACATGACGTTCGAAATCTCGTCGCCGGCGTGCGTCCAAATGTCGATGATCTTGTTGTAGCGTTCGCCGTCGGTGATGATGCCTTTGCGGTATTGCTGTTCGACCTGGCGAATCTGTTTGTAGGCGTTCTCCAACTCGACCTCTTTCTCCTTCGGAATAATCATGTCCGAAATTCCGATCGAGATACCGGCCTTGGTGGCTTCGGTGAATCCGAGTTCTTTCAATTTGTCGAGCGTCGCGACGGTCGCGGCCGGGCCGGCAACCTGATAGCAGCGCCAGATAATGTCGCTCAGCTGTTTCTTTCCAGCCGCGCGATTGAAGAAACCAAGCTCCTTCGGCCAAATCTGATTGAAAATGACGCGACCAGCCGTGGTCTCGATCGTTTTGACGTCGGCTTTTCCGAAAATGGTTTGCTTGCCGAAATCAGGATTCTTGAAACGGATGCGGTCGTGGGTCTTGACTGTGCCTTCCGCCATTGCGAATTCGACTTCAACCGGTTCGGCGAAGAGCGGCAGATGGCCGTCCTTCTTCTGGCCGCGCGGATTCTGCGTCATGTAATAGCAGCCGAGCGTGATGTCTTGCGACGGCGTGGTGATTGGCTTGCCGCTCGATGGTGAGAAAATGTTGTTCGGCGCGAGCATCAACATGCGCGCTTCAAGCTGCGCTTCGACCGAAAGCGGCACGTGGACCGCCATCTGGTCGCCGTCAAAGTCCGCGTTGTAGGCGGTGCAGACGAGCGGATGAATGCGAATCGCCTCGCCTTCGATCAACTGCGGCTCGAAAGCCTGGATCGACAATCGGTGCAGCGTCGGAGCGCGGTTCAGCAAAACTGGATGACCGCGCGTGACTTCATCGAGAATGTCCCAAACTTCCGGCGTCTGGCGCTCGATCATTTTCTTCGCGCTGCGCACGGTGTGAACGTAACCAAGGTCTTTCAGTCGCCGAATGATGAAGGGCTCGAACAAAACCAGCGCCATCTTCTTTGGCAAACCGCACTGATGAAGCTTGAGCTCCGGTCCGATGACAATGACCGATCGGCCCGAGTAATCGACACGCTTGCCAAGCAAATTCTGACGGAAACGTCCGCCTTTGCCTTTGAGCATGTCGGAAAGCGACTTCAGCGGACGATTGCCGGCGCCCGTGACCGCGCGGCCGTGACGACCGTTGTCGAACAACGCATCGACGGCTTCCTGCAGCATTCGCTTTTCGTTTCGAATGATGACGTCCGGCGTTTTAAGCTGCAGCAAATTCTTGAGACGATTGTTCCGGTTAATGACACGGCGATAGAGATCGTTCAGGTCCGAAGTCGCGAACCGTCCGCCTTCGAGCGGAACGAGCGGTCGCAGGTCTGGCGGAATCACCGGAAGCACATCGAGAATCATCCATTCGGGCCGCGCGTGTGAAGACATGAAGCCCTGCACGAGCTTGAGCCGTTTCGCGAGTTTCTTGCGAATTTGTTTTGACTTGGTCGCGCCCATCGCTTTCTCGAGCTCCTTGTTGAGCTTGTTGAGATCGATCTCGCTCAGAAGTTTCTTCACCGCTTCGGCGCCCATGCCGGCGACGAAATCTTCGCCATACTGTTCCTGCGCTTCGCGATACTCGACTTCGTTCAGGAGCTGCGCCCTTTGCAAAGGCGTCTTGCCCGGGTCGATGACGATGTAGTCCTCATAATAGATGACGCGCTCGAGCTGGCGGGCGCTCATGTCGACCATCAGGCCAATGCGCGACGGCATGCATTTGTAAAACCAAATGTGCGAAACTGGAACGGCCAGTTCAATATGCCCCATGCGCTCGCGACGGACGCGCGCCAGCGTCACTTCGACGCCGCAACGATCGCAGATCACGCCCTTGTGCTTGATGCGCTTGTATTTTCCGCAGGAGCACTCCCAATCACGAGTCGGACCGAAAATCCGTTCGCAGAAAAGACCGCCCTTCTCCGGCTTAAACGTCCGGTAATTGATCGTCTCCGGATTTTTAACTTCGCCTTTGCTCCACGAGCGCATCGTGTCGCTTGAGGCCACGCCGATTGCGACCTGGTCGAAACCGACCGCTCGCTCTTCTCCTACTAACTCACGCCAGGAATGTTCGTTCATTGATTCTCCAAATGGTGTCGATGTTTAAAATTATCCGAGGTGCTCGAAAACGGTCTGCGGAGCCTGGCCGCCGACTTTGACATCGAGACCCAGGCTTTGCATTTCCTTGATTAAAACGTTGAAAGATTCAGGCGTGCCGGCTTCGAGAGAGTTGTCGCCTTTGACGATCGATTCGTAGATGCGGGTGCGTCCCTGAACGTCGTCGGACTTCACGGTAAGAAGTTCCTGCAGCGTATAAGCCGCGCCGTAAGCTTCGAGTGCCCAAACTTCCATTTCGCCGAAACGTTGGCCGCCGTATTGCGCTTTTCCGCCGAGCGGTTGCTGCGTGACGAGCGAGTATGGGCCGACCGCGCGCGCGTGGATTTTGTCCGCGACCAAGTGGCCGAGCTTCATCATGTAGATGTAGCCAACGACAACTTCCTGATCGAACGCATCGCCGGTCCGGCCGTCGAATAATTTCGCCTTACCGGTTTCCTGCACCCAACTGAAACCTTCCTTCTTCTTCGCGTCTTTCAGGTATTCGCGGATTTTACTTTCCTTGATTCCGTCGAACACTGGAGTCGCGACTTTGAACCCAAGCGCTTTGGCTGCGACGCCGAGGTGCGTTTCCAAAACCTGGCCGACATTCATTCGGCTTGGCACGCCAAGCGGATTCAAAACGATCTCGACCGGAGTTCCGTCCGCGAGGAACGGCATGTCTTCTTCCGGAACGATACGCGCCACGACGCCTTTGTTTCCGTGACGTCCTGCCATCTTGTCGCCGACCGAGAGTTTTCGTTTCGATGCAATATAAACTTTAACCTGCTTGATGATGCCAGGATCGATGTCGTCGCCGCTTTCCACGCGGTCCATCGAGCGCTCCCGCTCGAGCTCGAGCTCAGCGAACTTGTGTTCGTAGTGACCGATGATCTCGCGAATCTTGTTGCGGATCGGGCTCGGATCGATCTCGATGTGATCGTAAACGTTGGCCAGCTTGCGCAGCAGCGTCTTGGTGATCTTGCGATTGGCTGGGATAATGATTTCGCCGGTCTCCGCATTCACCACGTCGAGCGGAATTTTTTCGCCCAACAAGATATTCGAGAGCGAATCGGTTAGCTGCTCAGTGAGCTCTTCTTTCTTCCGACGATGTTCTTCGGTGATCGCCTTGATCTGCTTCTTGGTCTCCGCCGGCGTCAGTTTCTCGCGCGAAACTTCTTTGCGCGATGAAACCTTCACGTCCATCACGATGCCGTAAGTCCCCGACGGAACGGTCAGCGACGTGTCTTTCACGTCCGCCGCTTTTTCACCGAAGATCGCGCGGAGCAATCGCTCTTCCGGCGCGAGTTCGGTCTCGCTCTTAGGCGTAATTTTGCCGACCAGGATATCGCCGGGCTTAACTTCCGCGCCGATACGAACCACTCCGTCCGGTCCGAGATTTCGCAAAGCCTCCTCGCTAACGTTCGGGATGTCGCGGGTGATTTCTTCGGGGCCGAGCTTCGTGTCGCGGGCGCCGATCTCGAATTCGTCGATGTGAATCGACGTGTAGACGTCGTCCTTCACGACCTTTTCCGAGATCATGATGGCGTCTTCAAAGTTGTAACCGTGCCATGGCATGAAGGCCACCAGCACGTTGCGACCGAGCGCGAGCTCACCGTTTTGGGTGTTAGGCCCATCGGCAATGACTTGACCCTTCTTAACGTGCTGACCTTTCTTAACGATCGGCTTCTGGTTCACGCACGTACCAGCGTTCGAACGCATGAACTTCCGCAGTTCGTAAACGTAAATTCCTTCCTCGGGATCGCTCTTGATCTTCTTCCGGTGTTCGGGAACATGGCCATCCTTTGTCACAATAATCTGGTCGGCGGTGACTGACGCGACTTTCCCGCTATCAATGGCGAGCAGCACGGCGTGCGAATCGCGCGCGACTTTTGCTTCCAGACCAGTGCCGACGAGCGGCGCTTCTGAGACGATCAGCGGAACGCCCTGGCGCTGCATGTTCGAACCCATTAACGCGCGGTTCGCGTCATCGTGTTCGAGGAACGGAATCAATCCGGCTGCCACCGAGACGAGCTGCTTCGGCGACACGTCCATGTAGTGGACCTTTGATGGCTCGACTTCCAAGAAGTCACCGCGATAACGAACGGAAACTTTTTCACCGGTGAAATGACCGCGGCCGTCGACAGGTGCGTTGGCCTGCGCGACTAGGAAGTTCTCCTCTTTGTCCCCGGTGAGATAGTCGATATCGTCGGTTACACGGCCATTCGTGACTTTGCGATACGGAGTCTCGATAAAACCGAACTCATTGATCCGCGCAAAGGTCGACATCGAGCTGATCAAACCAATGTTCGGGCCTTCTGGCGTTTCGATCGGACAAATCCGGCCGTAGTGCGACGGATGAACGTCGCGCACTTCGAATCCGGCGCGATCGCGCGATAGACCGCCTGGTCCAAGCGCCGACAAACGACGCTTGTGCGTCAGCTCGGCGAGTGGATTCGTCTGATCCATGAATTGTGAGAGCTGAGACCGACCGAAGAAATCGCGGATCACCGCGCTTAGCGCTTTAGGATTCACCAATTTCTGCGGCGTCATTCCGTCGACGTTGATGTCGAACAAAGTCATGCGTTCTTTCACTAATCGCTCCGTGCGAGCGAGGCCGACGCGGCACTGATTGGCGAGCAGTTCGCCGACAGTCCGAACGCGGCGGCTGCCAAGATGATCAATATCATCGAGTGTGCCTTCGCCGCGACGCAGGTTGATCAGGTATTTGATCGCTGCGATGAAATCTTTGTCGGTCAAAATCCGCTCAGTAAGATCGACATCGATGCCGAGCTTCTGATTGATCTTGTAACGGCCAACGCGTCCGAGGTCGTATTTCTTCGGATCGAAGAACAAACGCTTCAGCAAGGCGCGCGCGTTCGCCACCGTCGGTGGGTCTCCAGGGCGCAACCGACGGTAAATATCCTTGAGCGCTTCTTCCTGGTCGTGGGCCGGATCTTTGCGGAGCGCTTTGACGACTGTGTCGTCGTTCGAAATATCGATGACCTTAACTTCCTTGATCCCAAGGCCCATGATCTGGCGAATAGTAGCCAACGTTAGCGGCTCGAATGCGCGGGCGACGGTCACTTCGCCGTCGCGCACTTCGGCGGTCAGAACTTTGGTTGCGAGTTTCTCTTCGTCGAGCTTCTCGCTGAGTTTCAGGTTCTCGATGTTGTAAAACAGTTTGATGACTTCCTCGTCGGACCCGTAGCCGAGAGCGCGAAGGAAAGTGGTGGCCAGGAATTTCCGGCGGCGCTTGCGACGATCGAGATAAATGTAAAGCAGATCCGCAGTGTCGAATTGCACTTCGATCCACGAGCCGCGATCAGGAATGATCCGGAAACTGTAGAGAACTTTTCCGTTCAGGTGAACCGTCGATTCGAAAGCAATACCGGGCGAGCGGTGGAGCTGCGAAACAACAACGCGCTCCGCGCCGTTGATGACGAAAGTGCCCTGCGGGGTCATGAGCGGGATCTCACCCATGTAAACTTTCTCCTCCTTCGTGCCTTTTTCCTCGCGAAGCTGGAACGTTACGTGGAGCGGCGCGCTATAAGTCTGACCTTCGCGCTGCGCTTCGAGGGCGCTTAGCTTCGGTTCGCCAATTTCGTAATGGCTGAAATCGAGGACTGCCTTTTCGTCATAGCTCTCGATTGGGAAAACTTCCTTGAAAACGGCTTGGAGGCCGTGGTTCTTTCGTTTGGCAAATGGGACGTCTTTTTGGAGAAAATCGACGTAGGAGTTGAGTTGAACCTCAATGAGGTTTGGAGGCTCGATGGCTTCCTTGATTGTTCCGAAGTGGATGCGTTCCGAATTTCGTTCTGACATAATCAACAGGCCACGGGTTGGTTAATCTCTCGCGCCGGCCCACAAATAATTTGCGGCCGTACGCGTACAAGAGCTTACGGCATCAACCGGAGAGCGAGGGGTGCAAAAATGGCCTCAAAACCGCGGGTTGTCAAATCGATCCCCACTGTTTTGCTGCCAATTCAATCTTTCCGTCAAACTGCAGTTAAAAATAAGTCTCCCTACTTCTAACGAAAGCGGAGACTAAACGAAAACGGCCGCCTGGCAAGACATTTTGCAAGGCGGCCGTTGTTAAAGTGGTTATTTACTTAATTTCGACCTTCGCTCCGGCCGCTTCCACCTTCTTCTTGATGTCTTCGGCTTCTTGCTTGGTTACGCCTTCCTTGATTGGCTTGGGAGCGCCTTCAACCAGGGCCTTAGCTTCGGCCAATCCAAGTCCGGGCACCGCGCCACGGATTTCCTTGATCACGCCGATCTTGTTCGCACCCATTTCTTTCAAGATGACGTCGAACGTGGCTTTCTCCTCGGCTGCTGGCGCCGCTGCCCCGCCTGCAGCTGGTGCTGCTGCCACCGCCACCGGCGCTGCGGCACTGATTCCAAGTTTTTCCTCAAGTTGTTTTACGATGTCTGCGGCGTCCAACAGACTGAGGCCAACGATCTGATCTACTAATGATTTGTTATCTGCCATTTTCTTTCTCCAATTGCCGCTTCCGGGAGCTCCCGGAAAATTAAGATCGACAGCCGACGATCCGGACAGTGTTTTGTTCGCTCCACCGCGCCATCTCGCGCGGTAGAAAATTTATGTTGCCGCCGTTTCCGCTGCGGGCGGGCCCTCCTTTTCGCTTTTCGCTTTCAAGAGCCGCGCCAGCGACGAGGCCGGTTCATTTAACATCCTTGCGAGTCGAGTTGCCGGCGCCTGTATCAAGCCCAATAATTGCGCCATCAGAATTTCACGCGGCGGCAAATCAGCAATTTGTTCTATCTCTTTAGTGGAAACCGCCGCGTGATTAATGAAGCCAAGCTTCAACATCGCTTTTTTGAATTCGCCGGCGAACGCTTTTAAAACCTTCGCCACCGGGGCAACATCTTTGTCGCCGGTAATGACGGCCGTTTGACCAGTCAGCTCCCCATTGCCGGCGGCTAAACCTGAATCGGCCATTGCTCGCTTAAGGAAGCTATTTTTGACGACGTGAACCTGGGCGCCTGCGGCGGCCAAGCGTTTTCGCAACTCGCTGAAATCGTCCACTTTCATGTGCTGGTAATCGGTCACCAGCACGAATGACGAGCCTTTCAAATCTTTCGAGAGATCGGAAACAATGTTGGCTTTTTCTGGTCTCATGATGTGGATCTTATGCTGCTTGTCCGGCAAGATATGGTGACGGATCGAGCTTCAGACCGGGCGACATTGTCGCGCTTAAGGTAATGCCGTCAAGATAACGTCCTTTGGCTGTCGCCGGGCGCGCTTTCGCTACCGCTTCAATCACCGCGTTGCTGTTTTCAACGAGCGCGTTCTCTTCAAATGAAAATTTTCCAACCGGAACCGCGACATTCCCGTTCTTGTCGAGTTTGAATTCAACTCGGCCAGCTTTCACTTCCTGGACAGCTTTCGCCGTGTCTTCCGCAACGGTTCCCGCCTTTGGATTCGGCATGAGTCCGCGCGGGCCAAGAACTTTTCCGAGTTTCCGAACTTCAGCCATTGCCGCCGGCGTCGCCACGGCGACGTCA
This sequence comes from Chthoniobacterales bacterium, assembly GCA_035948375.1. GTDB lineage: Bacteria > Verrucomicrobiota > Verrucomicrobiia > Chthoniobacterales > UBA10450 > AV40. The sequence goes on from DASZJH010000080.1 coordinate 42,448, forward strand.
AAATCCTGAAAACCTTCCTGGACTTTCTTGATCAGATCCATAAAGCCCACATATTCGGCGCCGGCTTCTTTCGCGGCTTTCGCCCCCGCACCTTCAGCGAAAACGAGCACGCGAACTGTCTTACCGCTGCCGTGTGGGAGCGCGCACGTGCCCCGGACCATTTGGTCCGATTGTTTGGGATCGACGCCGAGCCGGAACGACACAGTCACGGTTTGATCGAACTTGGTGGGCGGAAATTTCTTCAACGTCGTCACTGCTTCAGTGAGGCTGTAAGCCTTCTTGCGGTCCACCTGCTCGGCGGCGGCGCGATAACGTTTGCTGCGTTTCTGTTGCATAAATTTTTGCAGTACGAACGAGTTTTTGGGCTCTCCTGCGGTAAATGGGGAGCGCACAATAAGGCGAAGTTATCTTCTGTCAAAGGTGTTTTCGGGACTGCCGGAAAGTTGCCTTTTGGCTTGCAAAACCTCTACTGGTCTTGGTAAAACCCGGGTGTTATGAAAAGCTCTACTCGTTATAGATTCTTAATCGCCGTAGCCGCCTCCTCCTTGCTCATTATCCCGCAGCTCCAATCCAAGCCCGTCGGCTTTAGTGAGTTGTCGCTGCTGATCCGTATGCGCGAACCGGAGTTCTCGATTAAAAACGAAGTGGCCGAGCGAAAGCTCCTGCATCCTCTTACCCAGCCCCAGGAAGGCCTTCTGAAATCACAAGGCGCGAGCGATTCTTTGATCAAATCGCTTCGCGATTCGAGTTTACTTGCATCGAAAGAAGAGGTCGCAGCGGTTGAAAACGCCCCGGCTCGCGAGAGTGCCGCCGCGCCCAGTGAGTCGATGCCGCCTGCCAGCCATCATAGACACGTAATGGTGTTCGATGTGGCGTTTGGGCATCCAATTAATTTAAGCCAGTGGGGCGGCCTGGATTACGAGATCGCTTTTTATTCGTACCGCTTCGCTGGCGAAGATCACATTCAGCCGGCTTTGATCGACAACGTTGGAACGCGAACTGTCGTTAGTCGTAACATTCCGTTAGAGAGCGAAGGCGAAGCGCTCACTGATAACTGGTTTCCGACGAATGGAGTCCGCAATTGGAGATACACTCCTTACAGTAGCGTTGGCTACGATGGGCGCGGCGATTTCCGCGATTGGCGACTCAACTGGAGCGATTCTGTCGCAGCCACTGAGTTTAGTGTTTCTCGTCCGATTTTGATCGATTGGAATGATCCGGTATTCTTCGATGGCCAGCCTTACACGTTCTATCGCGTGTATGGTGCGGGCGGCGTTTCGCTTTACTACATCAACTCAAACAGCTATTCGGCTCGCGTCGCGGTCGTATCTAATCACTGACGAGATTCAATCTTAATCGGCCGGAACTTCTTGCGGCATATCAGCCGAAATCGCAACTGGTTGCGGCGTTGGGGGCCCGTTCCGGATTATTTTGCCTTCTCGCATCACGAACGAAACTCGTTCGGTGACTGTGATGTCATTGGTTGGATCGCCGGGCATCGCGATGACATCGGCGAGTTTTCCTTTCTCGAGCGTGCCGCTCTTTTGTGCGATGCCGAAGAGATCGGCGGCGTTTCCGGTCGCGGCTTTCAATGCATCGATCGGCGGCATTCCGAGATCGACCATCAATTTGAATTCTTTCGCGTTTTGACCGTGCGGGAAAACCGCGGCGTCGGTGCCGAATGAAATTTTCACTCCCATTTTCACCGCATTGCGAAACATCTCCGACCGCGCGTCGTAAGCCGCTTTCGCTTTGGCCTGCAACGCGGGCGGATAATTTCCCATTTTCTGAACGATCCATTCTGCGGCCATTAACGTTGGCGTGAGATAGGTCCCTTTTTGTTTCATCATCGCCAGGGTATCGGGCTTCATAAACGAACCGTGCTCGATTGAATCGACTCCTGCCGCGATAGCGTCCTTCGCTGCCTGATCACCGTGACAATGCACCGCCACTTTTTTGCGCAGACGATGCGTCTCGTCGACCAGCGCGGCCATTTCCGCCGGCGTGAGTTGCGGCGTGTCGACTTCATCGGCCAACGAAAGTACGCCGCCGGAAACCGCCGCCTTGATTACATCCGCGCCATTTTTTACTTCAAACCGCACGGCTTTCCGAATCGCGTCCGGCCCGTCGGCAATTCCTTCGCTGTAATCGGGTTCGCGGCCAAAGAGCATGTCCCGAAATCCTGAGGTGGCATCGAAATGTCCGCCGGTCGCGCCAATTCCGAAAGTCGCCACCAGCATTCTCGGTCCAACGATAACGCCTTTGTTGATCGAGTTCCGCAGCCCAACATCGACAAACTCCTTGCTTCCGACAAACCGGCTCCCTAGATCGCGGACGGTCGTGAATCCGGCTTCAATGGTCGCGCGCGCATTTCGGGTTGCCGCAATCGCTTGTTCGGAAACGTTCAGGACGAGTTCGTCCAGTCGGTGCTGGTTAAAGTTTCCTGAGAAGTCAGCTGTCAGATGAGTGTGACCATCCATGAATCCGGGTGAAAGCGTGGCGTCGCCCAGATCAATCACCTGCGCGTCGGCCGGCTCGGGCAAATTGCTTCCCGCATCTACGATCTTGTTCCCTTGAACAATCACAACGCCGTTTTGCACGAGGGCTTTCGATTTTCCATCGAACAAGCGCGCCGCTTTCAGAACGATAACTTTATCGGCGCCCTGAGTGGCACCTTCTGAGGTGGCGAAGAGAAGTAGAACAAGAACAGCAAACCGAGTGTGAGCGGAAAAGTGCATCCCGGCGGTATAAAAACTTTGCGGCGATAAGGCAAGGCGTGAGCGCGATTTGAGCGTTGTTTTGGGCGCACCGTTTAGGTTGAATTCCGGTATGAAGTTACGTCTTTTGCTCGTGGTTCCGCTGTTGGCGATGTCGATCTTTGCTCCGTCCAAAGCGCAAACAAATCCGCAGAAAGGTCCTTCGCCGGAACCGAAACCGGAAGCCAGCCCGCCGCCGCCTGCGACCGACTATGACATTCGTTGGGGCGTAAAGATTCCGATGCGCGATAAGGTCGAGCTCAACGCGACTCTTTATCTCCCGAAGACTCCAGACGGCTCGCCGGCAAAGACTCCAGTCGTTTTTACCCTGACGCCGTACATTTCCGACAGTTACCATCCGCGAGCTTCATATTTCGCCTCGCACGGCTACGTCTTCGCGCTTGTCGATGTTCGCGGCCGCGGAAATTCTGGCGGCGAGTTCGAGCCGTTCGGTCAGGAACCAAAGGATGGTCATGACGTTGTCGAGTGGCTGGCGGAACAACCGTTCTGCGACGGAAAAGTCGCGATGTGGGGTGGATCGTACGCTGGGTTCGATCAATGGGCGACGGCCAAGGAACTTCCCCCGCACCTGGCGACGATCGTTCCGGCCGCGGCCGCGCATCCGCCGCTGGATTACCCCTCGCTCCAAAACGTCGGCGAGATGTACGACATGCAATGGTTCACGTTCACCAGCGGAAAGGCCGGCCAGCAAAACCTTTTCGGCGACTCCAAATTTTGGCGAACGAAGTATCTCGATGCTTACAAGAAACACGTCGCGTTCAACACGTTCGATTCATTTGTCGGAAATCCGTCGGACAGCTTTCAACGAATCCTGAAACATCCGACGGCGGAGGCTTACTACGACGCGATGGCCCCAACCGTCGATCAATTCAAAAAGCTCACCCTCCCGATTCTAACGATTACCGGCCAGTACGACGGCGATGAACTGGGCGCGATGACATTTTATCGCGATCACATCGCTAACGCGTCACCCGAAATACGCCCGAAACATTTTCTGATCATTGGACCGTGGGACCACGCTGGCACGCGCACACCGACTGATGAAGTTGGTGGCGTGAAATTCGGCAAAGATGCGATTGTCGATCTAAATGATCTGCATCGTCAGTGGTACGATTGGACTATGAAGAACGGCGCCAGGCCGGCGTTCCTGAAAAATCAAGTCGCCTATTATCTGATCGCGGCTGGAAATTCGGGCGCGAACGGTGAATGGAAATACACTGACAGCTACGCGAACCTGATCGCGAACCCGAAGACATTCTATTTCGACTCAAAAAATGGTGATGCGAACGGCGTCTTTCGTTCCGGAAGCTTGACCGAACCAAAGCCAAAGGGCGGCACGGATAAGTTCGTTTACGATCCGCTCGATACTCGACGCGGCGAGGAAGTGGAAGGAGTTGAGTCGAACGAAAAAGCCGGCAACCTCGACCAGAAGCTGCCGCTCAGTATTGGCAACGACGGTCTTGTTTATCACACCGGTCCGTTGCCGAAGGAAACGCCGCTCGTCGGTTGCCCGGCCGCCACGGTTTGGTTGTCGATCGATACGCCCGATGTCGATCTTGAGGCGGATCTTTACGAAATCCAACCTGACGGCACGAGCATCTCTTTATGGAGCGATGTGCGCCGGCTGCGTTACCGCGAATCGTTACGCGAAGGGAAACTCGTCAAGCCGGGCGAGATTGTGAAATGCGATTTCAATCCCGGTTTATTTGTCGCCCGAAAGTTAATGAAAGGCAGCCGGCTGCGGCTGGTTGTGACTGCGGTGAACTCGATCTTCTGGCAGAAAAACTATTGCTCCGGCGGTGTGGTTGCGGATGAAACGGGCAAAGACGCCCGCGCCTGCCACGTGCAAATTTATCATGACGCCGAGCACTCCAGCGCGATCGATCTGCCGCTGCGTTAATGAAGTTACCTTCGGCAACGGTCATTGCGTTATCGCTGGTTTTCTTGTTTGCGCCATACGTTCGGGCTGCGTCAGAGATCGTTGTCGCCATTCGCTATTTGCAGGCTGAAGGCGTCAGCCATTCGCATCTTTATTTGTATCGGGACGACGGAAAGTTTTTGCGCCAGTTGACCAACGACAAATCTGGCCAGGATATCGATCCGATCTTTACTCCTGAGGGAACCAATATTGTTTTCACCCGACAAAAAACGAACAGCCCGCTCGAATTTTGGAGTATCGAACCTCTGGGCGGCGGCTTGAAGAAACTGGATTCGGCTCCGGATTGGTACGAGCAAACCAAGACGTCGCCGTATTTCACAAATCGCGAGGTTCCGAAAACAAACGAATCGAGCTCGTCGCCTGCGCCGGAGGAATCCGCGTCGGCGGGTCAAACGGGATCGATTGGGGGGAGCCAGACTTACGAAACGCCCGACGGTTCGGTCGAATTGATTTTGCGGGAAGATCCAAAAGATCCCGACGATCAGGTCGACGGCGAACATCATGGCAAACACTATGTGATCCATTATTTGAAGACCGGACTCCAGGCCGACTTCGGAACCCTGCCGGGATTCGTTGGCGTCTACGAAATTTTGCACGAGCGGCAAAATCCAGATCGAGTATTTCTGATCGAAGGTTTGCTTCGAGTGGCCTTCTTCGGGTTGCACTTGAACAGCAGCGATGGCGACACTTGTTCGGCGCTCGATCTCAACGGCCCGCGCGTGGTGCGGCTCTCGCCAAATTGGGCCGCACCGATTCCGTTGCCGGGCGAATCCGCGTTCTTGACGCTGACCGAAAATCGTTACGTGCCGATTCCCGGCAGCACGAAGACCGCGAACTGCTCTTATATAGAGTACTGGGACGCGCAGTTGCAAAAGACTCGCTACGCGAAACCGAAAACGGCCGCGATTTTCTACGGCGCATCGATGTATCGTCCCGAAAAAACACCGAATGTGATCACGATTCGACAAAACGCTGATTGATTGGAAACACGATGACGAAAACATTCACCATTTTATTGCTAATCGCTTCGACGATGTCGCTACACGCGCAGGGCACGAGCGCGCTCGAGAAACTCGCCGACGATTTCTGGTCGTGGCGCGCGAAGTTTGCACCGTTCAATGGCGACGATGTCCCCCGAATGGAACGGCCGGGCGGAACCCGTGATTGGTCGCAGGCGAGCATCGACAAGCGCCGCAAAGATCTGGCGGAATTCGAAGCGCGCTGGAGGAAGATTGACATCAACAACTCGCCGATCCCGAGACAGGTCGACTACAAACTGATCGGCTCGGCGTTGGCGCGGGTGCGGTGGGAGCTCGAAATCAATCCGCGGTGGAAACGCGATCCGACATTTTACATCGAGCAAACTCTAACAGCGCTCACTGAGGCGTTGACTATTCCCGGACCGTACGATGCCGCGCGCAGTCGCGAGATTCTGACCCGAATTCAAAACATTCCGACGATTCTGGAACAGGGGGTGGCGAATTTGGACAAACCTCCGGCGCCGTTTGCTTCCGTTGCGATTCAGGCGCTCGACGGCGTGGGCGAACGACTTCGCAAGATGGCTGCCACGTTGCAGTCCTCGACCGCGCTAAGTGAAGCCGATTTGAAAAACGCAGTCGATCGTGCGGCCGAAGCGCTCGAGAGATTTCGGGCTGCTCTCCAACAAAAATTGCCGACGTTGCCGCAGCAAACCGCACTCGGGCGCGACGCTTACGTTTTCTTTCTCAAAAAGGTCGCGCTGATGCCGTTTTCGCCGGAAGAACTTTTGGCGATGGGCCGGCAGGAATGGAACCGCGCGGCCGCATTCGAAGCTTACGAGAAGAACCGCAACAAGGATGTGCCGCCGCTAAAGATCGCCGACAACATCGACAAATGGATCGCGGATGCTGCGGCGAAGGAACAGCAGGTCCGAAAATTTCTCGTCGAGCGGGAGATTGTTACTGTGCCAGATTGGATCCAGCATTGGACGCTGCGGCCGACGCCGGAATATTTGCGCGCACTCGGATTTACTGAAACGGACGATTTCACTTCACCGTCGCGGTTGAACGAAAACTGCATTCGCTACGTGCCAGAGCCGTCGGACAAACTCGGTTACTTCTGGCGCGCGACTGCGATGGATCCGCGACCGATCTGTGTGCACGAAGGAATTCCCGGTCACTATTTTCAACTTTGCGTTTCCTGGAAACACCAGGACCCGATCCGCCGGCATTATTATGACTCCGGTCCGAACGAGGGGATCGGCTTTTACGCCGAGGAGATGATGCTGCAGGCGGGATTGTTCGACGACAGCCCACACACCCGCGAGATTATTTACAATTTCATGCGGTTGCGCGCGCTGCGCGTGGAAGTGGATGTGAAACTCGCGCTGGGCCAGTTCACACTCGAACAGGCCGCAAAATACCTGCAGGAAAAAGTGCCGATGGATGAGCAGACCGCGCGACAGGAAGCGATCGCGTTCTCAACTTCACCTGGCCAGGCCATCGACTACCAAATCGGCAAGCTCCAAATCATGAAATTCCTGGCCGAAGCGCGAATGAAGGAAGGCGACAAGTTTCGTCTGCGCGCGTTCCACGATTTCGTTTGGAAAAACGGCAACGTGCCGATTTCGCTCCAGCGCTGGGAATACTTGGGCGACTCGAGCGAAGTTCCGAAATAGAACACAGTCGCGTCAGGTTTACTTGAATCTGCGGCGCGCGATTTCCTCTTTCATATTTTCCAACTCGTCTTCGCGCTGGTCTCGGATCGTCTTGATATAAAAAATAGTGCCGGCGATTCCGAACCCGGTCCCAACGAGGAAATTGAGCTCGGCTCCCTGCTTCCAGAGATAAGCGCCGAGAAGAGCGGCCGGGCTCACGATCAAGTCTCGTACTAAATAGTACGCGCCGACCATTTGGCCGCACCGAGCCGGATCGCAATATCCAATGATAAGAGCTTTGCGGGAGGTGTCGCCGAATTCTTTAGAACCGCGAATCGCAAAGGCCACCAGCAGAGCCGCGAAACTCCGCGAGACAAGCAAGCTGATAGGAAAAAGCGTAAACATGATGAAGGTCACGATCACGAACGGTTCACGTCCGTAACGATCGGCAAAGTACGACGAGGGTATGATGCATAGCGTCGCCGCGAGCATTTCCACGGCGATCAACACGCCAACTTCCTTTGCGTTCACGCCGATATAATCCATCGCAAAAATTACCACCCAGGCATAGGTGATCCGTTCGCAAAATCGAACCAGGATGTCGCTCAGCAGCAATCGGCGCATCGGCGAATTGAACGCGCGCAAGCTCTGCCAGAAATTTAGCCGCGCTTCCGGCGCTGCTTCGGGTTTGGATTCGTCTTCGAACTTTTGCTGCACGAAGATTGTCGCGCCGGAAAGAATGATCGAAATCACGAGCGCGATCCGAACCCCGCCCTCTACGCCGAAGCGATCGATCAACATTCCACCGAAAAACGGTGCGATCATTATCGGCAATCGTCTGATCACCATTTGGACGCCGATTCCCATCGAATGGCGATTTGCCTCCAGCGCTGCGGCGACCAGAGAAAGCGTCGCGGGCAACGAGAAACAACTCCACGAAAGAAAGAGAAACATTCCGGCGATGACCGCGCCCCAATGTGGAATCAACAGAACGAGGGCATAACCGACGATCGAGACGATGTTGAACAGTAGAAACGAGCGGCGATGTCCCCAACGATCAACAATCACGCCGCCGGGATAGGCGTAAACCGCGCCGAGCAAGGTGCGGATCGCATCGTAAAGGCCGATCACGAAAACGCCCGCGCCGAGCGCCTGGAGAAATTTCGGCACAAAACGCATCCAGAGTTCCTCGCCTGTGCCGATGACAAGGATCGCGAGGAGAAGGATGGCCAGGTTGCGCTTGAGCCCGAAGAAATCAGCGACTGATCGCAACCAGTTCACGTGGGATTGTTGTCGGAATCGTGACTGTTGTTCAAGATCGCTCGTTGCACGGTAGCATCGGTCAACAGCCGTTCAGTAACCGAGAGCCGATTCCATTCTAAGCACACAATTTTAGCTGGCACATCCATATCGTTTCGTCGATCTTCGACGGCCATTACGTTGCCCGGGAGCTCGCAATGATTTTAAGAGCATAAAATGGACGAAAAGGGATCGGAGCTCGTTGCCAAGGTGCCAAGGGTAACGCTTCTCTTCTGGATCATTAAGATCCTCGCGACCACGCTGGGCGAAACCGGCGGCGATGCCGTGACGATGTCGTGGCTTGGCGAAACTACGCCTGAGGCGAAGGGTACGGGTTATCTGATCGGAACGGCGATATTCGGTGTGATCTTCGTCGCCGCGGTGCTGGTGCAAATAAAGGCGAAAAAATTTCACCCGTTCCTCTATTGGCTGACGATCGTCGCAACGACGACGGTTGGCACAACGCTGGCCGATTATTGTACCAGATCGCTAGGTATCGGTTACACCGGCGGTTCGACGATATTACTAATCTGTGTGATCGCGTCGCTCCTCATCTGGCGTTGGTCGACCGGGAGCATATCGATCGAGACGGTAAGTACGCCGAAGGTCGAAGTGTTTTACTGGGTGACGATCATGTTCTCGCAGACACTCGGTACGGCGCTCGGCGATTGGGTCGCCGATACGAATGAAATGGGATATCTCGGTGCTGCGGCCGTTTTCGGTGGTGCACTCGTATTAACCGCTTTCCTTTACTACTTCACGAGCATTTCACACGTCATCTTATTTTGGGCCGCGTTCGTTTTGACTCGACCGCTCGGAGCCGTCGTGGGCGATTTTCTCGACAAACCGCACGCGCAAGGAGGACTGGCGTTGAGCCGGTACTCCGCGTCGCTCGCGCTCCTGGTCGTGATCGTCGCGCTGATCCTGATCTTTCCGCAAAAGCCGGCGTCAAAAGCGCATTGACGCGCGTTCCCAACAAGTCACCGCTCAATAAACGAACTGCATTCCGAAATAGCCTATTAGGGCTGTCGGTTGATCGGGCGATCGAATCTCATGCCCTAATGAGAGAATCAGGATCTGATGTTCCGTAAATTCGTGACGCACACCGAAGTTCACCGTCAACACGTCGCGCGTGAAATTCGTGCGCGATGTACCGTGGAGCTCGGCCATCAACATCGTCGGCTTCGCGATTTCGTAACCAGTGATTATGCCGTAGAGAAATTCGCTGCGTCCAACGCTGCTCGCCAGCGGACCGAATTCACCGTCGACGTGCCACGGTCCGAACGTCTTCGCGACCTGAAATGGAATTTGAAATCGCGTGCCGTCGTCAGAAAGACCGCGGCGCACGGACGATTGCGTGATGTTGAAGATGATTCGCGGAAACATCGACATGTCGACGCCGCTCTTGTCCTCGTCGAAAAAGCGCCATTTCAATGCTGCCTCTGTTCCGCCAATGCCGCCGACCGGGCTGTGATCTTCTCGGCTCAACACCACCGGCGCGGTCTGCAGCGTAAGCTGAATGTGCTCGCCGACTCCGTAATTCAAATCAATCGCCGGCAAATCGTACGATGTTTTACCGGAGCGATGTTCAAACGCGATCGCGATATTGTTCTCCCATTTTCCAGATCCTGGCGTTCCCGGATCGTCAGTGATCATCGGCGGACCGCCTTGACCAAATGCCGTTCGTGCTGCGGCCGCGACAATCGCCGCAATTACAAATCGTCGCACGCGCTAATGCTTCGCCGATTCCGCTGGTCCGTAAACAAGAAGCTTTAACGTG